>JAGQXQ010000144.1:8037-16055 GCA_020436535.1 Phaeodactylibacter sp.
CTGGCCAACTGAGCTATGCTGGCATGTTGTAATGTAACTCAACGGTATCTTTCCACTCAGCCTAAATTCAAAACTGCCGAAACCAGCTATGCTTTGATCAACTGAGCTATCCCGGAAAATGTGATTTCACAGGCAATTCAACGATATTTTGAGATCTTTTTCTCAAAGCGATTGCAAAGATAGAACATTTTAACAAAAGAAAAAATAGTGTTATTATTTTTTCGCCTTTTTTTTGAGGTGGTGCAAATTTAGGAAAATTTCGCTATTCACCTACCAGTAATCCCAAAGTATAAAGAAAAAACAAACTCCCATGCCCATAGCAGGCAAGGGAGCTTAGAAGATATGAATTTACAGCCATCCGATACTTCGCCGCTTAAGCGTCGCGGAGGCGTTCTTTATACCTGATAAGTTGCCGTTTCAAAGCAGAGGTTGCATTATCGACAGAAGCTTCAAAGGTTTTGCTGGCTTCCTTGGCGATCAGTTGGTCCCCCGGCACACTCAATCGCACCTCTGCGACCTTGTCCTTTACTTGTCCTGAATTCTCTAGCCTAAGGGTTACTCTTGCTTCAATAATGCGGTCAAAGAACTGATCCATTTTATTAACTCTCTTTTCGATATAATCGATAAGCTTTTGGTCTGCTTTGAACTGAACCGATTCGGTGTGAACTCTCATAATCTTTCCTTTTTAGTGAATTTACAATTAGGATGTTAAGGAATGGTGGCTGGCGGTTAAACATCATCCAGGCCTGCCTTCGGATGGGCTTTCTTATATACTTGCCTTAGCCGTTCAATAGAATTGTGGGTATACACCTGGGTAGAAGCCAGGCTGGAATGGCCCAGCAATGCTTTGATTGCATTGAGGTCGGCTCCGTTTTCCGATAAGTGAGTGGCAAAGGAATGCCGAAGGGCGTGGGGGCCCCGTATGTCATTGCTGGTGACCATAGAAAGGTACTTATGAACAATATTATACATCAACTTCGGGTACAATGGCCGGCCTTTATCGGTGAGGAACAGTTTGCTCCCCCCCTGCCCGGGGAAGGCTTGTTCCCGCTCCAGTAAGTAGGCTGTTAAATTATCGGCTAGTGCTCTGCTGATGGGAACCAGCCGTTCCTTGCCGCCTTTCCCCGATATGCGGATCTGCAAACTGTGGAAGTCGATATCTTTCAGCTCCAGGCCGATGGCCTCCGAGCGGCGCATACCGGTGGCATAGAGTAACTCCAGGATCATACGGCCCCGTGCGCCGCTGTAGCCATCTTCAAACTCTATTTGTTGAAAGAGCTGGCTCAGTTCTGTTTTCTTCAGGCTTCCGGGAAGCCGCTTTCCTATTTTGGGAGCGGATACTTTAGCGGTGGGGTCAGCTGTCAGGTGGTTCCTCCGAATGAGGAACTTGAAGTACGCCTTCAGGGTAGACAGTTTGCGGTTGGCCGTCCGGGCGGAACGCCCCTGGCCAATGAGGTGGACCATCCAGGTCCTGATATGAGGATGCCCCACCTCCGCTACGGAAGTGAGGCCCATTTCTTCTTTTATAAATTGCAGGAACTGCTCCAGGTCTTTCCGGTAAGCAGTAAGGGTATTCGGCGAGAACCTTTTCTCGTATTGCAGATATTGCAGAAAGGACTTTTCGCTCATTCCCTGTTTTAAATTGTAATGGAGAAACTTACCTTTCCAATTTAAGCAGAAAAGGAGAGATTGTCAACCGATACTACACCATTTCTACCTGCTTCTTTTGGCGGAAGACGGCCTTCAGCTTTTCAGTCCTGCGGCGCACTGAAGGTTTAGAATACTGTTTGCGGTCGCGCAGCTCCCGCATGACACCGGCGCGGTTGTACTTGAGTTTGTACTTCTTCAGCGCTCTTTCGATAGATTCGTTTTCCTGAACGTCTACGATGATCATAATTCAGCTAATTTTTTAAATTTTAGCCCCCAAAGGTAAATAACTTTTCTATTTTGTGCATGTATTTTTTTAGCTGTTTTTTTGATGCCGCTCCCCAAAAGGAACTCTATGGCGGCATCGGCCAAACAACTCCGCAGCCCATTCAAAAGCCTATGTCGAAAGAAAAGAAGGATAAGAATTTTATTAAGAAACCTATCTATGAAGGGGGCCCGAGGGCGCTCAAGGCCTTTATTGGGCAAAACCTGCGTTACCCAAAGGCGGCGCTGGAGGAAAAGATCGAAGGCACTGTTGTCCTGAAATATTCTATCGACTACAAAGGAAAGGTAGTGGACGCCAAGGTCGTATCCGGCCTTGGGCATGGGTGTGATGAAGAGGCTATACGCCTGGCCCGGATGCTGAAGTTTGAAGTTCCCAGGACGAGAGGGGTAAAGGTCCTTTTTCATAAAGACATAAAAATTCATTTCCGGCTGCCGAAACAAAAACCACAGCCAGCAAAGAAAATAAGTGCTTCCACTGTTCAATATACCTATACCGAGCAAAAAAAGGGCACTCCTGACAAACCTGCTCCAAAAAAGGATGGAGAGGGCTATTCTTACACGGTCTCTTTTTAATTAAGTGGGCAAACGATTTTAGCCTTAGAGCAGAGTGTGTTTGGAAAGCGAAGCTAACGTTAAAGGCAGGCATAAAAAAGGGCGGCTATCTCCGATCGGAGACAGCCGCCCTTTCAATTTTATTAATCAGGGATTAGTTCATATCCCAGAAAACATGTGTCATCAGGTTGTCGCCACCGATGGCAGAAGCTGCAGCTTGCACGCTTTCACCATTCAGTGAGAACTCCGTAACCGGGTAGGTATAACGCAAAGGAGGCAGGGTGCCTGCATCCACCGCTATGTTCAACTCAGGAGCGTTATAGATCCTCCAGGTGGTCCAGGCTTCAAAGCCACGGTTGTACATCGCCAGCCACTTCTGCATGCCGATCTTCTGCTTCCAGTCTCCTGCCGCCGTAGCATAGGCTACGTTAGACTGAGCCAGGTAAGTATTGGCTTCATCTTCGGTTCCACCCCACTGGAGGATAGAATTCATGATGCCCTGGTTGTAGAAATCCTCCGCTGTTCCACCAACCGCATAATTTCTTGCGGCAGCATCGGCCAGCAGGAAGGATACTTCCGTATAGTCCAGGATAGCATGAGAAAAGGTAGGATCCAACAGCTGAGCACCAGGATGCGAGAAAGCGTTGTAGTTGTTGATGTCTCCGTAGATACCACCCAAAAACTCAGTAGTAGTCACACCGGTGACGGAATCAGTCACTTCGAATTGATCCTGGAAATAATAGGGAAGCCTGGGATCGTCCAGTCCCTTCATATGATCCACAATAGTATTTGCGGCAACAAAGTCAGAACGGCCACTCTGGATCAAATCAACCCAAAGTGGGTTGGTATGGGGAGTGGAGCTGGTGTAATGGATCCGGAAATCATCATCACTGGATTCAAAAACACCATCAGTGACGGCTTCTTCCGCCATCTTCTTAGCGCCACCATCGTTCATATCCGCCATGCGGATGGCCATGCGAAGCTTCAGCGAGTTGGCAAACTTCCTCCACTTGGCTACATCGCCGCCGTAGATGAGGTCAGAACTACCCAAAGCGCTGGCGCCACTCAAGTTGCCGATTGCGGCATCCAGGCGGCTGGCCAGGTCAGCGTAGATGGCTGCGTCATCGTCATAAGCAGGGGTAACGTCTTCTCCAAATGCCTGAGAATAGGGGATATCACCAAAAATATCCACCAAAAGATGCCAGGTGAAAATTTCCAGCACTTCGGTCATAGCAGTTTGGTTCCGCTTATTCTCATCATTCAGAAATTGGTCTTCAGCAACCAGAGGTTTCACCCCTTTAAGGTCGCGAATCACTTCTGCATAGAGCGTGTTCCACGCCCTTCCGTTCACATTCCTTTCTATCAGGTTGTAGTTAGATTCATCATTGTAAGTAGTTTGCGTCCACTGCTGTGCCCACAACCGAAAGTTGTTGATGTTCACATTGGTGCTCGCCATAAAGTCCATCAATTCGACGGTGGCGTTTGCAAAAAGCGTTCCAGCCTCTACTGCTTCAGGGTTCTTGGTATCCGCATTCAGATCTGTGATATCTTGGCTGCAGGAAAACATCCCAAACAGTAACAAGCTTAAAATATATATTTTTCTCATTGACTCGTTTTTTAATTTTAAAACTCAAGAAAAAAAGGGGGGGCATTTCTTCAGGTAACCGGGGTTGTCCAGCCCTGCAGAAATGCCCAACAAGTAACTCTAGAACCGAACCCTCAGGTTAATACCGTATTCTTTAACGGCAGGGTAGGCGCCAGACTGGTTTCCTTGATAATTACCAGCGCTAAGGCCAGATTCAGGGTCCGTATACGGAGAGTTCTTATCGATGATCCACAGGTTCCTCCCGATCAGAGAAACGTCCAGGCCCTGGAATGGGGTCTTCTCAATAAAGGAAGAAGGCAGGGTGTAGGTCAGCGACAATTCTCTCAGCTTCACGAAAGAACCATCCCAAACGTGGTAAGCATTCGGAGCATTTACATATCCGATCGCGCTATACACGTCAGAAGCGTAAAGCGCTTCTGTATTGGGGGTACCGTCAGAGATGGGGTTGCCATCCGCATCCGTACCTGTTTCCAAAACGGTGCCATCAACAAAGATACCACCGCCATTTTCCGGCTTTTCGCGCACGGCTACGCCATTGCGGTTGAGGCCGGCGGTAATGTCATAGATACCAGTGGCATAACCATACCAGGTATCGAGCGAGAAGAAGTCGCCTCCTTTCTTAATGTCAATGAGGAAGCTCAAAGCCAGGTTCTTGTAGGCGAAGCGGTTCCCGATACCCCCTCTCCAGTCCGGGTTGATGTCCCCAATTACTTCAGGAGTGCTGGTCTTGCGATATCTTACACCACCTTGGTAAGGAGCTACGATCGGGCTGCCATTATCGTCGTAGACGAAGTTGGTGCCCCAGATGGCGCCGTACGGCTGGCCAACAGTAGCGTTAAGGGTGATACCACCTTGTACGTTTGTCAACTGCAGGTTGGATTGATCGCCAAACAGTTCGACTACTTCGTTCTTGTTCTTAGACCAGTTGATCGTCATATCCCAGGTAAAATCATTCAAACGGAGCAGGCCCAGGTTCATAGCGACTTCAATACCCTGGTTACGGATCTGTCCGGCATTGACATACTTGGAAGTATTGCCGGTTGCCGCCGTAACGGTCACAGGAATGATCTGATCAAAGGTATTGGACTCATAGACCGACAGGTCCAGGCCGAGGCGGTTGCGCAGGAAGCGCAGTTCCAGTCCAGCCTCGATGTTTTCAGTGCTTTCCGGCTTGAGTTCCGGGTTGTTTTTCCGGGCTGGGAAAGAAGCCAATGGGACACCGCTGAAGGGCGTTCCCAGAACGTAAGTATCCAGAATACTCTGAACGGGGGCGTCACTACCTACCTCAGCGTAATTCAGGCGCAGCTTACCGAAATCCAGTACTTTGGAGTCAATCAGCTCGGAGAATACAAAGCTCAAAGAAGCAGAGGGATAGAAGAAGGCATTATTGTCCTTCGGCAGCGTAGAAGAAATATCGTAACGGCCGGTCAGGTCCAGATACAACAACCGGTTGAAGCCTAATGAAAGGCGGCCGTAGTAACCGTCTACACCACGCTCAGAGCTCGCTTCAGTCGGAGCTTCGATCGCACTGATGCTGTTAGCCAGGGAGTAAACCCCGGGAACAACCAATCCGCCATTGGTTTCGGCGCGAATTGATTCGACGCCAGACCTCCGGATGTTGGTTCCCAACATCGCTCCGATATTGAAGTTGCTGGAGATATCCTTATTGACATTGGCAAACAGGTCGAAGTTGTTTTCGTAGAAAGAGCGGTTGAAACGCTCATACTTGGAAACATCAATCGAACCAACAGCAATGCGCTCTTCCTGCACCTCTGAATACCGGTCCGTAGATAATCTACCTGTGATATTCAACCAATCCGTAACTTCATAGTCCAACTGGAGGTTACCGAAGATCCGGCTACGCTCGTCCGTAGAGTAGTTCTCGTGGCGAACGAAGTAGTAGTTGTCAAAATAGTGAGGAACAGTCGCACGGTCCGGATCCAATGCACCGTAAGGGTTCCAGGAGATATTCTTTCCGGTGTCGAAATAAGCCGCCTTCTGGTCGTTCATATCCGTGGTGACTTGATACCACTGACGGAACGATTGGTTGGGGTTCCGGTTGTCGTAACCGGTACCATAACGGCCTAAACCTTCCGTAAAGACGTAGTTGATAGAGGAAGAGACCTTCAACTTATCCGACATGTCGTATCCACCGTTGAAAGAAACCGAATTCCGGTTGATCTCACTGTTAGGCAGGATACCAGACTGATCGAAGTAAGTGTAGCTCAAACGATAGTAGCCACGATCGGTACCACCATCGATAGCGACGTTGGTATTGAAAGTGGTGGATGTTTCGTAAAACGAAGTTGCGTCGTTCTCAGCTCCTACAAAAGGAAACGTCTGGCCGTACTGGTACTTGTCCCACTCTGAGTAAAGAGAACGCCAGTCTGCCACCATGAGGTTGGGGTCAAACGCCTGCCCGAAGGAAGCGTCTTCATAGGTAGGAGTAATCAGCGTTTCGGTACCATCACCTTTGAAGTCAAAGAAGTCGAGGCCTTCCTGAGCATACCAGCCCCGAATGGACGAGTAACCCGGGCCGTATTCCTTCTGGTAGGTCGGCATCGTCGTTTTGTCGATCTGCCCCAGGGTATAACCTGAATTGACCGTTACGCCGAGTCCTTTCTTTTTCGAACCTTTTTTGGTGGTAATAAGGACCACACCATTGGCGGCTCTTGAGCCGTAGAGCGCCGTTGCCGCTGCTCCCTTCAGAACACTAATCGAAGCGATGTCTTCCGGGTTGACGTCCATGGCAGCATTACCAAAGTCATACCCACCCCGGCCAGTCTGCTGATCAGTGGTGTTCGTGATGTCATTGCTGATGGGGGTACCATCAACGACAAAAAGCGCCTGGTTGTTACCGGTCAGCGACTTGTAACCACGAATGATCACGTTGGACGAACCGCCAAGCTGATTACTCCGCTTAACATCCAGGCCGGCAATCTTACCGGACAAGGAGTTAATGAAGTTGACATCTTTTACTTTGGAGACTTCATCGCCTCCTACTTCCTGTGTAGCGTACCCCAGGGATTTCTTATCCCGTTCTACGCCAAGAGCAGTAACTACCGCTTCCGTGAGGGTTACCCCTTCTTCCATAGTAATTTTAAAGGTAGTCTGGTTTCCGATTTCAACTTCCTGTGTATTGAAGCCCGTGTAGCTCACCACAAGCGTAGTGGAGCCCTCCGGAGCCTGAAGAGAGAAGTTGCCGTCAAGATCAGTGACGGTACCAGAAGAAGTACCTTTTACGAGAATACTGGCGCCCAGGAGAGGGTCGCCACTTTGATCGGTCACATTACCCGTTATTGTCTGTTGGGCAAGGATGGAGCTAATAGCAAAGAGCCATAGCCCCAGGACTAGTGAGAGTTTTTTCATACTAATCTGTTTTATTTCGATAATTCTAAACCAAGGTCAAAGGTAGGACTTTTAGCAAATATGTCCTACTAGACTGTTAACTTTATGTTAACGGATGCCGGACATAAAATGCTGCCCATTGAATTCATCAACTTACAAACACTCTCATATAACCTTGAAAATCAATTATTTGCAAACGAACAAACCTTCGTTTTTTAAGCGGATGGCCCTTGAACAGTTCCGTACCAACATTCTTTTCTCAGGCCGGATTAGCCGTCTTGAGCTACCAATTGAGCATTTTAACTGGGCTTTGGACAGCCGACACGAGCGTAGCGGCTGATGAAGTAAAGCGGAAGGGGGAAGTGGGAAAGCGGAAGCCGGACGCAGTGAGGCCCCGCGTCCGTCTCCGGCGGCCAAAGCCTATGACGACGGACGCGGGCGAAAGCCCGTACCGAGTATAGCGAGGCCGGGGGCGGAAAACGAGCGTTTGGCGTTTATTCCGGGCCCTATTCCGACTTCCGCCTTCAAATACTAGCCCGCCCTTTTTTTATTTGAGCAGCCTAAGTACTCTGTAAAATAA
>JAGQXQ010000619.1 GCA_020436535.1 Phaeodactylibacter sp.
AACCGTCGGAAATGCGAAGTCGGAAGGCGGAAGTGGGAAGTGGGAAGTGGGAAAGCGGAAGTGGGAAATCGGAAAGTGGGAAGTGGGAAGTGGGAAGGCGGAAGTGGGAAGGCGGAAGTGGGAAATCGGAAAGTGGGAAGTGGGAAAGTGGAACACGGGTTTACAGGGATAGTCCAATTTCCTGTGTCTTCTGAAAAAAACCTTGATTTTCAAGCTTCTGCGAACAAATCCGGTTGGTTTACACCTCCACGACTCCTTCGAAGACCAGTTGTGCCGGGCCGCAGAGCCATACATCCGTAAAGCCGTCGGCGTGGGGGGTGAAACGCACTTCCAGCCGGCCGCCTTTGGCCTGAATGGGAATGGCCTGTGATCCCTGGCCGGGTTGCCGGAGGTAATGGGCTATGGCCGCAGCGGTTACGCCCGTGCCGCAGGAGAGGGTTTCATCCTCCACACCGCGTTCGTAGGTGGCCACCGCGATACCGTCGATTGCAGGTTCTACAAAGTTGACATTCGTGCCTTCTTTTTTGAACCGCGCCGAGTAACGCACCTCGCGTCCTCTCTGAAGGACGTCTGTCTGTTCCAGGGCGTCCACAAATATTACGTAATGGGGGGAGCCGGTATTCATAAAGTAGAATCCGGCTCCCTTTTCTATGTTATTCACATCCCCCATCTTGAGTTCCACCCATCCATCGGGCCGGATGCGGGCTTCATGCGGCCCGTCGACTGCCACAAAGCGGCAGTGCTCTTCTATGAGGCCAAGCTGCCGAGCAAAGGCCACGATACAGCGTCCACCATTGCCACACATGCTGCCTTCGCCACCATCGGCATTGAAGTACACCATTTCGAAATCGTAATCCGGGTTGTGCTGCAGGAGGATAAGTCCGTCAGCACCGATGCCAAACCGGCGATGGCAGAGCCGGGC
This sequence comes from Phaeodactylibacter sp., assembly GCA_020436535.1. Lineage (GTDB taxonomy): Bacteria > Bacteroidota > Bacteroidia > Chitinophagales > Saprospiraceae > JACJXW01. Next base: position 923 of record JAGQXQ010000619.1, read on the forward strand.
GATACTTTTCCGGCCGCTGCGTTGCAGGTAGCGTTGGCTACGCTGGTCGACCATAATGAAGTCATTACCGGCGCCCTGGTATTTGTAGAAGGGTAACTTTTGCATAAGCGTTTTGGGGTTCCTGGACAACTCTGGCCCACTAGTTAGTCATTGAAAAATATCTATTTGCCCGTAATCCCGGTGGTGTCCATCCGGCTACTATCCACCGAGGTAGCTTCCTGTTTCAATGGATCTTCAATGCCAAGGGGCACATCCAACGTATAGTGCCGGTAGGCAATAACTACCAACAGAAACAAGATCAGCCCCGCCCCGAACAGGGAGAACTTCCAACCCCAGATGTTACCGATGTATTCCCCGTCGAAAGGGTCCTTCTTTTCTTCTTTTTCGTTCATAACAGTTTATTGATCGTGGACAAAGATAAGGGGCTTGGGGCAATTAGGCTAACAATATGCCCGGAGCTTCCCGTTGCAATTCCGCCAACAATCTATTAATTTTGCACCCTGATGCGAATAATCCTTGTCATACTATCTTTTTTAATGCTGAGACTTTCCCTGGCGCCCTGCGGAGGCCGCCCGGCCTGTGATGCACAAGAGCTAGGGGTACAGGAATTGCTGTGTGTTGAAGAATATCCACCCTGCGGGCACACCGATCACGAGCAAGGCGCTCAGAACAACCAATGCCCGCCGGCCTGCCATTGCGCCTGCTGTAGCTGGCCAGCCGTTTTTGGGGTTAAAAAACAGGCGTCATCCTTTTTTGTTTTGGGAGATAGGAGGCCTCGCCCAACCTTCATCAACTATCAATTTGACTTCCTTCACTTCATCTGGCATCCTCCACAGTTAGGTTAGTGGCCAATTTTTCTCTTTCCCGACTCAATTCATCTGAGTGCTACTAACCAGGCAGTCCGGTTCAATCTGGCTACCGAATTTTAGTTACTCTTGGTACTAACCTTTAACAAGGTTCAACAATAAAAAACACTTCATGAATATAAAAAAATTCTGTCTGTGCCTGTGCACAGCGCTGTTACAATTTTCCATACTATTCGCCCAAAGCACATACCCTGCCGGTGATACCGTCCGTATTCGTGTCGATGGTGTGTGCGGGATGTGCAAGGAGCGCATTGAAAATGCAGCTCTGAAGACCGTTGGCGTCCGTTTTGCCAACTGGGACATTCCCTCCAAAACCCTGACGGCGACCCGCTCTCCGGAACCCTTCGACGAAGCGGAACTGCACCGCAACATAAGCAATGCCGGCCATGACACCGATAAAATGAAAGCGCCGGACGAAGCCTATGAATCGCTCCACGCCTGTTGCAAATACCGCAACGAGGAGGTCCGCAACGCCCATCGGGTGGAGGGCAATACCTTTCGGGCTTATCTGGGCGGCACCGTATACGAGGCGGGGCGTAGAGGGAAGGGCACGCCCCTGCCCGGCGCCAACATTACCTGGCTGGATACCGGCGAAGGTACGTCCACCAATGAGGCGGGGCGTTTCGAGATGCCCTGGCTGGCGCAAACCGACAAGGTAGTGGTCAGCTTTGTGGGTTTCGGCTCGGATACCATACAGGTAAAAGAAGATTTCGACCTGGAGATTATCTTGCGCACTGGGGCCTTGTTGAACACAGTAGAAGTTACCTACCGCCGCCGAACAACGGAAACCCGGTTTCTTGACCCCATCAAAGTGCAACAGATCGGCGAGAAGGAACTGATGAAAGCGGCCTGCTGCAACCTGTCAGAAAGCTTCGAGACCAACCCTTCGGTCGACGTGTCCTTCACCGATGCGGTGACCGGGGCCCGGCAGATCGAAATGCTGGGGCTGGCCGGCCCCTATGTACAGATCACCCGTGAGAATATGCCCGATGTGCGGGGCCTGTCGGCCATCTACGGCCTGACCTATACGCCCGGCCCCTGGGTGGAGAGTATGCAGCTGAACAAAGGAGTGGGATCGGTGGCCAATGGTTTTGAAAGCATCGCCGGGCAGATCAATGTGGAACTGCGAAAACCGGAGCGAGGCGACCGCCTCTACCTCAATCTCTACGGCAACCAGATGGGCCGCCTGGAAGGCAATGCCAACCTGCGGCAACCCATCAATGAGCATTGGGCCTCCGGGCTGTTGCTGCACGCCAAAAACCAGAAAATGGGAATGGATATCGACCGCAATGACGATGGTTTCATGGACATGCCCCAAAGCGAGCAATATATAGCCGTGAATCGCTGGAAATACAGCGGCGATAACGGGCTGGAAGCCCAGTTTGGCGTCAAGGGGGCCTACATCGACGACGTCAGCGGCCAAAACGGCTTCGACCCGGAGGTGCACAGCGACCAAGATCATCTTTGGGGCGCCCGTATCACTACCCGCCGCCTGGAAGGATGGTTTAAGATGGGAAAGGTGTTTCCGGAAAAGCC
>JAGQXQ010000145.1 GCA_020436535.1 Phaeodactylibacter sp.
CGGTGGCGGAGTGGTCGAACTCCAGTGGAGCGCCGGCACAGATGACGGTAGGAGGGAATTCGTCAAACACCGGACTGCTGTTACACAATTGCTGGGCCCTGGGGGTAATCTCAATCGAGTGGGTCGCTCCGGTATTCTCAGGGTCTAAGATATTGCTGATCGTCACATTGCGGCAGCAACGCTGATACGATATATGGTAACTCAGGTTGGACAAGGGCAGGGTGGCCTGAAAGCGGTATAGCCCTTCCTGAACGCATACGTCAGGAGGAATAAGGCAGGGATAGTCTGGCGCCGTCACCGGATTGACCGATAACAAGTCGGCGTTGATCCGCAGAAAAGGCGTATTCTGACTCTGGCTGTTACAGCCGGTTCCCGAGCAATTGTAAACAGCGATAAATGCCGTATCGTCAAAGTCGGCGCATTCTGTACAGTTACAATCCCGGTAAACCTTAAGGGTGAATTCGTATCGCTCGTTGCCCAGGCACTCATAGGTCATCACCCCACCAATGATGTGTTTGGACTGTACCGCCCCGGCAATCAGGAGCAGTCCTAAAATAATTGTTATTCTTTCCAGTCCTTTCTTCTTCATAGCCTATTTTATTGTTGATTGAGGGGAAGATAGAATGAGTGATTGAATAAGGCGAGGCTTCTTCTTCATTCCTTCACTCCCTTCTAACGCGCTACCCGCCCCTTAACGTATCAAAGTGGCGAACCCTCTGAGTTCTTCGGGCGCCCCCCGGGGGCTGGTGTAGCGAACCAGACAAATATAAACCCCTGCGGGGGCCGGATCCCCGGTATTGTTTTTTCTCCCGTTCCATCCCTGAAGCGGGTCGGTACTGCTGAAGATCATTTCGCCCCAGCGGTTCCAGATGCTCAATTCAAAATTGAGGACGCCTTCAAGGTAGCCTTTTCCCAGGAAGATATCATTGACCGAGTCGTCATTTGGAGAAAAGGCGTTGGGCAGGAAGTAGGTTACTTTCGGAACAATATCAATGAACTGAACGGTTGAATCCTGGCAGCCGCTGGGATGCGTGACCACCAGCCGGACTTCCTGCAGGCCGGTGTCGCGAAAGGTAAAGGAAGGATTCTGCTGGGTGGAATAGGCATCGCCTTCCAGGTCCCAATACCATTCGCTGGCGCCACTGGACCGGTCTGTAAACTGGACTTCCGGATTGAAGATGTCGAGTTCTTGTGGGGAGTAGGTGAAGTCGGCCACCGGCGAAGGTTCGATCGAGATCAGGCCGGAAAAAACCGTATCAGTCTGGCAACCGATGGGGGAAGTGATGTCCAGGCTTACCGAGAAAATACCTTCCTGGGTAAAGACGTGGTCCGGGCTGATGTCAGTAGCGGCGCCGCCGTCCCCGAAGTCCCAGAGAATGTCATACGTTTCATCGATAGGGGTGGAGAGGTTGTCAAAAAAGATACTACCTGGCGCACAACCCGTAAAAGAGCTGGGGGAAACGACCAGCAGCGCCGGCACAGGGAAGTAGGGGATATCTTTTCGGATAGAATCCTGGCATCCGTTGGTGTCGGTTATCCGAAGGCGGACGGATTTGTCGCCCGGGTCGGAAAAGGAATACTCCGGATTCTGGTTGCTGGATCCCTTCCCGTCGCCGAAAGCCCAGTTCCAGTTGTTGACGCCTCCTGTACCCGAGGAGGAAAGGTCGGTAAACAAAACCGGCCCGGCCACACAGGTGTCGTATTCGTAGTCAAAATCGGCGGCAATATCGGGAAATATCTTTACCCGAATGCGGGCCGTATCGCCACAATCGGTATTGGGGTTCAGGTAAAGCCGCCCCTCGTATTCTCCGATACCGGGAAAGTTGACAGTGGCGTTCCAGGTGGTGATGGTGGTGTCTCTGTCGCCCAGGCCGAAAACCCAGAAAAATTCATTGATGCGGTTTTGCTGGTAGCTTTGGTTGAGAAAGTTGATGCGGTTTTCGCCACAGGAAGTGATGAGGAATTCCTCGCCGTTGACGATGTCATCCTCGCGGACATCCGCTACGACTGTAGGGTCACAACTGGTGACGTTGAACTGAAAATCCCGCCGGACGATACTCAGCAGCTGGCCATCGCGGTATTCTTTAACACAAACCCCTACCACAAACTGCCCCTGCGCACTGGGTATGCCGGTGATCACGCCGGTGTTGACGTTGATATTAATGTCTGCGTCGATGCCCAGCGGGTCGAGTGCACTGTAAAAAGGCGCCACAAAGCTGACCGGCGTGTAGGGCGGTGGTGCGTCCGGGTTGGGCGCAACACCGGAAAAGGACGTGGGTTGGTCGAAATTGAGCCCTCCGCCCAGGAAGGGCGAACAAAATTCATAAACGAGCTGGTCACCCTCGGTATCCGAAGCCGAATGGTCGTAGAGGAACGGTTCATTCGCACAGATGACAATTGGCGGAAAGTCATCGTAGGTAGGGCTGTTATTGCATACCGCCTGGGCTTCCGGAGTCAGCTCCATGAAGTAGGTGGCCCCGGAACTCTCCGGCGACACGATATTGGTGATGGTGTTATTGCGGCAGCAACGCTGGTAAACGATGAAGTAACTATACTCCGAAACGGGCAGTTCGAGTACCGGAAAGGTATAACGCCCCTGTTGTACACAGACATTGTTGGGGACGATCACACAGGGGTTGCCCGGGTCAGGGTCAATAAATTCTACCTGGGGAAAGCCCGCCTGAAAGCTCATGAAGTCCTCGCTTAGGTCAGAACGGTAGATGGTAATGGTGGCCGAGTAGGGGGCATTGGGCGCGTCGAACGGCGCGCCGCCGCCCTGACAGTCCCGATAAATATTCATATAAAACTGGTAGGATCGGCTGCCGGAGTTGGGGTCGCCATCGGTCCAGCCCAGGCATTCATAAGTAATCTCTCCTCCAATAATGTGAGCAGCGCGCAGGGAAAGGGTCAACAGTAGTATCCCCAAAGTGATAGAAGTGCGTAATAATAGCCTCAAGGGTGTCGTTTTTATAAATTTACCAGCCTTCAAAACAATAGAAAAGCCTTTTTTAAGTTCTATTGATTGTGTTGCCAAGATATACTGAAGCACCTCAGTATAATAGGGTCAAGATAAATATTGTTTTTTAATCCTTGGCCATTTGGATTTATTATTTGGCGGTTGGTAAGTTTTGTGACAGAACCCTTGCCGCCCGCGGTTCATAATCCCCTCAAAGTCCTCAGAAAAACAAACATACGTCCCAAAACTGCTCATAGCCTTCATCCTTTACTGATTCAAGCCTTTATCATTGTTTGTAAAATGGTATAAACCCAATACGTATGACTACCTCTACAAATGGAAGGGCTATTATGGTTCAAAACTACGATCTCGAAAGTGCCCTTGAGACTCTACAGTCGGGAGGCCTGATCCTCTATCCTACCGATACGGTCTGGAGTATCGGCTGCGACGCGACTAACCTCAGGGCCGTTGGCCGGATCCGCCAACTCAAAAAAACTGACGATGCTCTTGGTTTGGAAATCCTGGTTAGCTCTATTGACATGCTGCGACGCTACGTGGCTCACCTCCATCCCCGAATTGAGACTCTGTTGCTCTACCACCTCCGCCCCCTGACGGTGGCCTACCGGCAGGGCCGCAACCTGCCCAACAGCGTCCTGGATGAAAACGGCCAGGTGGCCATCCGCCTCGTCCAGGATGAATACTGCCGCGAAATGATCACCCGGATGGGCAAGCCGCTGGTAGCTACCGAGGCCGACCTGCGGCAGGGCTATTATCCGGACAACTTTGGCGCCATCAGTTCGGATGTGATCGAACGGGTGGACTACGTGTCCAAACATCGCCGAAGCGATAAAGTATCGGCGCAGCCCTCAGTGATGGCCCGCCTTTCGCCGAGGGATGAGCTGGAGTTTTTGCGGGAGTAGGGGGGCGTGCTGTTCAGAGGGGCTACCTATATAGCTCCTTTCCTCCAGTTGTCCTCATTGATACGGAAGTTATCTTTATCGATGAGGCCTCGCAGGCTGAAAAGCGCTTTGCCTTCTTTCATTTCTTTTTCCAGCAGTATCCGGTCGCTGAAACCATGTTTGAAGGCAGATTTCAATTCTTCGATGCCCTTGAGGAGGTTTTTCACCTCCCCGGAAGAAGCCAGGTGGCATGCCGAATAAAAGAATGTGTAGGCAACTTTCCGGCTATTGGGGGGAAGTGAGCCAGCCTCTTGTAAGTTGGAGGTAATAATAAAATTGCCAACCTTCCCACTCAGTCTTTGGCCAAGATTGTTCAGTTCCTGGTTAAGCGACCTGAATTCATCGGTATAAGGGAGTATTCGTTCTGTTTTGTCCTGATAGGTTTGAAAAAATTGCTGTTCCTCCATGGAGGCTTCGTGTATCTTGCGTAGGTAGACTGTATTGCCGGCGATCTCGCGATTATCTTCCGTGACGGCGCCGAATATGCCGGGAAACACCTTCCACGGGTTGCCTCTACGGTGCATCAGATAAAATACTGGGCTTTGTTCCCTTCGTTGAGAGCGAAAGTCGATCAGGAACTTGGCGCCCAGGTTCTTGACAATGCCGGTGTATCGGTAAGTGCCAATCATGAAAGCGCTTCCATCATCCTGGATCATAAGGTAATCCTTCCGGATGATTTCCTCGTTGTGGTCATAATAATATTCCTCATAGACGCCTTGTAATTGTTGAAAATCACCTCTTTGCTGGCAAAGAAGCTGCCGGAAGCGTTCCATGCTGTCATTTATGATCAGGTTGGAGTTCAGTCGTTCTTTCTCAAGAAATTCCCCGGCATAGAATTTAGTGATGTTAAAAAGCTGGTCCAGGGTTTCATATTCTTTACTTTTTATGGCAATGATCTCAGGTATTTCAGTAGAAGTGATTTCTTCCAGGGAGGCCGTTACCGGAACGAGTATGGCCCTGCCAGCCTTGGGGGTGTCCTTGAAAATTCCCGTCAAAAGGCCGTATGGTTATTGGCATTGATCAGTTGGAGTTCCTCCTTTCGCCGTTCGAGAAAATCTTCTGCGCTGGACTTCCTCATATAAGTCTTAAGTTCCTCTATCCGTTTGCCGGAAACCTTGGCGGCGATGATGGGGTCTATCTGATCAGGTTTAATAAATGGAAGGCTGAGGAAGTCCATATTTTCAGGCCTCTCTACATTGATCCACTCCAACATGATGGAGCCGGCCAGTTTGCCGATCTTGAGGCCCTTAAGGTCGGAGATATAGCAGTGGTAAAAGGCCACAGCCTGCCGTCCGGTATGTTGCCGGGTAACATAATATTGCTTTATATATTGTCGTTGGCGCAATACCACTTCCTCGCCTAATCTGCTACTTTCCCTTTTTATGAAGTCTTCCAGGTTTTGATACCCTAGCAGCTGGAATAGCATATCTGGAAAAATCTTGGTGACTTTCCAGATAACGGCTCCGTCCGGGTGTTTTTGAAAGCGCGAGAATTCATTGCGCTCTTTAAAGCGAAGGTGTTTAAAAACGTAATGGTACAGCTTCAAAGGATGGAATGCCAGCTGGGCGCCCATGGCTTGGTTGATGACATCGCGCAGGGTACGGGAGAGGTCATTTTTTTCAAAGCAATTGTGGTTGAGTTCGGTATCGGGAGGAAGAGCTTTGCCGGTGATTTCCTGAAATAGGTTGCGAAATATCTGAGCGTAACTTTCCAATACCTCAAAGGCAACGGGTAGATGTTTATTTTCCATAATGATCGGTCTTTAGGTTTTTAGAATCATATTTGGATTAATGCGGGACAGTTAGTCGATAATGTTTTATTTCCCGCCATTACAAATTTATTAACTGGACAGGAAGGGAGATAGTTTCTTTAAGCCTGATATTCTACGCGCTACGAGCAGATACATTTTTTCTAAGCTTAGAATGCGAAAAATATTTAGCAGTTGAAGCTCAGGTGTTTCCTCTACAATTGCTATCTCAGGGGCAGCTATGTTTAGAAAAAATACTATGAGCTACCGCTCGCTTTTAGTGCTTATTTAGCCTCATCCTCTCTTTAGAAAATAGCTTGCCGGCCTTATGCCACTTACTTTTGTTTCGAATTCAATTCTTAATCCCTCCTTTCAGGTTTAGCTGCGCAGCCATCCTATCCCATTGGGGATAGGAGGGAGATTTCTTAACCTTATCAATCATTTATTATGAAATCTCTATTGATTGTTGCGGTAGCAGCGCTGGCCAGCCTATGGCCTTCCGGAAACGTTGGATCCTTTATAACCCTAAGGGCAACTATAACCGTTAAAGCCACTCACCAGCCCGTTCACAGCGGGTCGATTGTCATGGAAGATGCAGTCATCCTGATAACCGATACAGGTGATCCTAAAGAGGATATTGTAAATATTAAAGTGTTTACCCTGAGCGAGACGCTGGTGATGAATATAACAGGATGTGGTTCTCCTAGCTGTGGAGACAACCTGAGTAGCCTGTCGCCAGGAAATTATGAGGTACGGGTGTATACAGATGAATCGAATACTTTTTCCGATATAATAGCTGTGGGCTATCCGGAATAAGTTGGACAAAAGCACCTGGCCCTGTAGTTTGTAAAAGGGCCAGGCCTTTATCTTACATCAGGAACCATAACTTACAGAAGGATTCTTTCCAGCCATAAATAATCCATGGGAAAAAGTTGGTCCTTTTGCGTTACCCATGCTACCTGCTTGTGGTTGGCCAATTGCCGAAGGATCTTCAGAAAAGCAAGATGAGGGGCTTTCCTGGATGGGGCCAGTTTAATATTTTCCCAGATGTATTTCTTGAGGCTGTCAATCCGCGCCAGAATGGGGCTGAAGTCTTCCTGCTGATAGAAAAACATAAGCAGCATCTTGTCGCTGGCAATTTTGTAGTAAGCATCTTTGAGATACATATCAGAGGTTTGAAATCTGCCAAGGAGTTTCATGCCTGTTTGGGGGTGCCCATCGTATAATTCAATGATGGCCTGATAGAAATCAAGGAAAGGCTGCCTCTTAAACTCTTTTGGAGCCAGCAGCTTCGAGCCATATTTCGCAAAAAAGGCTCTGGCCCACTCCAATCGGCCGAGCAGGATGGCGATTAGCAGACAATTCGGAAAGCGATGAATGGGTAGGAGGCCCCCTTCCAAAAGCAGGCCCTTTTTGTCGAGTAGCTCTATGAAGGTTAGGTAATCTTCAGCATACTGTTTCTCTCCCATATTGACATACCGGACGCAAAAATTCATCAGGGCTTCAATGATCTCTTTTTGAAACTTGGAAGAAAAGAAATCTTCATTTTTTTGCATAAAAGTATTTAACTGCTGATAGGCAGTGCGGTCATTATCGTTTACCATTATAAATAACCAGCGGTATACAATTAATTCTTCAGTATCGCCCTGGCAGTATTGGGCCGTCGCCGCCAGTGCATCATGGTTTTCTCGAATAATGTGTTGCCGGTTGGCCTGTTCTCCTAGTATCCTCATTTGATGAACGCAGTAAAAGCGTTTCAGAGCAGTTTCCATAAATTCCAGATTTCTGGAGGGTTCTCTTTTGTTTCTGGCCTGATGGGCTTCCAGTTCATAAAGCCGATATTCGATGAGCCCCTCTTCCAGGTTTCTGTTTTTAGGAGCATTCACCAGCTTCCTGGCTTTCCGAATGCAGAAAGCTGCATTTTTACCTATCCCTTTTTCTGAATAGAAAGCAGCCAGCAAGGTGTAATAAAGAGGGGCATTCTGCTCCAGGGCGTTCAGCGCCAGGTACCTTTCCAGGGCTTTTAGCAGGCGGTTCATGACGTGTTTCTTCTGAGTACGGGTATCCTTGAGCTGTTTTTCCCAAAAGGCTTCTTCCCGGGCGCCATCCCGGAAAATATCCATTTTGTTGAGAAAAGCTTTCATCATTTGCTGGTCATGCTCAGATAAGCCGTTGCTCGGCATCTTCATAAAGGCCAGCAGGTCGTTTTTTTGATTCTTACTTAGGATAAAGACTGCCTGGTACAGCTTGCTGTGAAAAAGGGGTTTTGACTTTTTTTCAACCATTTTTCATTTAAGTTTATGAGGGTCAGTGTTTTGTGAAATGGGGGTGACACCTAAATATATTATTTTGTTTTGACTTTTGCCAGATCATATCTCTTTTGGCTTTGAATTCTCAATGGAGAAAAGTCTTAATTTTCAACCATATTCATTCTTAACTGTGAATCGGCCGCAATGCGCTTAAAGTTGAATTTTGATTTTGCATAATCTCGCAACGTCTTGGTTGTTTTCCTTAGCTTGCATAACGCACCAATTCCACCAAGGGGCGCCAGGACGTTGCCTTTTATTTTTTTGTTATAGCAGGGTTTCGATGAAAGGATAGTACAGCCCGTTACAGGCTCCGCCCCGTCGGCAACCCCCGGTTCTTTTCCAGAATAATCTCTGCGGCTACACTCACGGCAATCTCCATCGGTGTTTTGCTGTAAATATCCAGCCCGATGGGGGCGTGCACCCTTTCCCAATGCGCCTTGGTAATGCCGTAGTCGAGGCTTTCCCTTTTCATCTCCTCGATTTTGGCCGGACTCCCCATCATACCCAGATAGAAAAAGCGCTTGTCGTAGAGTTGTCGGAACAGCACCATATCCGGCCGGTAGCCGAAGGTCATGATCACCACATAGGCCGCTTCGTCCTCAGCCAGGGACTGGCTGATCTTTTTGTAGTCCACCACTTTTTTCTCATGGGCGAAAGCGTTGGCTTCCATCGTGTTGAGCCCCTCCCGGTCATCGTAAACAAGGACGTAGAAACCCAGCAACCGCATCACTTCCGACAGGGCCGCCCCCACATGGCCCCCCCCCAGGATGTGGATCACCGGTGCTTTGCCGGGGATCTCGGTATAGGCCCATTGGTCCGGGCCCTCATAGATGAAGCCGGATGGAGGGCCTTCGGATGTGGGCAGGAGCTGCATCCCCTGTGGCCCAATCGACAAAAGCACCTCTTCTTTTTGGCGATAGGGATCGAGGAGCTGCCGGATCAGTCCGTTGTGCTCCGGCCCAATGGGCACGAAGGCAACAGTCTGCCGCCCCGAACAGATCATGCCGGACTGATTCCGCTCATGGGCCTTATCGTGATATTGTTGTTTCAGGAAGATCTTTCCGGCTTTTTGGCGCAGGAGCTCTTTGGCGTATTCCGCCAGCTTGTGCTCCATGATGCCCCCCCCGATGGAGCCGGCCATCTGGCCAGCTTCATTGATAGCCATCTTGAAGCCCCGCCGCCCGGGGGAGCTGCCTTGGCTGTCTACTACGTACAGGAGCAGGACAGGCCGGTGGCCTTGAATATTTTGGTGGATGAAGGTCCATACTTTCATGTGGCCCGGGTTTGCTGTTTCAGGCCCTTTGTTAAAAACGGCCAAAGAATCTAGTTTAGGCCGGTGAGGCATACAACAACCCCAGCACCCTTTCCGGTGTCATCGGTGCATGGTACAGCCGTGGCGCTTTCGGGTTGAACGCTAAAATAGCATCATACAAGGCGAAGTAAGCGCCGATGCCGTACATCAGGGGCGGTTCGCCGGTGGTTTTGCTCTTGTAGATGGCCCGCTCCGTGCCGTCAGAATGCAGAAAGTGCACGCTCACCTCTCCGGGAACGGAATAGAGGTCCGGTATTTTGTAGTTGGACAGGGTCTGGGACAGCAGCTTGCCTTCCGGTGTATGCTGGAGGTTTTCCATGGTCATCCAGCCCATGCCCTGTACCAGTCCGCCTTCAACCTGCCCCAGGTCGACCCCTTTGTTCATACTGCTGCCGAAGTCGTGAACGATGTGTACCGCGTCGAAGGAGTAGATACCTCGCAGGCAGTCGACCGTGCAGAGCAGGGCGGCAGTTCCGTAGACGTGGTAGGCGAAGGGGTGGCCTTTTTCTTTTTTCTTGTCGAAATGGATCTCCGGAGTGGCGTAATGCCCTTTGGCGCTCAGGTTGATGCGGCGGGAGAAAGCCAGTTGTACGAGGTGGTCCCAGTCGATATCCTGTTCCTTATCGTCAACGAAAATGCTATTGTCCAGAAGTTGGATGTTTTCCTCTTCCGCCAGTCCCAACTCTTCCCGGAGAAGGGCGTAGAGCCTTTCCCGGATCTGCCCGCAGGCATCCTGCAGGGCCTTGCCGTTGAGGTCGGAAGTGGCGCTGGCGGCGGAAGGAGAAGTATTGGCTACCCGGGTGGTGTTGGTGGTTTCTATCTTTACCTGTTCCAGCTTCAGGCCGAACTCACGGGCGGCCACTTGCACCATCTTGGTGTTGGCGCCCTGCCCCATTTCCACGGCGCCGGTGCTGATGCCGACACTGCCGTCGCTGTATACGTGTACCAGAGCGCGGGCGTGGTTCATCATGGTATTGGTAAAGGAAATACCGAAGCAGACGGGCATCAGGTGCAGCCCTTTTTTGCTGAGGCTATGGCCGGCGTTATACTGCCGGATCTCTTCCAATAAGCCCCGGATATTGTTCCTTTCGATGTTTTCCTTCCAGCAGTTGCGGGCCTCGCTCTCCCGGATCACCTGGCCGTAGGGAAAAACGTGGCCGTCTTCGAACAGGTTTTTTTGCTGGATTTCCATAGCGGCTACCCCCAGCTCGCGGGCGGCGTGGTGGATGGCTGCTTCGATCACGAACATGCCCTGCGGCCCTCCGAAACCCCGGAAGGCGGTGCTGGGAGCTATATTGGCCTTGCAGCAATGAGCCGTCAGCCGGGCATGGGGCACATAGTAGCTGTTGGTGGCGTGGAAGAGGGTGCGCTCCAGGACGGCAGGGGAGAGGTCGGC
>JAGQXQ010000620.1 GCA_020436535.1 Phaeodactylibacter sp.
CCTCGCCCGTCTGTAACCTTGGCGGGCGAGGGGTCGCAAGGCCGTTCGTCCATCTAACACTACTTTGTTATCATTAAAAAAATGAAATGTAACGTCTCCGATTTTCCTCCACCACCCTACGGCCGGCCCACCAATATGCATCGGAACAGGCTCTCCAGAGGGGTATATTTGCAGCCCATTTGCTTTGGTCGCCTGGATGCATTGAGGAATGTAGATTAGAAAATAATTAATAGAAATTCAAAGTAGAACTACACTGATACACTGCACCCATGCACACCAACCACACCATCACCGTCCCCCGTACCGCCCACTACTGTACCATTGGCGAAGCCGGGCCCCATACCCGATACTTCTGGATCGCCTGCCACGGCTATGGCCAATTGGCCAAAACCTTCATACGTTCCTTCCAGTCCATTGCGGCTGACGATACCTTTATTCTGGCGCCGGAGGGCTTGTCGCGCTTCTATTGGGGCGGCTTTACCGGCGAGCCGGTAGCCTCCTGGATGACCAGCGAAGGCCGCCTGCACGAGATAGCTGACTATTCCAACTACCTCTCTGCGCTTTACGGCCTGTTCGTTCCCCGAATGCCGCCAGATGTCCGAATCGTACTACTAGGCTTTTCCCAGGGATGCGCCACTCAGATGCGTTGGGTCATGCGGGCATTTCCAGCCTTCCACCAGCTTGTCTTTTGGGCGGGCAGCATTCCGGAAGACCTCGACTACCGGCCCCACCTCGATTATTTTTCCGGTAAGGGGCTTCACTACGTTTATGGACTGGAGGACCCGTTTATTACCTCCGAAAGGGTTGCGCAGCAGCGCAGCTTGATCCAAAGTAATGGATTACAGGTTCAGGAGCATACTTTTAAGGGTAAGCATGTATTGGAGAAGGAAGCTTTGAAACAGTTGGCGGGTGTGATCAGGCAATGATGGCCTCAAATGGTTGTGGCCTTCAGCGCACAGCCAGGGAACAATCTGACAATTTCAAGAATCCCAACATCTTATCCCATTTCCCCTTACCTTTGAAGGAATAAAGACCACCACCCGATGATATCCGTATCCAATCTGGCCTATACTTATCCAAAAAGTGTCGCCCCTGCGGTTGATAACATCAGTTTTGAGATCCCTCAAGGGGAGATTTTTGGCTTTCTGGGGCCCAGCGGCGCTGGTAAGAGTACTACTCAAAAGATACTTATCCGACTCCTGAGAGGCTATCAGGGCGATATTCAGCTGATGGGCAAACATCTGGAGGAATGGGACAAATCCTTCTACAACCATATAGGTGTAGGCTTTGAACTACCTAACCATTTTGGCAAACTCACTGCGCTGGAAAACCTGCGGTTTTTTGGCGCTTTCTACGACCGGCCGGTGCGTGATCCAATGGAATTACTGAATCGGGTCGGCTTGGAGGAACATGCGGATAAGCGGGTCAGTGATTTCTCCAAGGGGATGAAGATGCGGCTCAACTTCGTCCGGGCGATCATGCACAATCCGGAACTACTCTTCTTCGATGAACCAACTTCCGGTCTGGACCCGGTCAATGCCCGGCGCATCAAAGATCTGATCCTCGAGCAGCGCACTGCAGGCAAGACAATTTTTCTGACCACTCATGTGATGCACGACGCTGATGAACTCTGCAACCGGATTGCCTTTATCGTAAATGGGAAAATAGCTTTGATCGATTCGCCTAAAAAGCTGAAGCTGCAATATGGACGCCGACAGGTTAGGGTAGAATATCTCAACGGCGCCGTGCGCGAAGAGGCGTTTCCGCTCGACGGGATTGGGAATAACGCAGGGTTCCTGCGTATTCTTCAGGAAGAAGACGTTCAGACAATTCATACCGAAGAAGCCACGCTCGATGATATTTTTATTAAGGTAACCGGAACCAGCTTGCATTAACCGAACGATCATGCAAAAAATCGCTATCGCCATACAATGGGATTTTCTCCGGCAATTTCGCTACAACATCCTGTATGCTGCCCTTCTGGTCACTGTCATCTATATTCTGATCTTGCTCAACCTGCCGGAGAACTCCTACCGGGAAAAGATCCTCGTCTTTCTCATTTTCAACGATCCGGCAGCCCTGGGCATGTTGTTTGCCGGCTCCCTTTTCCTATTTGAACGCAGCGAGAACACCCTGCAGGCTTTGTGGGTGACGCCATTGCCGCACCGTTATTATGTGGCTTCCAAAACCCTGACCCTGACCCTGGTCGCCGTGCTTTCCAGCCTGGCCATGGCGTTTGCCGGCTACGGATGGGACTTTCAGTATTTTTATTTTATCTCCGGCATCGGACTGACGGCTTCTCTCTACACCTTGCTGGGCATAGCGGCGGTAGCTTCCTGCCGAAATTTCAATCAGTACCTGCTGAGGGTGGCCGGCATACTGCTGCCTACTTCTCTGCCTTTTCTCAATTTTTTCGGAGTCACCGATACGCTTTGGTGGTATCTCCTGCCCTCCCAGGGGGGCTTGTTGCTGCTGGAGGCCGCATTCCTGCCGGTAGACGGATGGCGGATAGCCTATTCGCTTCTATACCTGGGGATGTGGAATGCCGGCGCCTTCTGGCTGGCAGTGTATATTTTAAAAGAACGAGGAAAAGTTTAGATCATGCAAAAGCTATTGCGCTTAGTCAGGCTGGACTTCAGTATGATTCTTCGGGAGGAGATGCTTTGGTTCATGCTATTTGTCGTGCCCGCCCTGCAATTCAGCGCAGCGCTGCTGTTGCTGCCCTGGCTGGAGGAGCAATTTCCCGTCATGGCGGAGTATCATTTGCTGATTGTAATGCTGATGACCCTGCAGGTGGTTACCAGTATTGGTTTTGTACTGGCCTCAATGTTGCTTGATGAACGGGATGAAGAAGTGCTGACGGCCCTGCGTGCCATGCCGGTCGGGGTGAATGCCTTCCTCTTTTACCGCCTGGGCATTGGTACGGTCATGGCGGTGTTATTTGCTTACGCCATGCTGTCTATCCCGGGGCTGGAAGGCTTAGGTTTGGCGTCCCGGCTGATGGCGGCGGCCCTATTCGCCAGCGCTGCGCCCATCACCACGCTGGCGTTGGCTACTTTATCCAGCAATAAGGTGGAAGGGCTGGCCGTGTATAAAGGCCTCAGCATCATCTTGCTGATTCCGGCCGGCAGCTTTTTTATGGACTCCTGGGTACAGTATACGTTGGGCGTTGTTCCGGTGTATTGGTCGCTGCATTTCGTAGATAAGGTACTGGTGGGCGAGCCAGGTGGTTTGGAATTACTCATGGCATTATTGACGCATGGCCTGGTATTGTGGATGCTTTTCAGGTTATTCAAGCGGCGGGTTTTTTCATGATTTTTATTTTTATGGATTATTTGTAACTATTCAGCAATTGGCGATTAGCTGTTGGCAATTGGCGCCCCATGTCCATAAAAATGGGATATAAGCTTAAGCTACCGGTTTTTTGCTTAACATACCGGCCTTAAGGGCAGGCGTTTGCTAACCGCTAACCGCCAAAAGCTAACTGCTGAATAGTTACGATTATTTTAACTAATAACAGTTTACCATGCGCTTGCTCTCTCTGTTTGGCACCTTGTGCCTGTTTTTTTTCATTTTCATTACCACCTCTTGTAATAATGATGATGAACAACCTCAACTGGTTTATCCCGTGTCTTTCACCCTGAACCGGGTTGAATTCAATCCAGCCTCTTTCTATGAGATTGGCGCCGGCAGTTACAACGAAGTACAACCCGGCGGCTTATTGACTCAGTTCGAGGTTATCCTACAGGAAGATCTTCAGGAGGAAGTAGACACCTATTTCGAGGTTCGCAGCCTGGAATTGCTGAATGATACCCTTGCCCGGGCTGAGGTCTACAATTTCAGCGACAACTCCACTCAGTTCGTGGAAGTTGGCTATGAAGACAACGGCAGCGAAGTTGTCTTTGGAGATGGCGGCGGCCAACTCATCTTCGAGCGCAATGCCGCCTTCGATGAGCTCCGGTTCTGCATTTTCACCTATGTCGGAGCCTATTACGATGAATTCTTTCAGCGGCGGGACCTGACGGGCACGGTCGGCGCCACCTGCTGGGAAGCTCTGCTGGAGGCGAAGCTGGACAGCATCCGCAACGACTTGAGCCTGGAAATCGGAGATACCATCGGTACCAGCACATCCTATTTTATTTTTGAATGACGATTTTTTGAAAAGCAACCCTGATGCCGTCATTTACCATGAGGAAGTAGGCGCCGGGAGGAAAGGCGCTCACGTCCAGGTTTAGTTCCTCCTGCATGTGCAGGCACTGGAGTGGTTGGCCGGCCAGGCTGTAAAGCGTTACCTCCAGAGGGGTGCCGGAATGATTCGCCCGGAGCTGAATCGCCTCCCGGGCGGGGTTGGGGAAGGCGTGGAGTATCCCCCTGTTTTCCCGTTGCTGCTGCCCGGTGATGGTGCAGCCCCAGAATTCTGCTGCGCCCTGGACAATTTGACGGACTTCAGCGGCCGTGGCCTCGTGGCAGGAATAGCCGCAGGGGAAGTTGGGAAGGGCGCATGTTTCTATCTGGAATTGATGAACCGGAGCATTTGCCAGGGTGTCGAGGTATTCCTGTAGGTAACAGCTGCCGAATGCCTGCGGCCAGGTATTCGGCATGGCGGTGCAGGCGGCGTTGTTCAGGCACTGGTTCACCAGTTCGCGGAAGGGCTGGCCGTTGTGGCAGGGCACTACCAGGTCGTTGTCCTTATGATAGGAATAGAGCATAGGCCCGCCCGCATCTATCCACGAAGGGTCGAACAGTGCGCCGAAAATATTCAGCGCCCCTTTAACCGAAGCATCGGCGGCGCCCAGGTTGAGGTTGCCCTGGGGCGGCCCCAGGGCAGGCCGTTCGGTACTGCAACCTGCCGGATGGCAGGCGCCGTAGATCAACGGAATGGCGGATACGGAGCTTTGCGCCTGGGCGGCTTCCGGCGCCTCATCGTTATCCATATAAGCGGCGGCCAGGGCGGTAAAACCGCCGGCGCTGCTGCCACCGATGAATACATTGGCCGCATCCACCGAGTCGAGCTGAGCCTTTACAAAGCGGATGGCGCCTCTTGCGTCCTGTACCGAACGGTACAGCGCCCGGCCGATCTCTCCGGGGGAGGCATAGAGGCACTGGGCATTCGGGGCGCCGGCCAGCCCCCCGATCAGGGCGCAACCCTGCGCATCGGGGGTATGGAAAACTGATTTGTGAAAACCGAGCCGGTAGTTAATGCTGACTGCCAGGTAGCCCCGGGCGGCAAAGGCACGGGCTGCCTCCACCATATCATAACTTCCCTTATCGCCGCTCAGGAAGGCGCCGCCATGTATCAGCACGATGGCCGGCCGCTGTGGGTTGCCGTCTCCAACCGGGCGGTAGATATCCAACAGGAGTGGCTCTACTTCTCCGCAGTAGTTGGTGGCGTCACCGTAAGCCACATCTTTTTCTATGGTTACCTCATAAATCGGATCGGAGTAACAACCTTGCCCCCGAAGTGGAGAAGGGCCCCAAAGGATGGTGAAAATGAGGGCGGGCCATGTCAGGAAATCATGTTTCATGTTTTTGGTTTTAGTCTTCGCCGGGCCCTCAGTATAACAATTTATCCTGACAGCGGTAAAATTAAGTAGCAGAAGCGCAGTTTCCGGTAGTAGAGCGGCCAGGATTTTGAAAATTCTAATAAAAAACCCAATCTTTATCTTTAGCAATGATAAAAGAACTTCATGGCACTGACGAGAGCACAGGCAAAGCTATACCGTATTCTGCGCAAGGATATTATCCAGCATCTGATGTTCGGCGCCACCGTCCTGGTTGTCGTGTTTTGCTATCTCGCGATCCATGCCTGGTACCAGGGCAAGGCCGAGTTGCTGGAGACCTTTGGGTATAAACGCGAAGCCTTCTTTAAGGTATTTCGGGAAGCCTTGGGATATACATTACTGCTGGGCCTGCCGGTATATTTCAATCTCTTTTTTGTTTACCAGGAGCGGCTGCAGACCTTGCTGGGCCGAAGTTTGTTCCCCAAAGCCCGCCTGAAGGACTGGTCCTTTTACCTCTTTCTTTTCCTGAGTTCTATTACCGCCCTGGTATTTTCGCTGCTCTATGCGCCTTTCATTCGCGCCGCCTTCGACATAGTCAACCAGGAATGGTACGAACTGACTATCGTGATCCTCTTCTTCATTTTGTGTACGACGGGGGTTTCCTATACCAAGCAAGCCATTGAGCGCGGCCGGGAATTGGAGCGCAAAGCCCGGCTGGAAGCGTACCGCCGCCGCCGGGAGGCGGAACGCGAATTGCACTTCATCAAAAAACAGATCCGCCCTCATTTCCTTTTCAATACACTGGCCAACCTACAGGTACTAGCCCACCGAAAGTCGGAGTACCTGCCTGCCCTGATCGGCGAGCTGTCTCGCCTGTTGCGTTATTTGGTATATCAAACCAATGAGAAATTGGTGCCGCTGGAAGACGAGTTGCGGTTTATCAAAAGCTACATGGAGTTGCAACGGCTACAACTCTCCAAACATACAAAGCTCGAATACCAAATGAATGGAGAAGTATTGCACAAGCACCGGATCCCTCCTATGGTCTTACTATTGTTTGTCGAGAATTGCTTCAAACACTATGGCAGCAACCCAGGCAATGATAAGTTCATTCACCTTCATTTTGAGGTCGAAAATGAGCATTTCTGCGCTCGGATCAGCAACAGTTATAAGGCTAATTTTCGCAACGAGGACACCATGGCGATCAAGTCTGGCAGCGGGGTAGGCTTGCGCACGGCAATCGAAAACCTGGACCTGATCTACCAGAAAAATTACCAACTGGATATCCATACTGAAGGGGGAGTCTATTCCGTATTACTACAAGTGCCACTGTGATGAAACATAAGTACAGCTATATCGTCATTGAAGATGTTGAATTGCAGCGTGAAAACCTGATCGAACTGCTGAATACCCGGCTGGGGCTGGAGTTGCTCGATAGTTTTGAAAATGCCGAGGATGCTTACAACTTCCTGGCCAATGAGGACAACCCCCGTCCTGACCTTATCTTTCTGGACATTGAAATGCCGGGAGCCAGCGGCTTCAACCTCCTGGATGCGGCCCGCAGCTTCTGCCTTTCTGCAAAAGTGATCATTACTACTGCGTTCGCAGAATATGCGATCAAAGGCTATGAATACAACATTTCCGGATACCTGCTGAAACCTATTGAACACGAAAAACTCAATCACGCTATTGACAAGGCAATTGGCAGCCTCCAAAATTCAGAAAATGAAGGCCCGCCCCAGGTAAAGGGGCATATTCTAATCAAGGAGAAAGGCAAATGGGTAAAAGTGGATTACGATGAGATACTTTATTGTGAGGGCGCCAATGTGGATGTGAAGGTCGTGACGCTTACTACTGCCTATCTTACCCGAGACCGCGTTAAAAATATGGTGAAGCTGCTACCTGGCGAGGCCTTTATGCGTATTCACGATAGTTTCATCATCAACCTGGATTATGTAAAGAGTTTCGCCGGTAATTATACTTTCGTGGAGCTCTCCCACCAACCCGGTGGGCCGCTCCATGAGCTTCGCATCGGCCCTAAATACCGGGACGCCTTCCGCGAACGGATGAAGGAGCGGTGGAGGGAGTGAGAAATGAATGTGTATCAGAGTTGTGGTTTTGAGTATATCCAGGGTGCGATTCCCGTTTGTAGCCATTAGCTGGGTTAGGGCTATTCCTGAGCTAACCTGGGTTTAGAACAGCCCATAAGAGGCTCTCTAACGGCAAGCTAAACCTTTCTAAACCCCAAATAAGGCCCCAAATAAGCATCTACCCCCCCGCCAGGCGTCAATAGGCTCCTAAACTAGGGAAGGGGGTACAGACTAGAATCGCACCCCACAAACTTATACACAACCCAGAAAGTGCCCAGTAATGTGTATACTAATTCCCTAATGCATCCTATCCCCTCGCAGCTCCAGTTCTTCCATGATCTCGGCTTCCCGTTCTAGGTATTCCTTCCAACGCAGGCGGACGGTGCCTTCGTCAAAGTACCTTTTTGCCAGGTCCAGGAAGAGGCGGTAGTGTCCGGCTTCTGCGACCATGAATTTATGGTACCAGGCTCGGAGGTGTTCATCGTTGATATGAAGGGAAAGCAGGCGAAAACGCTCGCAGGAGCGAGCTTCGATGAGGGCGCAAATGAGCAGCTTCTCCAACAGGCGGCTTTCCCGGCTGCCGCCCTTTTTCTGAAACTGCATTAATTTATTGACGTATTCGTCCTTGCGTTGCTGGCCTAGTTGCAGGCCGCGTTTCTCCATTTCTTGGAGGACCATGCGGAAGTGCCCCCATTCTTCGGTCACAATGGGTGCGAGCTCCTTTACCATCTCTGTTTTTTCCGGGTAGGCCTGGATCAGAGAAATACAGGAAGTAGCCGCTTTTTGCTCGCAATAGGCATGGTCGGTCAGTATCTCTTCCAGTCCTTTTTCCGCCAGGTTGACCCAGCGGGGGTCAGTCGGCAGTTTGAGGCCCAACATTTGTACCTCGTGTAATTCCTGTTCTTTGCTACTCATAATCGGTCGTTTGTAAACCTCTGTCGAGTTTGATTTTTATACTACTTATACACGCGTGCACCTGTTGCCAAAGACTACTCCAAACACCGGATCTGATTAATGAAAAAACCGAGTTGAAACACCTCATACTCTTCGTAGCCGCTACTCCAGGATACGATCACCGAATCGGTCTCGCTGTTTTTGAGGATATTGATCTGGCTTTGGTCAATCGGGTAGTGGACGAGGTAGGACAGCAGTCCGGTTTCTGTGTCATAAGTCCCCTTATCCATTTTTCCGGAGAATAGGGTTACGAACTGGTTGTTCAGCAATTTGATCATCAGGTAGCTGCCTTTTTCTATAAAGCCGTAAGCTTCCCGGGCATTGGGGTAGGCAAAGGTGAATTCTAGCGTGAGATACCGAAAACCGCCAAGTTGAGTGAAATACCCTTCACAGGTAAGGTATTCCTGGTCTTTGAGTACAGAGCGCAGACGCTCGTCGGTATGGGTGAAGAGTAACTGCTTTTGTAAATCCCGGCGGAAACGCCCTCGGTCGTCTTTCCCCTCGTAAGCCGTCTGGCAAGAGGGGGGCGGGGGACTCAGGATCACGTTATCGGTAGAAGTGAAAGGGCTGTAGTTGTCATCCAGCAGTAGATTTCCATAGGAAGCACTGGCGGTCAGTTTGATGTTTTCGTACTGCTTGGCCTGCTGTTTTTTGAGTTCCTGCTGTTTAATATAATCCTCTACATAACTGCCTCGGCGGGTGATGGTTTCGGCGCGGCTTGCTTCCAGAAGCGCAACCTGGGCTTCACGGCCGGCTTCTGCCTCTGCCTGTTTTGCAGATTCCAGCCTTGCCGCCAACTGTTCGATAGTCGAGCCGCTTGCATTGCGGCGCAGTGCCTGGCGGTATTCTTCTTCCAGCCGAGTGTACTGCTGGCTGGCCTCGTCAGCCCGGTCCTGGGCAATACGAGCTGCATCTTTGGCAATTTGTGATTTGCGTTCCGCAATTCGGCGGAGGTCTTCTTCTGTAATGGGAATGCTTCCTTCCAGTGGGGCAATCCGGATATCGGCAACCGGATACTTATTGCCGGCCGCCGCTTTTTGCTGGCTTTCGGTAGTGCCCGAGAATTCGGAAAACAGCTGAGTGGACCCATCCGGAAAAACGATAATGGTTTCGCCTTTTTCATTGGTACGCATGACGGGCTGTGCAGAAAGGGGAAGCGTTGTTCCTGCAATAATTGCAACCAGAAGCCCAAAAAAAAACCTAACTTGCATGATTCGTAGCGGTTTTGGGAAATTACTCTATTTTAGAGCTGAATAAGCCATATACTTATACGTTAAGGTAGGGTATTTAGTTGCAAACATAAAAGCTCTCGATATTAAAAACCAGGCGAATAATGAGAAAAACCATTTGGATTCTTCTTTTGTTTAGTCTTTTCTCTTGTAAAACGGATCCGCAGGAAAGTACTCAGGGTATCCTGCCCGAGTTTAAAGATTTTAAACTCCAGTACCCCGAAACCTACCGTGATACCAGTATAATTGATGACTACTTCAGCGTGAAAGTGGCCGACCCTTATCGGTGGCTGGAGGACGAAAACGCACCTGCTACCCGCCGGTGGGTCGATCAACAGCAATCGCTTACCAACAATTATTTAAAATACATTCCTTACCGGAATGCGATCCAACGGCGGCTCACCCAGCTTTGGAACTATGAGCGGTTCTCTCCGCCCATCAAACGGGGGAACTACTACTATATGTTTAAGAACGATGGGCTGCAGAACCAGGACGTTCTCTTTCGCATGGCCAAACTGGACGGCCCGCTGGAAGTGGTGCTCGACCCCAACCGTTTCTCCGGGGACGGAACCGTTTCCATGGGAACTTACGCCTTCTCACAGGACGGCTCCCTGCTGGCCTATCAGGCTTCTCAGGCGGGTTCCGACTGGCGCACCATTCTGATCCGCGACCTGGCCGCCGGGCGCA
>JAGQXQ010000621.1 GCA_020436535.1 Phaeodactylibacter sp.
ATCTATAAATTGAGTGAGGACCGGCGGAACTTTGTTCAGGAAATGGATGAGTTTACCCTGGAGCGCTTTATGCGCAAACCATCCTCGCAATTGACGGATATTATCTCCAAGACCATTTACCTGGAACGCATCCGAATGAAGGAGGAACCCTGGAAGGTAGACCCTCCCAATGAACGGCAGTTCTGGCGAAGGGTGCAAAATAAGCTGGTGGGGCAATCGCTGGACCGAAGTAAAGAAGAAGCCCGAAAGACCAATGAAGAGATCCTCCGGCAGATCATCCACCGGTATTCAGAAGAGATCGCCGGCACCTTCCGGATCAGCACTTTTCTTTTTGCCCGCCGTTTTCTGACTCTCTTCTTTACGCGCCTGCTCAATACCGCAGCGAGCCGCAACTGGCAGCGGATATTGGGTTCGAAACACCGGCTGGCTGACCGGCTGCTGGTGAAAGGTAAGGTGGAAGAGGTGCGCAGCCTGATCCAGAAGGGCACTGTAGTTATTGTGCCTACTCACTTCAGTAACCTGGATTCCATTCTCATCGGTTATGCAATGGATGCTTTCGTCGGGCTGCCTTCTTTTTCCTACGGCGCCGGGCTCAACCTTTACAACACCGGCTATACGGCTTATTTTATGAACCGCCTGGGAGCTTACCGGGTCGACCGCCGAAAGAAGAACGCCATTTATCTGGAGACGTTGAAGGCCATGTCGAACCTCTCTTTGCAGCGAGGTGTAAACAGCTTGTTCTTCCCGGGTGGCACTCGCTCGCGTTCGGGGTCTTTGGAATCTAAACTCAAGCTGGGCCTGATGAGTACAGTTCTGGAAGCGCAACGTGCAGGGTACCAGAAAGGAAAAAATACCAAGATATTCGTCGTGCCGCTCATCCTGAGTTATCACTTTGTGCTCGAAGGGCAGTTTTTGATAGAACAACATCTCAAGCAGATCGGCAAAGAAAAGTACATCCGGTCGAAAGACGATTTTCACAGCATTCGCCGGCAGTTGCGCTACGCCTGGCAGTTCTTTTCCGAAAGTAACGATATCACCCTCTCTTTCGGCCAGCCTTTAGATGTGCTGGGCAACCCGGTGGATATTGATGGGAATAGCTATGACCAGCACGGCAACCAGATCCGGCTGGAGGAATATTTCATGTCGAACGGAAAAATAACCGAAGACCTGCAACGAGAATCGGAGTACACCAAAATGTTGGGAGACCGGATCGTCGAGCGGTACTATAAAGATAATATCGTACTAACCAGCCATTTGGTGGCCTTTGCCGCTTTCGAGATCCTTAAGAACCAGAATAACCGCCTGGACCTGTACGGTATTCTGCGCCTGCCTGCCGATGATTTTGTCTTTCCAATGGAGGCGATGCGGGATGTAGTGTCCCAATTGAAGGCCACCCTGATCGATAAAAGCCAGGAAGGTGATATCAAGCTGTCGGAGCAGATCCTTTGGGACGTAGGCCAGTTGATCAGGGATGGCGTCTCCCGGATGGGGACTTACCACCTGGCCAAACCGCTGCGGTTTCGGAAAGATGGGCAGATCGTAAGTGAGAGCTTTAAGCTCTTGTATTTTTATCATAACCGGCTGGATAATTACGGCCTGGAGCGGACGATCAGCTGGAAAAAGTATGCTTTGGAAATGGTATGATCTGTTATGTTAGAAAAATTCTTTTTTTCGGAACGCAACATCATGGTGGCTATCCTGCTCAATGCCATCATTCTTTTTGCCATGTACTTTCCGGCTTACCGGGATAATCCAACCCTGGAGGGGATTGACCATGTTTTTCTTCTGTTCTTTTTGCTCGAAGCCATTGTAAAGATCTATGCTCTGGGCGTTCGAGATTACTTCAAGAATCCCTGGAATCGCTTTGACTTCATCATTGTTATGGCCAGCCTGCCCTCGGTGCTCGTTGCCTTTGTCGATATTCCGGATACTTCACTGCTGATCATTCTGCGCCTGTTTCGCCTGATCCGCCTGATCCGGTTCTTCCGTTTTGTTCCTCACCTCAACAAGATCATCGATGGCCTGGGGAGGGCCTTGCAGGCTTCTCTTTTCGTATTGCTGGCATTGATCTTTCTCAATATTCTATTGGCTATTTTCACCTGCCACTTTTACGCCAACATAGCGCCGGAGTACTTCGGCGACCCCCTGATCTCGTCTTATTCCATTTTTCAGATGTTCACTATCGAAGGCTGGAATGAGATCCCGGCGGTGATCGCCGAGCGCGTTCAGAAAAACGGGTCGGACAGTGACTTTATAGGGACGGCCTTTATTATTGGCATCACCCGGTTTTATTTTGTATTTGTCGTCCTGATCGGCGGGATTTTCGGGATGTCTCTGGCCAACGCAGTTTTTGTCGATGAAATGACCATGGATAACAACCAAAGCCTGGAGGCTAAGATCGACAAGCTGCAGGAAGAAATAGCCGAGCTGAAACAATTGCTGAAGAAAAGGGGTTAAAACAAACTACCCGTCAATTTGGCAAAGTAAAATAAAAAGAAATTGAACTTCATCGTATTCGACCTGGAAGCAACCTGCTGGGAAGGTAAGCCTCCTTCCAAAGTGCAGGAAACCATAGAGATCGGAGCCATACGCCTGAATCGATACGGGGAGGTGACCGGCACCTTCAATAAGTTTATCAAACCGATCCTCAACCCCCGGCTTTCTCACTTCTGCCGGGAGTTGACTTCTATCGAACAGGAATACATCGACCGGGCCTATGAATTTCCGAATATCATCGAGCAGTTTCAGGACTGGTCCGAGATCTTCGAAGAGGAATACCTGCTGTGCTCCTGGGGTGATTTTGATAGGAAAATGCTGATCCAGGATTCCCGGCTGCATCAGATGGAATACGACTGGATCGAGGGCCATCACATCAACCTGAAAGGCCAATACCATGAAATAAAACGCCTGCGGCGGCCCCGAGGGTTAAAAAGAGCGGTAACCACCGAAGGGTTTGAATTTACCGGCACCCACCATCGGGGTATCGACGATGCGGAGAACCTGGCCAAGGTATTTGCCAAATATCTGGATGAGTGGCGATATTGATTCCGGACTTTGGACAAGACCTGGTTTTTAAGTCGGAAGTGCGAAGTCGGAAGTCGGAATCGGACACAAAGTGGCCATTCGACGCCAGGTTTTCCGAATTCCGCCTTTTCCATCGGGCCGTCCAAAGTCCTATATTGATTAACCTATGCTTTTTTCTTCTTTTTCAACTCATACATCGAATGGATATACTTCCTGGCCAGGGGAACGATCTGCACCCGGCTGCTGGAAACGTCGTCCGTCCACTTTACCGGGAGTTCAAAGATTCTGAGCCCCAGCCACTCTGCCGTCGTCAGCAATTCGGTGGAGAAAAACCAGCCGTCGTTTTGAGCGCCGGCCTGGTAGAGTT
>JAGQXQ010000146.1:0-34996 GCA_020436535.1 Phaeodactylibacter sp.
TATAACCATGTCAGATAATATAATAACAACCGGCCGGCGGCAGGAAGCCCATAAGATCACTGTACGCCGTACGCTATACGCCGCCGGAGCCGGCTTAATTCCCATACCTGTCGTCGACGCTGCCGCCATCCTGGGCATCCAGGTGTTGATGATCCGTGACATTGGCCAGGTATACGGAGTGGAATTCAGGGAGCAGCGGGTGAAATCGCTGATCACCAGCCTGGTGGGCGACGTGGCGGTCGTGGGCCTGTTCAAGATCGTACCCGGCCTGGGCACGTTCTTTGGCGGGGCTTCGGCGGCAGCGGCAGGGGCGGCGGCCACCTATGCGTTGGGGGAAGTATTCTCCCAGCACTTTGAAGAGGGCGGGACGCTGCTGGATTTCGACCCTGCCAGATCCAGGGAGTTCTTTCAAAAAGAATTTGAAAAAGGCAAAGAGGTTGTGGCCAACTTCAAGCACAAAACCTCCGGTAAAAGCGCCGCCCCGGAAAGCAACGAGGCTCCTGTCGGCAACCAGGAGTTACTGGAGCAAAGCCGGGCGATTCATGCCGAGGTGTTGGCCCTGCAACAGGAATTGGAAGCCCTGCGCCGGAAGAAGTATGCTTCACCAGCCCTACCCGCTGAAGTAGACTTGAATGACCTACAGCTCATCGAAGGGATCGGCCCCAAAGTGGAAGCCGCGTTGAAGGAGGCAGGTATTACCGACCTCCTGCATTTGGCTTCGGCAAAGGTGGAAACACTCAAGTTAATACTGGATAAGGCGGAAGGCAACTTCAATCTGGCTGTGCCGGATACCTGGCCCAATCAGGCCGGGCTGGCGGTGCGGGGAGATATGGAAGCGCTGAAAGCTTTGCAGGCGGAACTGACCGGCGGACGGGAAACAAAGACATCTAATTAGCATGTATATAGTATCTATCCTCGTTTACGCCATTTTTTGCCTGCTGGTGGCCTGGGCGGGCCGATACTCCGTCATGGGCTTTTTTGGCGTGCTGGTCTTGTCCATTTTTGTGACCCCTCTATTGACGGCTATATTGTTCGTCTTGTTCCAGCAGCAGCGGAGGAGGAAGTAGCCATTAAAAGTCTGGTCGTTCCGCCTTTTTAGAACAACTTGTTGCTACTTCACGCCGCAAGCGTGGAGACGGGTAAGGTATGCCCTGAAGCGAGGTATGCAGTCAGAAAACAAAAAATAAACCGTCATCATGGAACCGCTTGATATCCACATCCAACAAAAGAAAAAGGCCAACCGGATAACCCTGGCCCATACGGCAATTGCTGCCGGCCTGGGCTTCGCCCCCTTCCCCCTTTTGGATGCCGCCAGTATACTGGGCATTCAGGTATGGATGCTGGGCCGTCTGGCTAGGACTTACGATTTGCCGTTCAAGAAAAACCTGGCCAAATCGATCATCGGGACGTTGGTGGGCAACATCGGCTCGATAGGGGCGGTCAAGTTGATTCCAGGCCTGGGTAGCGTGTTGGGTGGCGGAATGGTGGCGGTGAGCGCTGGCGCCGCCACTTACGGCCTAGGCAAACTGTTTACTCAGCACTTCAGCCAGGGCGGCACCCTGCTGAGTTTTGACCCGGTGAAGTCACAGGAGTATTTCCGACAGTTATACGAGGAAGGCAAAGCTACGGTAAAAGAATTGAAGGCTCAGCAAGATGATTTTGAAGAGGTGCATAACCAGGCGCTAGCCTCCACTTCGGCATTGAAGCAGGCCAACGAGGAACTGAAAGCGACCATTGCCTCTCTGCAGAACCAACTGGAACAAAGTAAGAAGGATCGGAAATACGCGGTTGCGGCCCTGCAGGAAAAAAAGCGTCGTCGGCTCGGCTGGTTTTGGTTGCTATTGTTCTTAATCGCAATGACTTTCGGGCTCGGCGGACTTTACCGGGCAGGTTATTTAAATAATAGGATATTCTCCAACCGGGTGAGTAAGGAAAGTATGGAGGGCGCCGCCATTGCCGGCCCGGAGGCAGCTGAACAAGGCAAGACAAACGTTGACACGCAGGCCGGCGCCGGCGCCGATACCACAGCCGCTACCGCTGTGGCGCCGGATACCAGCGCTGCCATTTTGGCGGGCCCTACGGCCGCTGAAATGAATTTCACGCCTGGCTCTACTGAAGCTGTTATGGCGGATTACCTAAGCGCCGTCGACGCGTCGTTTCCCAAATCCTTTACGCTAGAGAAGGCACAGTATGAAGAAGGGATAGTGACGCTGGCGCCGGAAGCAGAACAGCAAATTGCCAATATCGCCACACTTCTGGAAAACTATCCGGCCGCCACGTTCCGCATTTTCGGGCATATTGATCAAATGGGCGGGAAAGCAGCCAACCAGCAGGCCGGCCGAAACAGAGCACGCCTCATCCAGGAGATACTGAAACAGAACGGCGTGGAACGCCGTCGGATTTCCGCTACCTATCTGGAGAAACCGGCGCCGCCGGACGGGAAGCGGAGGGCGGAGATTGAAGTGGAAAAGCGGGAGTGAAATGAGGGTTCAGCTTCTCTTCATTTTTGAACAGGCCGCGGCTTCTTAGTAATAGGATACAGATGTGTATCGGTGAAAATCAATCCATGTAACAGGAAAGCAAGTAATGGAAACCTCCATACAAACTATTTGCCACAGGTTGATTTTTCTTTGCCGACGCTACTTCCTTAGATAAACAGCCAGGCTACTGGAAAGAACAGCGGGCCGGAATAATGATATTTCACCGAATGTATTTTTAATTGTCAAAGAACTTTAATTGCTTATATAAATTAATATTTCTCAATAGCGTAATCATGAACAACTACAAGCTTTATGAACAGAATTGGTTAAAGGAAGTGGATCAAATAATCCACGCAAATTTACAGAATAGCAATTTCAACTTAATGGATTTAGCAGCTAAGCTTTATCTAAGCAAATCCACCCTGTATCGGAAAATTACGAAGCTATCCGGGATGTCTCCCAATGATTATATTCGAAAAAAAAGACTGGCAAAAGCCAAAGCAATGTTGGAATCCGGCAGCGCTTACAACTTGGGCGAGGTCGCTAGAAACGTTGGCTACCAGAGAAAAGACTACTTCGTTAAATTATACATACAGACTTACAATGAACCTCCGTCGGCCCTCAGGGTTTAAAGCACTCATTCCGTTAAAATGCCGACCAATTGCATCAAAATGCAACAAATCCACCAAATAGTGAAGAATAGTCAGAAGGATAAAACTTGCTAATCACCACGCTTTCATTGATGAAAGATTTCGTCTTTATGAAAAAAAAAGTACTACTTATCGGCTGGGACGCCGCAGATTGGAAAGTCATTCACCCATTGATCGATAAAGGGTTTATGCCTAATTTGGGAAAACTCATTGGTGAAGGGGTTATGGGCAACTTAATGACGCTCGACCCGCCTTTATCCCCTATGCTATGGACGTCCATTGCAACCGGCAAACGCCCCTACAAGCATGGTGTTATGGGTTTTGTCGAGCCTAATCCCGCGGGTACTAATATTCGCCCGATACATGTTACTCCCCGAAAAGTGAAGGCAATTTGGAATATGCTGATGCAGAAGAGTTACAAAGTACATCAGGTGGGTTGGTGGCCTTCTCATCCAGCGGAACCCATTAACGGGAATTCTGTTTCTAACTTTTATCAAAGAGCGAACGCCCCTATTCAGGACCCCTGGCCTTTGTTGGCGGGCACGATTCACCCCCCTGAGAAAAACGATATATTCGCCTCGCTTAGATTTCATCCCGACGAATTGACCTGGGAGGACTTACATCCTTTCATTCCAAACGGCCATCAAATAAATCAAAAAGATAAACACACTCGCAACTTACTCATCAGTCTCAAAAAAATCATTGCGGCTTGTACCACGATCCACTCTGCAACCACTTATATACTGGAACAGGAGGACTGGGATTTTATGGCGGTTTACCATGATGCGATCGATCATATTGGGCATGGTTTTATGAAATACCACCCGCCTCTAAGACCGCACGTTCCAAAGGACTTGTATGACGCTTTCCATAACGTGGTAACCGCTACTTA
Source organism: Phaeodactylibacter sp. (assembly GCA_020436535.1). Taxonomy (GTDB): domain Bacteria; phylum Bacteroidota; class Bacteroidia; order Chitinophagales; family Saprospiraceae; genus JACJXW01. Next base: position 4,023 of record JAGQXQ010000146.1, read on the forward strand.
TCGCTTTCACGATACGATGCTGGGTAGCTTGATCGAACTGGCGGGAGAAGACGCTACGATTTTACTGGTTTCTGATCATGGTTTTCATTCCGATCATCTTCGCGTCAACGCTATTCCAAAAGATCCGGCGGGACCTTCCTGGGAACACGGCCCTTATGGCATTTTTGTAATGAAAGGACCCAATATTCGTAAAGATGAAACCATCTACGGGGCAAGCTTATTAGATATTACGCCTACCGTCTTAGCCCATTTGGAAGAGCCGATTGGGCTGGATATGGATGGAAAGATATTAACCAACGTATTTGAAAACATTCCAGAAATAAAGACGATCAACAGTTGGGAAGACGTCTCTGGCGAATGCGGTATGCACTCCAAAGATAAACTGGAAGATTCTGCCGCTAATCAGGCTGCCTTAGATCAATTGATAGAACTAGGCTATATCGCCCCGCCTGGCTCCGATATAAAAGCAACGATAGACGCAATTTTTGATGAAGAAGATTACTACCGAGCTGTGCTTTATGCTGATGAAGGAAAGTATAGCGAAGCTATTTCAATTTTGAGGCGTCTTTACGAGGCTGCACCGACCGATCAATACTATGGACATCGGCTGGCCTACTGCTATTTACAAACTAAACAAACTGCTTTAGCGAGAGACGTTGTGCAAACGCTGATAGCGCAACAGAAAGGGCTTTCAGTTACCTTACTCCGGCTGCAAGCTTCGGTGGCGATGCAGGAGGGAGAGCCTGAAAAAGCTATAGAATATCTAGCACAGGCAATTGGTGAAAAACCAATACACCCTGGTTTGCAACGACTTATGGGGGTGGCGTATATGCATGTCAACGATGTGCAAAAGGCGCAAAGAGCTTTTGAAGCCGCTATTCACAACGACGCCAGAGATCATCATGCCTATCATTACATTGGTAAACTGTTGTTGAAGAGCGGCAGGCCGAAAAATGCCGCTGAGAATATTTTAGAATCCATCAATTTGCGCTATTTTAACCCTCATGCTCATCTTGATTTAGGCAAGGCTTTACTCGAATTAAAGGAATACAAACAGGCGGCGCTGGCTTTTCAAATTGCTTCGCACATGATGCCGAAGCTAGCCGAAGCCAAGACGCAATTAGTAGATATTTACAAGAATCTCATTCCTCAACCTGAAAAAGCGGCAAAATTACAGGCTCAGTTGCCAGATTATACCTTACCGGAAATCATTATTGTCTCTGGGTTGCCGCGAAGCGGTACTTCTCTTATGATGCAAATGCTGGACAGCGGAGGGATTCCCATTTTTATAGATAAAAAACGCAAGGCGGACGCTAATAACCCAAAAGGCTATTACGAGCACGAAGCAGTTAAGTCGTTGGCGCAAAATCCAGAATTTCTGTCAAAAACCGCAGATAAAGCGATCAAAATTATCGCTCACTTATTATTTCATTTGCCTCGCGACTATCGGTATAAAATCATTTTTATGGAACGAGACATTGGCGAGGTATTGCAATCTCAACACCAAATGCTGTTGCGTTTGGATAAGGCTAAAAAAAGTCTTTATTCCTTTAAGGTATGGAAAAATTTCCACGACGTTGTTGATAAAGTAAAAAGTACTTTCAAAGGAAATCCCAACGTAGATATTTTGTTTGTACAGCATGCCGACGCGATCAATAAACCAGCTTATGTGGCCAGGAGAGTCCAGCAATTTTTAGATCGTCCGATGGATATTGTTCAAATGGAAGGCGCTGTAGATAAAAGATTACACCGAGAGAAGTCCGGGGAGGCAGGTTAGGTTTTTCGATCAAAAAATCACGATTATTTGACAATTTTTGTGGATCACAGTCAGCCCGAAAGCGAAAGCACGGCTTCCTACGATCGCAGGCTCCTATACGGTCGTCGGAGCCTCTGCTTTCACTTTCCGACTGACCCACAAAAATTGTCAAAGAAAGAAAATCACAAACTTTTAATCATGAAAACAAAAACATTACAAGAGAAATTATCTGCTTATTCGGTGTTGGGGACGGCATTTTTAGCATTAGCTCCTCACGAGGTAGAGGCGCCGCTAACCTATGTGGATTTACCGGATCATGAAATATGTCTGCGCACTACAAACCGGACTAAGTCTTTTGTTACTACTTCTAATGGATACTATAAAACTGAGCGTATTGCCGAAACTGCTAATAGCGAATCTAACAATCCGGAAACATAAAGACCATTATAACAATGAGTGCAGGTGAAAATACAAACCAGGTGGGAGTAAGCATGCTGACCGAGCTAGAGGCTCTACAATTACAGGCTTGGAACAATACCCAAGCTGAATTTCCATCCCATAAAACGATCATTGATTTATTTGAAGAACAAGTCGAAAAAACGCCGCATAATATAGCCGTTATCTTTGAGGGAAAAGAATTGACTTATTGCTCGCTCAATGAAAAAGCCAATCAAGTAGGACATTTTCTCAGAGAGACGTACCGTATTCATTCCGACGATATTATCGCTTTACAAGTGGAGCGCAGCGAATGGATGATCATTGCCATTTTAGGCGTAATGAAAGCAGGCGCCGCTTACTTGCCGATCGATCCAAAGCTTCCAATGGCCCGAGTGAAGTTCATTCTTCACCATAGCCAAGCCAAAGGATTAATAACCGATGTAACTACCCTGAAAGCGGCACGGAAATTAACAGATATCTTGCCCGTATTGGAGATAGAAAAAATAAAGAGTCCAAGAATTCATAATCCACCTGGTATTAATGACAGCCGGGATCTAGCCTACGTAATTTATACCTCGGGGTCAACCGGGCTGCCCAAGGGCGTAATGATAGAACACCGGGGAGTCGTTAATCTGGTGTGTTTTCAGATAAAGTTCCTGGATATAAAAGAAAGCGATCGAGTCCTGCAATTTGCATCTTATACTTTTGACGCCTCGGTAGCTGAAACATTGACCGGTATTTTGTCTGGCGCCACGCTGGTCGTTGCTGGCGAAGAATCGAAATCGCCAGATTATTTCCTGAAAATGGTTGAAGATCAAAAGATTAGTGTTTTTAGCTTGCCGCCTGCGTTCCTTTCCCAATTGGACAGGAAAAGGATGAATAACATTCGGGTATTGCTAACAGGAGGTGAAAAGCCGGTGTTGGAAGATGTGTGGTATTATAGTAAAAAGTGCAGGTACTTTAATGGTTATGGCCCAACGGAAAATAGCATCGGAATTTCCATGTTCGAAATACCCGAAGGATGGGACAAGCACATAGTGCCGGTAGGAAAGCCTATTTCAAATGTCGAAGTCTTTATTCTTAATAATAGCAATGAATTACAGCCTATAGGCGCAGAGGGCGAAATCTGCGTGTCGGGAGTGGGGCTGGCTCGCGGCTATCTCAACGACGAAACCCTGACGCGGGAAAAGTTTATTTCTCATCCTTTTAAAAAAGGAGAGCGTTTGTACAAAACCGGTGATTTAGGCCGCTGGTTGCCCGATGGCAATATTGAGTTTCGGGGACGGATTGACCATCAATTGAAAATTCGGGGTTATCGAGTTGAAGCCGGGGAAGTAGAGCAGGCATTGCTAAAACATCCGGCTATTCAGTCCTGTGTGGTCACAGCTTATGATTTCAAAGGACGCAAGGAACTAGTCGCTTATTTAACGCCTAAAAAAACAGATCGTATTCCTACTGTTTCGGCCCTTTACAATTTCCTGGGTAAAACGCTCCCCGACTATATGATACCTGCTTACTTTGTGGAATTACAAACCTTGCCGCTGAGTACCAGCGGCAAGGTTGATCGCAAAGCCTTACCTGCTCCCGATCAGGCAAATCTTGCCTCGGGCGAAAGATATGTGGCTCCTCGTAATGATCTTGAGCAAAAGTTGGTTGACTTGTGGCAAGACGTCCTGCGAAAAAAAAGAATTGGGATCCACGATAACTTTTTTCATAATGGCGGAGACTCCATTAAAGCCATTCAGATTACTTCCCGGATTGGAATGGCCGGGTGGAAGCTTTCCACAAAAGATATTTTCACTAATCCGACTATTGCCAAATTGGCGGGGAGAATTCGCAGAAAAAAACAAAGCTACGATCAGGGGTTGGCGAGCGGCGTTGTTCCTTTAACCCCTATTCAACGTTGGTTCTTTGATCAGCATAACGAATTACATTATTTCAATCAGGCGATGCTGCTTGAATGGCCCCAACCGATCGATATCCCTGTTTTAGAAAACTGTCTTCTGACCTTGGCGCAACATCATGATATGCTGCGAACTACCTTTCGACGACAAAGCGAAGATTGGATTCAGTATATATCGGAGCAGGCGACGCTGGATTTTAAAGTCGAAGTATTATCTGATACAGCAGATAGGGCGGAAACGATAGAACGCTTAGCGAATCAGGCGCAAGCCGGCTTTGATTTAGCTGCCGGTCCGTTAATGAAAGCGATTGTTTTCCGTCAGGCACAGGAAAACGATCTGCTATTATTGATCATTCATCATGCCATAGTAGACTGGGTCTCCTGGCGGATCTTGTTGGAAGATTTAAAGATTGTTTATCGGCAAAGCTTACAAGGCAAACAAATTGAATTACCAGAAAAAACAGCTTCTTTTCTCCTTTGGATCCAAACTATGGAACATTATGTGGCGGAGCGACTAAAACTCAAGGAATGTGATTACTGGGCTTCCGTCGTGCTGGAGAGTAATGAAAGCACTGATTTATTGCCTGTTGACAACTCCCATAAACATAACCTGGTAAAAGACACCAAAATAGTAACCGTTGGCCTCAGCGAGGCGGAAACTAATGTATTACTTTATGAAACGCATCAGGCCTTTAATACCGAAATCAACGAGGTATTGCTATGCGCGCTCAGCCAGGCTTTAAAGCACGCTTTCGGAGGCGATACTTACTCCGTTGTGCTGGAAGGCCATGGCCGGGAGGATATTCTCGATTTAGACGTTAGCAGAACGGTGGGTTGGTTTACCGCCATATTCCCCTTTGTGTTAAAATATGAAGATGCATCGAATATAGGTTGGCGGTTGCAATTGATTAAAGAACAACTTAGGGCGATTCCTAATAAAGGAATTGGCTATGGTTTACAACAGTACTTGAATGAGGACGCCATCCTTCCTGACTGGCAAAATCCGGTTATTGGATTTAACTATCTCGGCGCTTTTGAAGGCCTGGGAGCAGAAAAAAATAAAGATACGGCCTTATTTTATTTTTCTAATCATTCTGTAGGCCGGTCTTACAGCCCATACAAGCAACGGGGCCAAGAATTGGAAGTCTCAGGGAGTATAGTGGATCATCGGCTGAGCTTAAGCATTGAGTATAATGAGCAGCGGATAGATTCTGAAGTTATTACTGATTTATTAGCTAATTTCAAAAAAGCTCTAATCGAGTTAATCCAGTACTGCGCAGCGGTGGAGGAACCTAAGTTGACGCCTGCTGATTTTACGGCCTGCCCGATGAACCTGGAAAAGTATAGCGCTTTTTTAACTAGTCATGCTTTAGCCGCGCCGGCTATCGCCGACGTCTATCCGCTCACTCCTGTCCAGGAAGGGATGTTATTTCATAAACTACTAACTCCTGATTCAATTGCCTATTTCGTTCAACTGGAAATAGGATTATCAGGCGCGCTAAATGCAAAGAGATTACGAGCTGCCGCCCAACAATTGATTGACCGGCACTCCGTTTTCAGAACCGCCTTCTTTACTGAATTTACAGACCGCCCTGTGCAAGTCGTTTTTAAAGAGCAGGCCGTTGCTTTTGAAGTAATAGATTTAACCGATCTTCCAGAGAAAATTCAGGGACAACGAATTCAGATTTATCTATTTGCCAATAAAACGAAAGGCTTTGATTTATCTAAACCTCCGCTATTGCGTTTTGCACTTTTTAAAATAGCGGAGCGGCGCCATCGTCTAGTGATTAGTACGCACCATATCCTGATAGACGGCTGGAGTGTGCCGATCTTTCTTAAGCAATTGCTAGACTTGTATGAAGGTGAAAAAAGAATTGACTTTGAAGGCTTACCCGTTTACGCCGAGTACATTAGCCGGCTAGAAAATCAGGAACGCGAAAACCCCGTGATTTTCTGGAGGGATTACCTGGCGGGATATGAAGCCCAACCGCTTATACCAAATCTCAAGATATTTGATAAACAAGATACAATTATTCCTCGAGAACACGTCTTCAGTCTAAGTGGCGGACAAACCGGCGCCCTCAGCCGATTAGCAGCACGGTATCAGGTAAGCTTAAACACGCTTATACAGGCGATATGGGCCATTTTGTTGGGGAGCTATAATCAAAAAGAAGACGTCGTTTTTGGCGTGACAACCTCCGGGCGTTCCATAGATATGGAAGGCATAGAACAAATGCTGGGATTATTCATTAATACGATTCCACTCCGGGTAACCTGGGAACCAGGACAGTCCTTTGTCACCTTATTGCAACGTTTACAAGAACAGTCCTTGGCCGTTCAGACGTACGACTATTTTGGGCTGACGCAAATCAAGGCATCGTCAAATCAACAGGTAGATTTATTTGATCATATTATGATCTTTGAAAATTATCCGGTTGAAGAGACGTTGAATGATGGACGTGATGTAAAGGTCGTATCCTCCACTACTTTTGATCCCACCCACTACGGCCTGGCGCTTTTGCTTGCGCCCGGAGAGCAACTGGGAATCAAATTGGTTTACCAGGAACAGGCCTGGCCGGCCGCCTGGGCAAAACGTCTGGAAACGCATATCCGACAGGCTGTAAGTAATATATTGAAACAACCGGATCAGCCCATCGGGCAAATTGATATTTTACCCGCGGCAGAAAGGCGCCAAATTCTTGAAGAATTTAACGATACCCGAGCAGGTTTCCCGGCTGACAAAACAATTATAGATTTATTTGAAGAGCAGGTTGAAAAGGGGCCAGAGCATATAGCGGTTATTTTCGGGGACACAAGCCTGACATATCGCCAGCTCAATGAAAAAGCTAACCAGTTGGCGCGTTACCTGAGGACCAACTATCATATTAAGGCAGATGATATAATTGCGCTGCAACTAGAGCGCAGCGAATGGATGCTTATCGCCATATTTGGCATTCTGAAATCGGGAGCCGCTTATTTGCCCATTGCACCTGATTCACCAAAGGCCAGAACCGTATACATGCTTGAAGATAGCCGGGCAAAAGCTTTACTGGCCGATGATGCGACCTTCCCAACTGCAAAAGAATTGGAGGGCCTTTTACCTGTCTTAGCTCTGGAAAAATTAGTGCACAACAATGTTTCGCCGTCCGCTATTCCCGCTTTTAATCCTGAAGAGCGGGAACAGCTTTCTTCTCCGAACGATTTAGCCTACATAATTTATACTTCTGGTTCTACAGGCCGGCCTAAAGGGGTGATGATCGAACATCAAGGCGTAGTTAACCGGTTGAACTGGATGCGAAAGGCTTATCCCATTGGCGCAACCGATTGTATTTTGCAAAAAACACCTTACACTTTTGACGTTTCTGTCTGGGAGTTACTCTGGTGGTCTTTGCAAGGAGCTAAAGTGGCGATCCTGGAGCCAGGCGGAGAAAAAGAACCGGCTAAAATTGTGGCGGCTATTGAAAAATATAGGGTGACGGCGATGCACTTCGTTCCGTCCATGCTCAATGCCTTTTTGGCGTATATTCGTCAATTTCCCATCAGTGGAGAAACCCTTAGTCTCAAACAGGTTTTTGCCAGCGGGGAAGCTTTAGGCGCGGAACAGATTCGTCAATTTTTTCATTTAATAGGTAATGAACAAACGGCTTTGCATAATTTATACGGTCCGACGGAAGCAAGTATCGACGTCAGTTATTATGATTGCCGGGAATTGGGAAATCAGTCAATTGTCCCTATTGGTAAGCCGATAGATAATATACAACTTTATATAATTAATAAAAATGAGCAATTGACGCCTATAGGAATTGCAGGAGAACTATGCATTAGCGGCGCCGGTTTAGCCCGCGGCTATCTCAATAATCCCGAATTAACCGCTCAAAAATTTATTCCACATCCCTTCGAAGCGGGGAAACGATTCTACAAAACCGGCGATTTAGCCCGCTGGTTACCCGATGGCAACATTGAGTTTTTAGGGCGTATTGACCATCAATTAAAGATCAGAGGGTATCGAATTGAGGCCGGAGAAATTGAGCAGTACTTATTACAACATCCTTCTATTCAATCGGTGGTAGTTATCGGTAAAGAAATGGGACAAGGAAAGGAATTGGCCGCTTACCTGGTAGCTCGGAAGCAGATGGCGCCGGAGGCAGAATCCCTTCGTTCATTTTTATCGGAGCAACTGCCAGCCTACATGATTCCTTCCTACTTTGTGGAGTTAAAGGCGCTGCCGCTGACCAGCAGTGGCAAAGTTGATCGAAAAGTATTACCTGATCCCGAATCAACCGGCTTGGCGGCCGGAACAGCATACGTTGCTCCCCACAGTACGACAGAAGCTGCTTTAACAGATATTTGGCAAAGCGTATTGCAAAGAACCCGTATAGGTATTCATGATAATTTCCTTGACCTGGGCGGGCATAGCCTGAAAGCCATTCGGCTGGCGGCCTTTATTCAACAACGACTATCTGTAAAAATAGATTTAAGCGAAATTTTTGACCATCCTACTATTGCCAAATTAGCAAAAGTAATTGATAGTAAGGAAAAAACGGTACTAATGGCCATTCCAAGTATTGAATAGCCTGGATTGCTATTGCTAAATTTTCAAACTGACAAGGAACTTTAAATTTTAGGTGACCTTTACTCATTACCATGGAAAAAACATATGCCTTATCGCATGCGCAGCGCCGTTTGTGGGTACTCGACCAATTGGAAGAAAACCTGACGGCTTATAATATGCCCGCGGCTTTTATTATTGAGGGCTCCTTGAATAGAAAGGCACTGCAAAGAGCCTTTGAAGAATTAATAGGCCGGCATGAAATTCTGCGAACGCGTTTCGTTGCGAAAGAAGCGGGCGTCCCTATGCAAGCTGTTGATCCCATTGCTGTTTTCGATTTTCCTTTCCACAACTGGCAGGATAAAGATCAGGCTGCAATAGAAAATTACATTCAGGCCCACGCTAATCATGTTTTTGACTTATCCAAAGGGAACTTATTGAAAGTGGAGCTGTTACAAACCGCTGCGGATAGCTATATCCTACTGCTCAATATGCATCACATTATCTCGGACGGGTGGTCGCTGGATGTACTATTCAGGGAACTATCTGTGCTTTATGAATCGGTGGTCAAGGGTACGTCCAATCCACTCCCGGCTTTGAGCATACAGTACAAAGACTATGCGGCCTGGCAGAATCAATTATTAGCAGATGGGGGGCGCATCGCCGGGTTGCGAAAGTATTGGCAGGATCAATTAGCTGATTTAACAACTTTGGAATTGCCTACGGACTTTCCCCGCCCGATCGTGAAATCCTATAGAGGAGCCGCGCTAAATCATAGCTTTAGCCTTGAGTTACTGAAAAAGCTGGAAAACCTCGGTAGGTCGTCCGGAGCTAGTCTATTCATGGCCTTAATTACCCTGGTGAAAATTCTGCTGTATCGCTACGCGAATCAAACGGATATTGTGGTTGGCACGCCAACTGCAGGCAGAAATCATCCGGATTTATACGACCAGCTTGGTTATTATGCCAATACGGTCGTGTTGAGAAACCAGTTGAATGAAGCGGATAGTTTTACTCGGACGTTAGCAAAAGTGAAACAAACGACGTTGGCTGCTTTTGAGCGGGATTTATATCCATTTGACCAGTTAGTGGAAGAATTGGAGTTTGTAAGAGATCCGAGTCGCAACCCTATCTTTGAGGTGATGGTCGTGCTGGAAAACATTGAGCAGCGTAAACTGAGGCTTGGGGATACCGCGTCCAGGCCGATAGTCAGAAAAGTTAAAGCTGGTAAATTTGATTTGACCTTTGGTTTTGAAACAGATTCAACCGGCCTACATCTTGAAATAGAATATAGCGTCGATTTATTTCGTAAGAATCGTATAGAGCGCATGATCCAGCATTTGGGGGTCTTGATTGAAAGCGTTCTGACTCAATCAGAGCAGGCTATTAAGCAGTTGAATATTCTGCCGGCAGCAGAACGAAATTTACTTCTATCTGAATTTAATGATACAAAGACGGATTTTCCATTTGATAAAACGGTCTTCCAACTTTTTGAGGAACAGGTAGAAAAGACGCCGGACAACATAGCTGTTGTTTTTGAAGATCAGGAATGGACCTACCGGCGCCTCAATGAAAAAGCCAATCAGGTGGGGCGCTACCTAAGGGGACGCTACAAAATTCAGCCAGACGATATTATCGCCCTGCAATTGGAACGCAGCGATTGGATGATTGTCGCCATTTTGGGAGCGATGAAATCAGGCGGCGCCTATTTGCCAATTGCCCCCGATTCACCGACTGCCAGAGCAGAGTCTATCCTTCGAGACAGCCGGGCAAGAGTCTTGTTGACCGATGCACATACGTATCCCCTTAGCCGGGTTTATGAAAGTATAATGCCGGTAGAGCGCGTCGAAAACATTAAAGGAACCCTGTCGACTAACCCGGAGAGAATCAATAACAGCCGGCATCTGGCTTATCTCATCTATACCTCCGGCTCCACAGGGATGCCTAAAGGCGTGTTGGTGGAGCACTGCGGGGTGGTCAATTTGATAACGTTCGCCATACGACGTTACGGTATTACCGCACGCGATCGCGTATTACAATCTTCCACCTACACTTTTGACGTCACCATAGAGGAAATCTTCAAACCGCTTTGTTGCGGCGGCGCTGCAGTTATAGCGGGCGAAAAGATGGTGTTAGATACGCCTGCCTTATTGGAGTTTATACATAAACAGCGGCTTAGTGTCGTGGACCTTTCTCCCACCTTGCTCTCCACTTTTAATAAAGCGGAACTTCCTCAGGTACGGGTGTTGAGTACAGGGGCCGAGGCGCCCAACATGAGCGACGTCCTTTTTTACCGCAGCCGGCTTCGGTACATCAATATTTACGGTCCAACCGAATGTTCTGTATTTGCCGCGTCCTTTGTAGTGGGCCGGGAAGAATATCACAAAGGCGCTTCCATTCCCATCGGACAGCCTAACGCCAATACCCAGTTCTATATTTTAGACGAAGACTTGCAGTTGCTCCCCGTCGGTATTGCGGGAGAACTTTGTATTTCTGGTCCCGGCTTAGCCCGCGGCTACTTCAACCATTCTGCATTCACGGCTGAAAAATTTGTTCCGCATCCTTTCAAACCCGGCGAACGGCTTTATAAAACAGGTGATTTAGCCCGGTGGCTTCCCGATGGCAATGTGGAGTTTTTAGGTCGTTTAGACCATCAATTAAAAATCAGAGGCTATCGAATTGAAGCAGGAGAAATTGAGCAGACACTGTTGCAACATCCTGCTGTTCAAAGCGCCGTAGTCGTTGGCAAAGACAGAGGACAGGGTAAAGAATTAGCTGCCTATTTGATCCTTTCTAAGGAGCCGATAATCGATGAGAATGCTTCTGGCCTCAAGGCGTCGCAGCCCCTCGCAACCTCTGGGAAGTCTCTAACAGGCGCCTCCCGGGAACGAACGGCCGGAACTCCCGATATACAACAACTCCGCAACTACCTGGCGGAACGCTTGCCGGCTTATATGATTCCTGTATACTTTGTTGTGTTAGAAGCCTTACCTCTGACGTCCAGCGGCAAGGTGGATCGGAAAGCCTTACCCGGCCTTGATAGGGCCGGCCTCTCTTCGGGCACTGCTTACGCCGCTCCTCGTACCCTGGTAGAAGCCGCTTTGGTTCGCATTTGGGAAACCATTCTTAATAGAGAAAATATTGGTATCCATGATAACTTCTTTGAGTTGGGCGGCCACAGCTTGAAAGCTATTCGCTTAACTTTCCTCATCCAGGAAGAATTAAACGCCGCTGTTAGCTTTAGAGAAATTTTTACGGCGCCTACTATTGCAGCCTTAGCTGCGATAATTGTTGAAAAAGGACGAATCCTTTTTCAGCCTATTCAGCCGGTTCCCGTCCAGGATAATTATGAATTATCTCACGCCCAGCGCCGCTTATGGGTAATCGATCAAATGGAAGAACAGCAGATTGCCTACAATATACCAGAAGTCATTAGACTAAAAGGGCAGTTGGACATTAGTGCCTTGGAACAAAGCGTCAATTTGCTCTTTAAACGGCATGAAATTCTGCGGACTAATTTTGTTGAAGGGCGGCAGATCATCCGCGCTGAGTATAATTTCAGGTTAGCCGTCAGGGATTATAGAAACGCTGGCGCCGAGCTTATTGAGGCGCATATCCAGAGACACGCCGCTTATCCTTTTGATTTGGTAAAAGACGTCCTCTGGCAAATGGAACTGTTGAAAGTAGGAGAATTCGAACACCTCCTGCTTCTCAATATGCACCATATTATTGCCGACGCCTGGTCTATAGAAATATTGTTCAGGGAATTATCTTCTTTGTATTCGGCCGGTGTACAAGGAGTCAAGAACCCTCTATCTGTTCTGCCTCCACTGTCTATTCAGTATAAAGACTATACGGCCTGGCAGGATCAACTATTAAGATCGGAACAAGTCATTCCTGCAAAAAATTACTGGTTAGAGCAGTTGGCGCCCAATGGAGGGCGGCTGCCGGTAATAGAACTACCTACGGATTATCCTCGTCCAACCGTTAAGACCTATCATGGAGCAAGCAAGCAGGGCCGATTTAGTCCAGCGGTTTTACAACAATTGCATCAGCTATCCCAATCTCAGGGTGTAAGCCTGTTTATGTGCCTGACCGCTCTGGTCAAAGTACTACTGTATCGTTATACCGGACAAAAAGACTTACTGATCGGCACGCCGGTTGCCGGCAGAAATCATCCTGACTTGCAGGATCAGATTGGTTTTTATTTGAATACTATTGTTTTAAGAAGTGAAATAGGAGAAGAGGAGAGATTTGATCATTTCCTACAGAAAGTCAAGAAAAATACCTTAGCCGCTTTCGAACATGATTTTTATCCTTTTGACCAACTGGTAGAAGAATTGAGCTTGGTCCGGGACGCAAGCCGCTCTGCTATATTTGACGTGATGCTGGTGGTAGAGAACAGTAAAGAAACGCTCCGGCAACCGGAACTGGAAGGCCTGAATATCACAGTAGAATCAAATGGATCAGTAGATAGCAAGTTTGATATAACTTTTAGTTTTGATGAAAGCACGGACGGGCTGAGTCTAAATGTGGAATATAATACGGATTTATTTAAAGCAGACAGAATTGAAAGGTTAATCGGTCACCTGGAATGCCTGATAGAAAGCGTACTGTCTAACCCAGCTTCAATTATTGATCAGTTAAATTTGTTGCCGAAGGCAGAAAGACGGCTTATTTTGGAAGAATTCAACCACACCAGGGCTGATTTTCCTAAGGATCAAACAATTGTTGATTTATTTGAAGCGCAAGTTGAGAGAACGCCAAAGGCTAATGCTCTGAACTTTGAGGGTAAGCAATGGACTTATCGGCAGTTAAACAGAGCGGCGAATCAGATTGCTAATTATCTAAGAACGAACTACGCTATTCAGGGGGATGATGTTATTGGTTTACTCCCTCAACGAACCGAATGGACGTCTATTGGTATTTTGGGGATTCTCAAAGCCGGAGCTTCTTACTTGCCGCTTTCCAAAGATTTGCCGGCCTCAAGATTGGCTTATATGTTAGAAGATAGCGGCGCCAAACTCTTACTCACCGATCAATATTATGAAGAGTTAGGAAAAGAAATCTTCCCGGAGGTTCTGGTTTTGGAAAATATATACGCTGGTCAATCGACCAATCCCAAACCAATTGCCCAAGTAAATAATTTAGCTTTTGTTTTATATACCTCTGGTTCTACCGGTAAACCTAAGGGGGTATTGATGCCGCATCGGCCTTTGGTCAATTTGTTATACTGGCAAATTAATCATAGTCTTTGTGGGGTAGGCAGCCGCACGACTCAATATGTAGCTTTTAGTTTTGACGTGAGTTTTCAGGAAATCTTTGCCACCTGGCTATCTGGCGGAGAACTAATGATGGTGGGAGAAGGCATAAGAAAAGATTTGTATGCTTTTGCACGATTTATTGTGGAACAGCGAATAGAAAGAATATTTTTACCTTTTGCCGCTTTACAGGGACTCGCCCAAATACTGTTGCAACAAGAGGGCGATTTGAGCGCGCTAAAAGTTATAGTGACGGCAGGAGAGCAATTACAGGTTAGCGAAGCGATTATCAATTTATTTAAAAGACTTCCAAATTGCCAGTTGAAAAATCAGTATGGGCCTACGGAAGCGCATGTCGTTAGCGAATACATACTTCAAGGAACCCCTTCCAATTGGGCGCCCCTGCCCCCTATAGGGAAACCTATTGCAAATACTCAATTATATATCTTAAATAAGGGTTTAGCGCCTGTTCCAATAGGAGTAACGGGAGAATTACATATAGGGGGCCTCTGTTTATCAAATGGTTATTTAAATTTGCCGGAACAAACCGCCCAACGTTTTATAGCGCATCCCTTCAAAAAAGAAGAACGACTCTATAAGACGGGCGATTTAGCTCGTTACCTGCCCGATGGTAATATTGAGTTTATGGGCCGGATAGATCATCAATTAAAGATCCGGGGTTACCGAGTAGAAACAGGAGAGATAGAACACGTTTTACTAAGCCATCCGGCTATTACCGCCTGTGTCGTAACGGGCAAAAAAATGTCGGGTAATAATGAGTTAATTGCTTATCTGATTACTAAGGAAGACTTCGATTTGGATATAGAAACCCTACGTTCTTTTCTACGGCAAAGCTTGCCAGATTACATGATTCCTTCCTATTTTGTCGTTCTTGACGTCTTTCCATTAACCAATAGCGGTAAGGTAAACCGAAAAGCTTTACCAGCTCCAGATAATGCTAATCTTGCCGCAGGAACAACTTATGTAGCTCCTCATACCTTAACCCAGCAAACCTTAGCCGCTATTTGGGAGAAAATACTGGGTAGAAGCCCCATCGGTATTCTTGATAATTTCTTCAGTATTGGCGGCCATAGTTTACGAGCAATACGAGCGGCGGCTTTGATTCAGCAGCATTTTGGCGTTAAGATTAAACTTTCAGAGGTTTTTGCCTATCCAACTATAACCGAGCTGGGACGTCTAATTGAAAGTAAGGATACCGTTCTTCTGAAACCTATAGAACCAACGGCAGAACAGCCGACTTACGCGCTTTCTAATGCGCAACGTCGCTTGTGGGTGTTGGATCAATTAGAAGAAAACCTTACTGCCTACAATATACCGGCGGCCCTGCGCCTGGCCGGCCGGCTGGATACGGCCGCCCTGGAACGAGCCTTCGCATTGCTTTTCGAACGGCACGAAATTCTGCGCACCCGGTTTGTCGCGGTGAATGGAGAAGGGCGGCAGGTGGTGGACCCCGCCGGGGGTTTTAAATTACCCATGCAGGATGCGCGGGCCTGGAGCGAGGAGCAGATCCGGGAACACATCCAGGCGCACGCCGGGCGGGTGTTCGACTTGGAGAACGAACGCCTGCTGCAAGTGGAACTGCTGCAAATGGGCGCGGAAGAATGGTTATTGCTCTTCAACATGCACCACATCATCTCCGACGGCTGGTCCATGGAGGTGCTAGTCCGGGAATGGAGCCGACTATATGAAGCCTGCCGGCAGGGCGTGGCCGAGCCCTTAGCGCAACTACCACCGCTGCCCATACAATACAAGGACTACGCCGCCTGGCAGAACAACCTGTTGGAAGCGGATGAAACCCTGCATGGACTCCGTGCCTACTGGCAGGGACAACTGGCCGATCTGCCGACTCTGGAACTGCCTGAGGATTATCCCCGCCCGGCGGTCAAGACCTACAACGGTGCAAGCCTTCAGCAGTTGTTTTCACTGGAAATAACCCGGCAATTGCAGGCGTTGTCCCGGGAACAGGGCGCGACGCTGTTTATGACCCTGACGGCCCTGGTCAACGTACTGCTCTATCGCTACACCAATCAGACGGACATCGTGCTGGGCACGCCCAGCGCCGGACGCACCCACCCCGACCTGCACGATCAGATTGGGTTTTATGTCAACACGCTGGTATTGCGGACGCAGTTGGAGGGCGAACAAAGTTTTACGGCGCTTCTTGAGCAGGTCAAGGCCACGGCCCTGGCCGCTTTTGAGCATGAGCTGTATCCTTTCGACCGCCTGGTGGAGGAGTTGGATATCCCCAGAGATATGAGCCGCTCGGCGGTCTTTGATATGATGATAGTCCTGCAGAATAATGAGCAGAGCCGCCTTGAACTGGGCGATGTGGCTATTGAATTCGAACCGGTGCAGGCCGACATCAGCAAGTTCGACCTGACGTTCAGTTTTGCGGAAAATGAAGCGGGGCTGGCGGTCGAAATTAACTACAACACGGATCTGTTCCGCGCGGACCGGATCGAACGCATGTTTGAACATTTGGAGACGTTGATGCAAAGTGTGTTGCAGGCGCCCGGCCATCCCATTGAGCAACTGGATATCCTACCCGAGGCGGAGAAAGCGCTTTTGCTCCACGCCTTCAACGATACCGGGGCGGATTATCCAGCCGACAAAACCATCGCCGATTTAATCGAAGAGCAGGTGGAGCGCACGCCGGATAACATTGCTGTGGTTTTTGAAGACAGAGAGCTAACCTACCGGGAATTGAACGCCCGGGCCAATGGAGTGGCGCATTACCTTCGGGATACCTATGCCACCCAGCCGGACGACGTCATCGCCCTGCAGCTGGAGCGCAGCGAGTGGATGATCATTGCCATTTTGGGCGTGCTCAAAGCCGGGGCGGCCTACCTACCCATTGCGCCGGATGCGCCTACAGCCAGGGTGCGGTATATGCTACAGGATAGCCGGGCTAAAGCCTTGCTGACGGATGAGGCGACTTATGCGGTGACAAAGCAATTAGAGCAGATTGTTGCTGTAGAAGTCATCCAGGAAATGGATACTGCAGGCCGTCCACCGTTGACCGTTGACCATTCACCGTCTAACCTGGCCTATATTATTTATACTTCGGGGTCTACGGGACAGCCCAAAGGGGTGATGATTGAGCATCAGAGTTTCCTTAATTTTCATACCCATTACGACTTAGAATACCATATTAGTACCCTTACCTGCAATTATGTTTTTGATGTTTCAGTGATGGAAATTTTGTCTGCTCTATTATCAGGCAGCCAATTAGTGATCCCAAGTGCTGAGGTAGTTCTCAACCCCGAAAGGTATGCAGCGTTCTTGTATCGACATAAAATTTCGCACGCCTATTTACATCCTATGCATTTAGAACAAATCGGAAATGCGCTTGCAGAACACAACACTGTTTATTTAAATAGACTTTTGATAGGTGTTGAACCTATTCATTATGATACCATCAAATGGTATCAGGAGGAGGACATTCAAATTATCAATGGATACGGACCGTCAGAAACGACGATTTGTGCTAGTATGTATCCTGTTTCAAAAGACCAAGAAAAATGCTTAGCAAAACTTTCTATTGGTCGTCCTCTATCAAATATTTGTATTTATATACTTGACAAAGAAGGAAGGTTGCAGGGATTAGGATTAACCGGGGAACTCTGTATTTCAGGCGCCGGTTTAGCCCGCGGGTACCTAAATAACCCCGAATTAACGGCCGAGAAATTCACTCCCCACCCTTTCCAACCAGGCGAGCGTTTGTACCGCACAGGCGACCTGGCCCGTTGGCTGCCCGACGGCAACATCGAATTTCTGGGGCGCATCGACCACCAGTTGAAGATCCGGGGCTACCGCATTGAGGCCGGGGAGGTGGAGCAGGCGCTATTGGCCCATCCCGCTATCCAAAGCGCGGTAGTGGTGGGCCACGATTTTGAACACGGAACGGAACTGGCTGCTTATCTGGCGCCTGCTTCCGGACAGGTGATACCCGAGCTTTCCGCATTGCGCAGCTTCCTTGCGGAAAGCCTACCCGACTACATGATCCCCAGCCACTTTGTGGCGCTGGAAGCCTTGCCTTTGACGACGAGCGGTAAAGTCAACCGCAGGGCGTTACCCGTTCCGAACGCTTCCGGCCTGGCTACGGGAACGGCCTACGTGGCGCCACGCAACGCCGTCGAAAAACAACTGGTGCAAATCTGGTCTAAAATCCTGGGCCGCGACCAAATCGGCATCCACGACAACTTCTTCCATCTGGGCGGGCATAGTCTTAGAGCGATTCGGTGCGTCAGCCTTATCCATCAAAAATTATCTGTAGAAATTGGGTTAAGTGATTTTTTTGCTCGGCCTACCATTGCGGCCTTGTCTGAAAAGATTAACCAATTTCACATTCTAAATACCTTTTTGAAAAAGTCGAGATCTGCTGAATATAATTCTTATGAATGGTCAGAAGAAACTGAAGAGACATGGTGAATGAAGTTTATCAACTGTTACAGGAGTTGAACAACGCTAATGTAAAGCTATGGGTCCAGGAGGGCATACTTCGCTCTTCTGCATCCAAAGGCGCAATAACGCCTGTTTTGCGTAAGCAAATACAACAGCATAGGGATACAATAATAAGTTTTTTGCAATCTACAGAAGCAGAAGAACTTGTCTCCCAACAACATCCTATCCCGAAGGTCGAGGAACGACCTTCCTACGCCCTGTCGAACGCCCAGCGGCGGCTGTGGGTGCTGCACCAAATGGACGAAGGCCTGAGCGCTTACAATATGCCGGTGGCCCTGCGCCTGGCCGGCCGGCTGGATACGGCGGCCCTGGAACAAGCCTTCGCATTGCTTTTCGAACGGCACGAAATCTTGCGCACCCGGTTTGTCGCGGTCAACGGCGAAGGGCGACAGGTGGTCGACCCGGCCGGGGATTTTAAATTGCCCATTCAGGATGCGCGGGCCTGGAACGAAGACCAGATTCGGGAACACATCCAGGCGCACGCCAGGCTGGTATTCGACCTGGAGCACGAACACCTGCTACAAGTGGAACTGCTCCAAACGGACGCGGAAGAATGGTTACTGCTCTTTAACATGCACCACATCATCTCCGACGGCTGGTCCATGGAGATACTGGTGCGGGAATGGAGCCGCTTGTATGAAGCCTGCCGGCAGGATGCGGCCGAGCCTTTGGCGCAACTGCAACCCCTGCCCATCCAGTACAAAGACTACGCCGCCTGGCAGAACAACCTGTTGGAAGCGGATGAAACCGTGCATAAACTGCGCGACTACTGGCAGGGTCAACTGGCCGATCTGCCGACCCTGGAATTGCCCGCGGATTACCCTCGCCCAGCGGTAAAAACCTACAACGGCGCAAGTCGTCAGCAGTTGTTTTCACGAGAAATAACCCGGCAATTACAGGAGTTGTCCCAGCAGCAGGGCGCGACGCTGTTTATGACGCTGACGGCCTTGGTCAAGGTACTGCTTTACCGCTACACCAATCAGACGGACATCGTGCTGGGCACGCCCAGCGCCGGCCGGACCCACCCGGACCTGCACGATCAGATCGGGTTTTATGTCAACACGCTGGTATTGCGGACGCAGTTGGAGGGTGAGCAAAGTTTTACGGCGCTCCTGCAACAGGTCAAAGCCACGGCCCTGGCCGCTTTCGAGCACGAGCTGTACCCCTTCGACCGTTTGGTGGAGGAGTTGGACGTTCCCAGAGACATGAGCCGTTCGGCAGTTTTTGATGTGATGATAGTCCTGCAGAATAATGAGCAGAGCCGCCTTGAACTGGGGGATGTGGCTATTGAGTTTGAACCGGTGCAGGCCGATATCAGCAAGTTCGACCTGACGTTCAGTTTTGCGGAAAGCGAGGCGGGGCTGGAGGCAGCTATAAACTACAACACCGACCTGTTACGTGCGGACCGGGTTGAGCGGATGTTTGAGCATTTAGAGACGTTGATACAAAGCGTGTTGCAGGCGCCAGATCATCCCATTGAGCACCTGGACATCTTACCCGAGGCGGAAAAAGCACTTTTGCTACACGCCTTTAACGATACCGGGACGGACTATCCAGCCGACAAAACCATCGCCGAGCTATTCGAAGAGCAGGTGGAGCGTACGCCGGATAACATCGCCGTGGTATTCGGACAAACCGAATTGACTTACCGGGAGTTGAACGCCCGGGCCAACCGGGTGGCGCATTACCTGCGGGAGGCTTATGGCATCCAACCGGACGACGTCATCGCCCTGCAACTGGAACGCAGCGAGTGGATGATCGTAGCCATTTTGAGCGTGCTCAAATCAGGGGCAGCTTACCTGCCCATTGCGCCGGATGCGCCGGGGGCCAGGGTGCGGTATATGCTGGAGAACAGCCGGGCGAAAGCGCTGCTGACGGATGAGGCGACTTACGCTGCGGCGAAGGAATACGAAGTGATCGTCCCTGTGGATGTTATCCAACGAATGAATGCTACAGGCCGTTCACCATCTACCGTTCACCGTTCACCGTCCAGCTTAGCTTATATTATTTATACGTCCGGCTCTACGGGACAGCCTAAGGGCGTGATGATCGAGCATCAGGCTCTGCTCAATTTAATTCATGGTCATCAATGCTTTTATAAACATTATCCCACCCCTCTGCACATTGCCTTGGTCGCAGATTATACTTTCGATGGATCCATTAAAACCTTATTTGGCAGCCTTTGCCTGGGCCATACCTTATTCCCCATTGCCAATGAATTGAAAACGGATGGCGGCGCTTTCGTCAGCTTTCTTGCCCGGCAATCCATACAGGCGATGGATTGCACCCCGAGTTTATTCAATATTCTACTTGACGGAGGACTGGCCAGGCGACAAGACTTGAATTTGAAATTAATGTTGATAGGCGGTGAAGCCCTGCCGATTGATTTATTAAAGCGGTTCTATCAAAATGGGCGACGTACATCCATCACAATTTACAACTTATACGGTCCGACGGAAGCCACGGTCAATGCGAGTTACCATGAAGTGCCGGAAAGCAGATTGCAGGAGCTAAACGCCATACCGATCGGCCAGGCTTTGCCTAATTACAGCCTGTACATTTTGAGTCGGGAGGGCAGTCTGCAACCGATCGGTGTAACTGGAGAATTATTAATTGGAGGGGCTGGTTTAGCCCGCGGCTATTTGAATAATCCCGAATTAACGGCCGAGAAGTTCATTCCACACCCGTTCAAGCCAGGCGAGCGTTTGTACCGCACCGGCGATTTGGCGCGTTGGCTCCCGGACGGCAACATCGAATTCCTGGGCCGCATCGACCACCAGTTGAAGATCCGGGGCTATCGGATTGAAGCAGGAGAGATTGAACAGATTTTACTACAGCATCATTCGATTCAATCTGCTGTAGTGATAGGTAAAGAAATGGGGCAAGTTCAGGAATTGGTCGCCTACCTAACAACCGGCGGACAGGAATTATCAATAAACGTAGAAAACCTTCGCCAATACTTATCGGAACACCTGCCGGACTATATGATCCCTTCCTACTTCTTGACGTTGGAGGCTCTACCCCTGACCACCAGCGGTAAAGTGGATCGGGGAGCATTGCCCGGTCTGAAAACAGGTGGTTTAGCTACTGGAAACACTTATGTTGCCCCTCGCAATACGACAGAAACCACGCTGGTAAATATTTGGGGAAAGGTGCTTTCGAGAACAAGCATTGGTATTTATGATAATTTCTTTGACCTCGGAGGACATAGCCTGAGAGCTATCCAACTGATCGCCGCCATAGCTGAAAAACTGGACGCTAATATCCCATTGAAACTCATTTTTCAATGCCCTACTATCGCGGCTTTAGCAGAAAAAATCAGCGAACATAAAGACCATCTTTACGAAGAGGAGATCTGTTATAATACCGAGGCATCAAGTACGCTATTTGCTTTTCCGCCGGGCTTTGGTTTAGCCGTTTTTTATGAACGACTCGCTGCGCTTTGTCCTCAGGTCGCCTGGTATTGTTTTGATTTTCTGGAAATAGAAAACCGATTGGAACATTATTATCGGCAAATCAAACAGCGGCAACCTGAGGGTCCCTATGTCTTTTTTGGATATTCTATAGGGGGAAATCTGGCCTTTGAAATGGCTCGTTTCATGGAAAGTAAGGGCGAAGTGGTGAGCGACGTTATTCTCGGAGATAGCTCGCTGCGTTTGGCTCTGCTAAACTTTGATTTTAACGGAGAACTTTCCTTTTTGTCGCAAAATGAAGAAGTTGGCTGGCAAAAAAAGCAATCACTTTTACTTCAAAATGAAATTTTCCTGAAACAGACAGAAAGAAGAATGAGGGCTTATTTCAATTTTCTGCGCGATCCGATAACAGAGCGTTTTATACAAGCTAATATCCATCAGCTTAAGGCGGAAGAGACTGCAGAAGAGGCCGAAGAAAGAAGATTTTTATCTTCTGATTGGACCGCCCAAACCAAAGGCCTGTTTATCGTCTATCCTGCCCGGGGAATTCATAGGGAACTATTTAATTCATCGCCCTATTTAGAGGCCAACGCTGCCATTATTCTGATGATTCTGGAACGAATACAATTAGTGAATTATACAGATGTAAAGACGTTGCTCTTCAAACAATAGGCAAGCCCAAAACAAGTCAAAACCAGGATTTTAGTTCGCCACGCCGCCGCACATCCAGCGTAGCGCAGTGAAAGCCACCGATAAAGGGGTAATAATCTTCAAACGCACAGGGAATGGGGTGAAAGCCCCATTCTTTCAACGCCCGGATTAAGGGTTCCTGACGTTCTTCCACCACAATGCGCCGCTCGTCCAGCATCAGGGTATTAATGCTGATCCAATTACTCATCAGGCGCGGCCTGGTTTTGTAGGGCACGGGATCGGGTGCGATAAGAATATCCCAGGTTTTGAATATTTCCGGCAATTTATTTACGTCGGTGAACGTCGGATTAACCAACAATTTACCTGGCGCCAGGGCGGCCAGCGTCGTGTCTATATGAGCAGGCTTCGGATCCAGGCTTTGGATTAAATGGATTTTATAGTCTGCTCCCAGGTGGCGTTGCAGCCAGTCGATGCCGGCCTGATTGGTTACATGGCTAAGTTGACCAATGATATCCCGGCCGCAACGGATAAAATCAGCGGCGTCAAAAACAGGTTCATGGTTAGTCAGGACATAAGGGGTATCGGAGTCTGCCGAGGCAAAATCCGGGTTATATAGAGCATCTGACAACATAGGCTTGGGAGCGGCTACTAAGTGCGCTCCTTTCTCAACGTACTCTTTCAATAAAGGCCGATAAGCCCGCGCTTCAAAATAACGGGAACGAGAACACATTGGCGCCTCGATAATCTGATCGCCAATAACGATCAAAAGATCACGAGGATTAGCCGCGCAAAAACCGCCGGCCGTTTTCCAGGCCGGCGTTGAAAATTGCTGCTCGTACATCACTTCTTCTACTCTGCGCACTTTGACGCCTTCAGCCTCTAAAATATGGATAAAACGCTCTACGGCCAGGGAAGCCTTTTGGATATAATCTTGCGGATAAGGTTGCTGCAGTTTTAAATAGCGCTCTATTTCCGATAATTCAGCGGGGTTGTACACTAATTGATCTATCGGGTCCCAGAATGAAAAAAAAGCATTTTTAGGCGTACCGACAATGACCTCCTCTAATAAGTCCCATTCCGTATAAGAATTGACCGGGCTTGTATTTTCTTTAGGCATTTTTGAGAACGTATCTTGTTTGCTTTCCATAAAGATGTTAGTGAAAAACCGTACGGCAGATCGGTTTTATTGAAATTGTTATTGAGACTTTATCTTTCTAAATAAAGGCGGGCAATTCAATTTTATAGAACGCTGCGTCTTTTACAAGTGCTAAAAACCAACAAATATTATTCTGGCTCCTCGCTTCTGACTTCTTAGATATTACTTAAGCTTGAGCGCTTGTCACTATTCTAAATACCGTCGGATTTCTTTTTCTCACTTTGTTGAGTCCGGCCTCTGTGAAAAAAACCAAGCATTGCCGGTACAGGAGATACTACGCGATTGACATTGTCAAAATCTTTTTTAAATTGCGTATGTACTTCCGGTAGACGGCTCCAATGCATTTGAGGACGTAAGTGATGTTCTTGATGATAACCGTCGTTAAATGTGATTACATTGTATAATCGACCGTAATAGCTTACTGAATTAGCGTACCGATTGCTTGGTTCTGCGCCAAAATGTTCATAATAGTTTTGTATGTTTACAAGTGCAAAAGACAGATAAAGCGCCGGTATGAAACAAAACAATACCCATTGCCAATTGATAATTGTAAAGAATAAGATCCCTATTGATATAAATAATCTGTCCAATTGAATTTGACGTAATTCCAGGGCTCTTTTTGTCGTAGATTTAGATAGGAGCGAAAAAATCAAAGATTCATTTTTTCCAACGCGCCATATTCGTATTGCATAGCTTAAAGTTTTCAGGACTCCAAATAAGGTGCCAAAGGCGCCCAGGAATGCATAACGAAACAGACCTGAATGATCCTGATTTTCCCCATCGCGATACGTAGATGATAAATCCTGAGTCGATCCATTGGGGCCTTTCCGATCATTATTATACTTGTGGTGATTTTTAACGTGCGTTAATTTATAAATCTCCACAGATTGGCCTATGTTTAAAGAATTTAACATTGACACACAATGATTTAGAAATGCAGGCTCAAACCATGGCTGATGTGTGAAAACATGAGAAATTACGATGATGTTGTAAGAAATCATCATAACCATCAATACAAATGCGCCAACTTGTAGAAAGATTGAGGCCTGGTTCCAAGATAGCGCTATTGTAAGCGTAATAATAAATTGAAGAACACTTAAGATTAGTAATATTCCGTCAAGCCGCGTATTCTTCCAAATTCTCATTTTATCCAGATATTTTATTAAACTATTATACCTACAAAAGTACAGTACGTTTTTTTCACAATACGTTCAATTTTCGGTAAATTCGTTTCATAATCGCCTCGCCTATTTCACTATTTCGTCACCATCTTGACCAAAAAACGCACCTCTTCTCTGGACAACTCCCGCATCTGCCCATCCTGGAATTGGATCAGCCTGTCGGAAGCGTTCCAGTATTGCTGGTCGTGCGATACGACGAAAACGGTTTTATTACGCGCTTTTAACTCCTGAATGATTTCAAAGTAAAATTTGTCCCGGAATTCCGGGTCCAAATCTGCCGCTACTTCGTCGAAGACATAGATGGGTTTGTCCTCTAACAGAACGGTGGTCAGCGCGAGGCGTTTTTTTTGGCCGCTGGAGAGCATAATATTGGTGAAAGCACCGTCCCGATAGGTTGTTTTTTCCTCCGGCAGCCCCATGTTTTGGAGCAGCGTGTTGACCTGGTCAGGATCTACTTCTTGTTCGAGGCCGTAGATTTTGTCAAAGAGATGATAATCGCTGAAAATGATGGAGAAGAGATTTTGATACTGTTGATAGTTTTGAGCGTAAATAAAACGGCCTTTTTGATCTTCCCCGCCGTCTACTTTAATCTGACCGCTTTTTGGTTTGTATAAGCCGGTCAGCAATTTAAGAAAAGTGGACTTGCCCGAGCCGTTGCCCCCGGTAACAAAGATTAAATCTCCTTTGCGGAAAGTAAAATCAAACGGGCCGATCTGAAACCCTTTTCCCTGATCAGTTCGCTGCGGATATTGATAACTGAGGCCTTTTAATACGATCTGACTTTCAAAGGGAATCATCTGGTAAGCGGCCGGGGAATAATTATCTATTTTTTGTTCGCGTATTTGCTGCAATTCTTCCTCCAGTTGCGCTTCTAGTTTTATAATATTTCCAGCAGCGTCGCTGGCCAAGCCAAACAGTGGAATAGTATAAACGATACCGCTCAAAGGGCCGACGATAAATATGACGGCAGCCACTACTTTGGTGATGACCAGTGAGTGTTCCACATGAATTTTGGGTAGGGCGAATAGAATGAGGCCCAGCGACATATAGAGCAATAACTCTATAATAATGAGCGTGACATTGTAGCGCTTGCCAATCTTTATCTGGACGTCTCTCGAATCTTTCTCCGCTTTTGTATAGGCCTCAAAGACCTCTTCGTTTTTGCGGCGGTTAATATTGATTTCATTAAAGCCCTGCAAGACATGGGAAATTCTGGCAAAAATTGCTACTTGCTTTTCGCTCCTTTTTAGAAACATGGAGTAGAAAAATCCCGCATTTTCTGTATAGTAGAATACGCCAAAGGCCGAAATGACGATGATTAACCCAAAAGACCAAAATGATATGGCCGCTATGTAGAACAGGATAAAAATAATCACGATCAATTCCTGGGCGGCATTGATCAGCAGCATGGAAATATTGGAAACGGTAGTAACGTCTTGTGAAATGCGCGCGTAGATAGTGGCGGCGCCGTATTTTTCTAAAGTGGTTAACTCTGTCAGCCTTATCTTGTCTGCGAGACGATAACGAATTCGGTTGGCAACTAATTCTACTATTTCCGAAGATCTATCGAGGGTATAACGCTTGGTAAAAAAGAAAACACCCAAACCAAGCGTATATACGATAAGGTGATACCCGTTTGATTCATTATTGGAGATAGTTTCAGCCGCCGAGTTGACTACAGATATTAATAATGCGCTGGAAAGCCCCGATACCAACCCAAAAACAATCAGGCGATAGGGAATGGGATTGATTTCCTGTTTTAGTAGCGTAAAGACTTTCAATGTAGATCTATTTTCTTAGTACTTAACATCAAATAATTTCCAACGTAGACGTCATCGCTATAAAGCAAGCAGCCTCTCCACTTCAAGCTTATTTCAAAACCTTTTCTACCAATGATCTCACCTCAACTTTTGAAAGTTCCCACATCATTCCGTCCTGAAATCGGATCAGCCGGTCGGAGACGCTCCAATATTGTTGATCGTGCGAGACCACCAGGATTGTTTTATTACGCGCTTTTAGTTCCTTCAGGATTTCAAAGTAGAATTTATCGCGGAATTCCGGATCTAGATCGGCAGCCACTTCATCAAAAATATAAATGGGCTTATCTTCTAAAAGAGCAGTTGTCAAGGCTAAGCGTTTTTTCTGTCCGCTAGATAAATTGATATTAGTAAAAGCCCCATCTATATAGGTCGTTTTTTCTTCTGGCAATTCCATGCTGGCTAGTAGCGCTTTCACTTCATCGGGATCAATTTCCCGTTCAACACCGTATATTTTATCAAATAGATGATAGTCGCTAAAAATGATAGAAAACAGGTTTTGGTATTGTTGATAGTTGAGCATATTGACCTCTTTTCCCGGATAATCTTTTTCTTCATCCAGCCTGATTTGCCCGGCATCCGGTTTATATAAGCCGGTAAATAATTTAAGGAAGGTGGATTTACCGGAGCCATTGCCCCCGGTCACAAAGATTAATTCTCCTTTGCGAATGGTCAAATCAATCGGCCCGACTTGAAATCCCGTCCCATAGCCGTTACTTTGGGGGTATTGGTAGCTCAATCCCTTTAAGGAAATACCGCTTTGAAAAGGAAGCGACCGATAGGCGTCTGGCGAATAAGGATCGATCCGCTGCTCGCGCATCTTCTTTAATTCTTCTTTTAGCTGACTCTCTAGTTCCATGATATTATGAGCGGAATTATTGGCGTTGGCTAAGGTCGGAACGCTGTAAATGACCCCATCCATAGGCCCAACCATAAACAAGATGGCGGCCACTATTTTGATAATGTGCTCTGAGTGCTCCGCGTGAAACCTGGGAAGGGCAAAAAGGATGAGTCCCAGCAGTATATAGAAGAATACCTGTAAGAAAATGAGGGTAATGTTATAGCGCTTAATGGTTTTTATCCGGTAATCACTGATTTTATCGTTGACTGTCACATAAGTTTCGAAAACGTCTTCATTCTTGCGGCGATTGATACTGATTTCATTGAAACCCTGTAGAAGATGCGCGAGCTTTGAAAAAAACGCCGTTTCCTCTTCCGATACTCTTTTCCACATAGCTTGGAAGTTATTGGAAAGCCCGATATAGTAAAACATACCGGTGATCAGGCCAAGTATCACAAAACCAAAAGACCAAAGAGAAATTGTGGCAATATAAAACAAGATGAAAATGATCAAAATGGACTGTTGGACGCCGTTGATAATGTTTCTGGAGGAATTAGAAACTATTGTGGCGTCTTGTGTAATGCGTGCATAGATGGTCGCCGAACCATATTTTTCGAGCGTGACCAGCTCGGTCAGGCGCACCTTATCCACCAAGCGGAGGCGAATCTGGCTTACAACGGACTCTACAATTTCAATAGACCGATCTAACATGTAGCGCCTAGTGTGAAAGAATAGAAATAAACAAAGCAGATACTTAAAAAGATACTGCCAGTTTGGGTCGTTATTGGCTACCGTTTCGACCGCAGAGTTGATAGTGGCGATCAAAAATGCATTGGAAAGACCCGATACAACAGCGAAGCTTATCACAGGGTAAAACGCCTTTGGAGTCGTTTTGATATCTCGTAGGAGTAACTCAAAAACTTTCAATGTCGATCAATCTTTACCTGCAAAATTAGGATTTGTTTCGTTCACAATTGATTCAATATTCGGTAGGTCTGTTCCATTTTGCTAAATGACGGTATCGTTTATCATTACTTCCTTTTTGTATTTGCCCTCCACCTGAGAGGTGGATTCCAGATCAAACCCATTAGACTTCAAATGCAGGACTTCGGGAGCAAGACAAAAATGCAAACCGGTAAAAATGGCCCATTGTAACAGGCAATCAAGCACTTGAAACAGAGAAACAAGCCACTATCTCTTTTAACCCCCAACTTTGCTATGGGGAACGGTTGTCGGGCGCAGCTTATAATTTTTTTGTATCAAAATATCATTGGAAGATGTACGAAAATATTTCAACTCCCAAAAAGGTGTGTGTGATCGGCGCAGGCTTGTCTGGTCTGGTTACGATAAAAGAGCTGCTCAGCCAGGGCATTCAGGTAAAATGCTATGAAGCTCAAACTGGGATAGGCGGGGCCTTCAGAGATGTTGGCGAAGGAGGCAGGTCTTATGATTCCATAGAATTAACCGTTTCCAATTTTTTTATGGCCTTTTCGGATTATCCCCCCGGCCTGTCCGAAAAAAGAAGATATTGGACGGCCAGGGAGTACCGGAACTATTTACATCGTTATGCAAAGCATTTTCATTTATTGCCTCATATCTTTTTATCTCACGAGGTCGTTTCTGCCGAAATTCATCAGGGCAGAGTGATGGTGAAGGTAGCAGGGCCTAGTCAGGAGTTTTCCGAATTTTTTGACCATCTCGTCATCTGTAGCGGCAATAATTTTCTGCCGAAGTACCCTGAGTATGCCAGAGACCCTATTTTCAAAGGAGAGATACTCCATTCAAGCCAATACAAAAATGCAGAGCCTTTTAAAGGCAAGAAAGTCTTGTGCATAGGTATGGGAGAATCCGGCGCCGATACGGTTCATGAAATAAGCCAGGTGGCGTCCTGCTATGTCCTGGTGCGTGACAAGCCCAACGTCGTCCCTCGATGGATTAATCATTTTACTAATGACAGCTATACCACTTATTGCTTTTATGAAATGGGTAAAAATGGACTTGACCGTTTTATGAAATTTAAAGCTTGGTACTACCTGAATTTTGATACCAAATTAAGTAAGGAGGAGCGGTTAATCCAACAGTGGATATACGACAGGAACAGTTTCATTGGTAAATTTTTAACAAAGAACGACATTTTTATAGAAGACATCGTCAGCGGCCGGCTTCAGTTTTTGGAAGGAGAGGTAAAACGGCTTCTCCCTGATGGTATTATTACGGACAAAGACGAAAAGGTCGAGGCTGATGTGCTCTTGTTCAACACCGGTTACCGGACTTGTTTCCGGCAATTCAGGTTTGGAAAAGATTTCTCTAATCCCCGGCATCTGTTCAAGCATATGCTCCATCCTGAATACCAGACACTGGTCAGTTTGGTCGGCTGGGCCAGGCCTACGCAGGGAGGCGTGCCGGCTTGTTCGGAAATGCAAGCTCGTTACCTCGCGCTTTTGATTACAGGTAAAAAGGCGCTACCGGAAAAATCAGTCATGTATCATGCGATTCAAAAGGATAAACAATATGCTGAATACTACTTTAGTGACAGCAAAAACATCGAAAGCCTGGTAAATTACCATGATTTTATGCCTGATATGGCTAAACTCATCGGTTGTAAAACTAAGTTTTTCTATCCTGAAAATCTCCTTTTGACTTTCAAAATGTACTTTGGTTCACATCTGCCTGCCTTTTACCGGTTGACTGACCCCAATCCTGAGATTCGCAGAAAGTCCATTGAAGTGATACAATCTCTTCCTATCGCCTATTCGCTGCGTAGAGTGGCTGCCATATTATTTTTTACGATACTTTTTAGGGTTCCTGAATTGTTAGGATTGTACATAAAAAAAGCGCTTTACCCATTTTTATTTTCTACCGAACGTCATGAATTGGAGATGGGAAGAAAATATTTGCCCCGTAAGACAGGCAATCAAAAAAATAAGGACACCGAAAAGAAGGCCTTGCCTACATCAACGGACATGACTTTTCTCAATGTTCGAAAAAGCCAGGAATAGCGCCACAGAGAAGAGTAATGTAGTTCCGCTGCGCAGGCAGTAGGTGCGCAAAGCCTCTGAAAACGCTTTTCGTGACTGCCCTTCCCTTATTTTCATTCTCTATCGGCCAAAATACAAAAAGGGTGAGTTGGAAGAATTCAACAACCACCTGGAAGAGTATTATCTGATGGCAAAAAGTAAATTCGAAATTAAATAAAAGTGGACGTATCAAAAAATACAAATAAAGTGAAACCTCAATTTCTACTCTTACTTCTTTGTTGCACCATAACGGCCATTCAGGCACAGGTCGAAACGCCTCCCACTACGGAAGAACTACAGGTTTTCTGGGTACTGGGAGTGTCTTACAATTTGTCGAAAGGGTTCTAAAGGCATTCTACGCTTTGGCAACAGATGCCACTGCCCCTTGTAACAGGTAGTCAAACATTTGAAACAGCGGAACAAACCGCTATCCCTTCCGCCACTCAATTTTGCCGTGGCGAATGCTACCGGGAAGCGGTTTGATAACGGCATTTTTCACCAAAAAA
>JAGQXQ010000146.1:35130-35898 GCA_020436535.1 Phaeodactylibacter sp.
GCCGGCAAGACGGGCCCGAAGGCGGAATGCCTAGCCTACATCAAAGAGGTATGGACGGACATGCGGCCGCTGAGCGTGCAGAAAAGCCAGGAAGAGCGGCGTAAAAAAATGCAGGAAGAAAAATAGCGTTTTGACTGTTCATGGTCCTTATGACTGGGAAAAATAAAGAAAACCAGGTCTATCAGGCAGAAAGAAACATGCATGCAAGATCCGTAATACTGCCGTTGATCCGCGAAGAACAAACGTTTTCCGCCTGTGCCGCTATTGTCAGGGGGGAATTAGCAACGGGCGCGCCGTGGGCAGGACAACTTCATCCGGAAGAAAAGGCGGCCTATGACGCATTTCCATCTACGCGGAGAAAAGAAAGTTTTTTGCTGGGCAGGCTTTCCGCCCGGCAGGCTGTTCTTGGCCTGACCGGGATCGACACCCCCCACGCCATCTGGATAGATACGGGCGTTTTTCAGTTTCCGGTCGTCCGGGGCGCGGGGCTGCGAAATATCCAGGTGAGCATCAGCCACTGTGATAATATCGGGTTTAGCGTCGCTTTTCCGGAGGCGCATCCCCTGGGCGTTGATGTGGAAAAGGTTGGCGGCGAAACGGAGGAGGCGGTGTTAAGTCAACTCACCGGCAAAGAAAAGATGCTGCTGCGGTCCTGTGGGCAGGATCATACAGCCGGCTATACGGCTGTTTTCAGCATGAAGGAGGCCTTGTCCAAAATCCTGCGAACGGGCATGATGCTGGATTTCCAATTCCTGGAGGTGGAGGAGG
>JAGQXQ010000147.1 GCA_020436535.1 Phaeodactylibacter sp.
AGAACCTGTTCTTCGCTCTAAATCCCGGTTTGGGGGCACGTATTTTAGGTTGGTCCTCGCTCATAATCACGGGGTTGATAAGTTGGAAGTGTCTTTTCTATTGTTTACTACCGGCCAAAGGTATTATTCCCCCAGGTTCTGAAGCCTTTTTTTCAAAAAAGATTATTGTCCTTGTCCAAAAACAGCAGGAGCCTTCCCGATTGCCGGGAAAGCTCCTGTTTATGCTGTTTATGCCTGCGCTAAGTTGAAAGCCCGGAGTGGAATGCCCCTAACCGGCAACTCCTTCCTGCACCTCTTTCCAGGTCTGGAAGAGCACCTCCTGGCTGGGACGGTCTTCGGGTACCTGCCGCAGTGGGTCATGGCAAGGGAGAAGCGATTCGTGGCACTCTTTCGGTAGCCTCTGGTAGAGTTGCGTACCCTGGGTTTTCCATGCGATCATCTCGTCGCTCACCGCTTTGACAATACGGCCAGGGTTACCCACAACCATGCTGCGCCGGGGTATATTTTCATCGGCCTTAATGAAAGTGAGCGCACCGATAATACATTCCGAACCGATGATTACGTTGTCCATAATAACGGAATTCATTCCCACCAGCGAATTGCGCCCGATCGTAGCCCCGTGGATGACGGCGCCATGTCCGATGTGAGCGCCTTTTTTCAGCAGTACGGTCACGCCCGGAAACATATGTATGGTACAGTTTTCCTGCACATTACAGCCGTCTTCGATGATGATCTCTCCCCAATCGCCGCGGATGGCGGCGCCAGGCCCAACGTACACGTGAGCCCCAATAATAACATTACCGGTAACGGTAGCCTTAGGGTGGACAAAGGCCGTTTCGTGAATGACGGGCTTGAAGCCCTTGAACTCGTAGATCATGAGAAAATGTGGTTTTATTGGTTAGAAATATTTGGTTTAATATTATACGTTGCTCCGCTTCGTTTGTTTCCGGGCAACTTCTTGTTTTAAAAATGCAAATATACATAGCCCAAAGGGGTATGCAAATTTTATTTGCCGACTTGGCCGTTTTCAGGAACTCCGATTGTTAAAGTTCCGGATGCATGGCACAAAATTCAACATCCTAACGTATCTTTTGTATTAATAATGTGACACTGCGCACCAATTCATTGTTTTTATTTACGCAAACAACTTCAACTGTCGTTGGCGCAATTCAATTGGACATATGTGAGCGATACCGGCAGAAAGTTCAACGTCGGTATTTACCATGGCGCCCGGTCGGGGCATTTGCTGGTGTATTGCAACAGGAAAGTTGTGATCATAGACTTCCATGTCCTGGAAACCAAAACTTACCCTTTGTTCCTGGACGACGAACTTTGTGAACTGACCGTTGAAAAAAAGGACAACCAGTTCCGTTACGGCTTCGACATCAACCGCAAAGCCGACACCCCCCGCAATCGCCAGCGCAAAGTGGTGGAGAAAAAACACTGGAGGCAGACCCTGCTCTTCTTCGGGGCCATGGGCGTTGTTATTGCCCTCTTCACCGGCTTTTTCCTGCACTTCGACACCCAACAGAAGACAAAACAACGGGAGGAACTACTAGCCGATTTCGGGCAGGAAACCATCGCCCATATAGATCGGTTGCAGCCGACGGAGGATGGCACCCTCATTCGGTTTTCTTTTGTAGCCGATGGAAAAATTCAGGAAGCGGAATGGGCCTACCCTTCCGACACGCCCATTATCCTGAACCACGGTATGCCCCTGAATGAAGCGGATGAGTTTCGGCTCCGATTCGTCACCAACCGCCCTGCTATTTGGAACCTCCTCCTCGATAAACCTTCTGAACAGCAGATTCAAAAATACAGCCTCCTGGCCCAGGAACGCCACGCCGGGCTGCACCCGGAACTATCCCGGCCCCACATCCAATGCCTGACGGGGATAGCTTATGATATCAAAGGCGTAGCGGGCTTGGCCGATTTTTACTTCCAGGACGCCAGCCCGGAACGCAACCAAATCGCCAATGAACTGACTTATAAGCGACTGGTGCGGGACATCCCCTTTCAGCAGCGGGCGGAAAGAGAGTGCTGGTAGGTGGAGGAGGGTTCTACATATTGTTATATGGCTATATTGCTCTTAGGGAAGCGTCCAAAAACCTCAAAACAATCTTATCTTTGGCCCCATGGAGCGACTCGCACAACATATCGAAAGCCTGATCTTCTCAACTGACCAGCCTGTTACCCTGGAGGAGATCAAAACCTGCCTGGAAGAGGTACTGGAGGTTTCTTTCACTGAAGAAGAACTGCTGGAGGCCATCGGCCAGCTAAAGGAACGCTACGAGCAGGAGGACTATGCCTTTGCGATCAACGAAATTGCCGAAGGCTATCAGTTCCTGACCAAGCCGGCTTTCCACAATACGGTGGGCGTCTATCTGCGGCAGACTACGCGTAAGCGCCTGTCAAGGGCGGCCCTGGAAACGCTGTCTATCATAGCCTACAAACAACCGGTCACCAAATCGGAGATGGAGCGCATACGAGGGGTGAGCTGCGACTATTCCATCCAAAAACTATTGGAAAAGGAACTTGTTGCTATTGTAGGCCGCGACGAAGGGCCTGGGCGCCCGCTGCTCTACGGCACCAGCGAAAAATTCATGGATTACTTTGGGCTAAAGAGCCTGCGCGACCTTCCTAAGCCTAAGGAATTCAAAGAGTCTGACTTCATGATCGGCGAGCAGGCGCCAATAGAGGAGGATGTGCCGGAGGGGAGTGAGGAAGGTGGGGGGGAAGAAGAGTAAAGGTTTTTTTAAGACAAATACGGGTTTATAGTTAAACGGCTGGAGTGCTGAATGGTTAAATTGTTGAATGACTCCCCGCTGCTGCCGCACCGTATCCATTATTGCAGAATAAGAAAAAAAGAAGCAATGAGCACCACCGACAAACCATTAGTCAACCGCATTGCCGCCAGTGGCCTGATCACGCTCAAACTGGAGGAGTTCTTCCCCAAAGCGGAGATCGCCAAACTAGACCTTAAAGACTATCTCTTTCGCGAACTGCTGCTAAAAGAAAAGGACTTCCGCGAGGCTATGGCCGTTCACAACTGGGAACAATACCAGGGAAAGATCCTGTTGGTGTATTGCTCCACCGACGCCATCCTGCCCATGTGGGCCTTCATGCTGGTGGCGGCCTACGCCGCTCCCTTCGCCGCCGACGTCTTCCAGGGAGAAGAAAAGGACTACTACCTGGCCTATTACACCAAAACACTGGCCGCACTGGATATCGAAAAATACCGGGACGAACGCATCATTATCAAAGGCTGCACCGACAACAAACCCATACCCGCCAACGCTTATGTAGAGCTCGTCAAACGCCTGCGGCCTCTGGCCAAAAGCATTATGTACGGGGAGCCGTGCTCGACGGTGCCGATCTATAAGAAGCCGAGATAGGATTTTTGATGTGCGATTTTTGATTTATGATGTGTGGCCCGCAGGAGCAGCTCCCAGGGGCAAATGAAAAATTTTACCCGGCTCGGAGAGACGGACGCACATCAAAAATTTCTGCCGGCTTGCAAATGTGGCCGCACCGCATCGCTCTTTCTTTTCTCAAAAAAAAAGCTTTATATTGTCGTATCATCCCAACAACTGATTGCCTTGAATAGACGTTATCTGTTGCCTGGCGATGGGTAAACGGAAACAACCCGGAAACACCACCACCATTAGAGGGCATTTTACGCATCATTACATTTGAGCACAACGAAAGCGCCAGCCGCTTTACCGAAAACTCGTGAACCATGAACAAAGCACTGCATTACTACACGCTGGCCATGGCCGCGTTCCTGACCATTGCGATATTTGCTTCTTACTCCGGAAATCTGGGCGAAGAACAGACCAAGAGCAGTGAGGAAAATGGCAATATTCCCCAGATTATCAAGGCCGTAGACCTGAGCAAGCCGTTTGATTTTGCGGGCGAACAACTGCCGATGGACAACTTTGATGTCGCCGAACGCCTCGACCGTGAATTATTGGTTAACACTTACTGGCATTCCAATACGGTCCTCAACATTAAAAATGCGTACAAATATTTCCCCGTTATAGAGCGGATCCTGAAGGAAAACGGGATTCCAGAAGACTTCAAATACCTGGCCGTAGCAGAGAGCAGCCTGCGGAACGAAGTCTCTCCGGCCGGCGCCCGGGGCATCTGGCAGTTCATGAATGGCACCGCCGAACAGTACGGCCTGGAAACCAACCGCGAAGTAGACGAGCGCTACCACCTGGAAAAATCCACCCAGGCCGCCTGCGAGCTGCTGAAAGACTACTACCGCCGTATGAATAGCTGGACCCTCACCGCTGCCGCCTACAACGCCGGCCTGTCCCGCATCACCCGCGAGATGGAAGAACAGCGTGCCGAGACTTACTATGACCTCAACCTGGGCTCAGAGACCTCCCGCTACGTCTTCCGCCTGGTCGCCATCAAGGAAATCCTCAGCCACCCACAGGATTTTGGTTTCTACCTCGATAATGAAGAGCGCTACCCACCCCTCGAGAACTACCGGGCCGTAAAGGTCGACAGCACGATAGAAAGCCTCGGCGATTTCGCACGGGAGCAGGGCACGACGTACCGAATGCTAAAAGTTTACAACCCGTGGCTGCTGGATTCTAAGTTGCCCAACCGCAGTGGGAAGACTTACGAGATCAAAGTGCCGAAGTAATTCACTCCACCGGCACACTCATCTCTGTTACTGAACTCAGGGCAAACACCCCATATCCCCCCTCAATATTGCTGTGCACCGTCACCGGCTCGGCAAAGGGGTTGTCCTGGGCGTCGTAATACTGCCTGAGCGAAAGATCGTACAGGAAAGCGTCGCGGGAAAGGGAATAAAGCCGGGCCACGAGGCGGGTGTTGGAGGCGCCCTCCGGTAGCGTACCCTCATAGGTATAAAGGCTCACCGTATAAGAACTTCCATTAAACGATTTATCGGTAAAGAGCTGTTCGTAGTGATAGCCATACTGCACGATCTGGTCGAGGGTACTCGCATATACCGGATTGCTGTACGTAATCGTATCCCCCCCTGGCTGCCCTTCCGATATTTCATAGAAAAACTCCAGCGCATAGTAGTTCTCCTCATCCGCCGGGTCGGTGAGTTGCACCTCGATGCCGTCGGCGCGGCGCCCTTCGTCATCGATGGCCCCGTTGCGCTCGAATTTTAAAGAGTGGATCGGAGTTGGGACAGGCATATACTGCTCTGCCGAGATGGGATCGTAACCC
Source organism: Phaeodactylibacter sp. (assembly GCA_020436535.1). GTDB lineage: Bacteria > Bacteroidota > Bacteroidia > Chitinophagales > Saprospiraceae > JACJXW01. The sequence goes on from JAGQXQ010000147.1 coordinate 5,215, forward strand.
GGCGCCGACACTTCCATCTGATATAGGGCCGGAGCCGTACCCAAAGGTTCATCGAGCGCGAGGAAATACTTCAATTTCGGCTGCATAAAGGAGAAATCATTGCCCAGCAATTCGCCGTCCCGAAAAAGGCGCACCGTAGCGTCCTCCGGAATGTAATAGGCCGAAGTATCCAGTATGCCCAGGCTGTTGGCCACCAGGGCAGTGACTCCGGTATCCAGGCTGGATACGCGCGCATTGAGCACCAGCCGGGATTCGTGTTCCGGGATATCCACTTCTACAATCTGGCTGAAGTTATCGGAATCGCAGCCGGTAAAGAGGAAAAGGAATAAGCCCGAAATCGTTACTTTTATAATAATCACTTTTATAATTGTTATATTTTTCATGGTTGTGTTTTTTCGCCATATGAAACTTGACAAGTTTACTTCGAAGCCTCTATGGGAAAACTTGTCAAGTTTAGCCCTATGGTATTTTTTAAAACTTAAACTGATACGACACCGACGGGATGATAGGCAGAATACTCACCTCCCGAAACCGCCGTTTCTCATAGGACTGCCCGGTTTCCGGATCGAACACCCGCTCTGTATCCAGGGTCATATAGTAAGGGTTGCGGTGGTAGTAGGCATTGTATATGCCCACCACCCAGGTGCGCTCCCATTTAGGCTTTTTCTTATTGAACTGCACGCTCAGGTCGAGGCGGTGGTAGTCAGTCATTCGGAAAGCGTTCTTTTGGCCGCCGGACTCGATCTCTGCATTGCCGACGAAGGGGTCCTCAAAACCTCCGGCGTAGACATCATGGGGATAGCGGAAGGTGTTCAGCGTCACGGCGTTGCCGGTGCCATAGATCCAGGCGGCGGAGAAGCTCACCTTTTTGCTCAGGTCGTAATTGAGTACCAGGGAGATGTCGTGGCGGCGGTCGTAGCGGAAGGGGAATCGCCGGCCGCTGTTGATCTCGTCGAACTCCCTCCAGTTCCAACTCAGTGTATAACCCAACCACCCTGACAGGCGGCCGGTTTTCTTCTGAATGAACAACTCCAGTCCGTAACTTTCGCCGTCGCCCTGGGTGACCTTGTCCTGCCAGTCATTCTCCAGCCCGAAGAGGAAGCTGGCGCCCTCCTTGTAGGAGATCACATTGTGCATCTGTTTGTAATACCCTTCCAGGCTGATCTCATAATCTTCTCCAATCGTACGGGCGGCGCCCAGGGCAGCCTGCCAGCTTTGCTGCGGTTTGATGCGTTCGGTGCTGGGCACCCACAAGTCGGTAGGCAAGCTGAACGACTCGCTGGTCAGCAGGTTGATGTACTGCGTCATGGTGGCGAAGGAGCCTTTGAGCGACCAGTTGTTGTCGAGCAGATACCGGAGTCCCAGGCGGGGTTGAACGGAAGAATAGAACTTTCCATCTACTGCAAAGCCCGAAGCATGTACGCCCAGGTTGGCCTTCAGGGCGCCAAACTGCATATCGTCTTCCAGGTAGAGGGCAAATTCATTACTGTGTGCGTTTTGGGAGCCGACCAGTGTATCGAACTGTTCTTCCGCAAATTCTGCGTTGAGGGCCAGAGCGCCCGGCTCGTAGCGGTGATTGATGGCAGAGGCGCCGAAGCGAATGTAGTGGTTGGGGTTGGGAATGAAGTCGAAGTCAATGCGGGCGGCCAGGTCTTCGATGCCGGAAAAATATTTAGCGGAATAGGTTTCGGTTTGCTCGTCGAAACGGTCCTCAAACTCCGCCAGGATGTCAATTTTATAACGGCTGTAGGTAAGCGTGGTATTGGCGAAAAGCTTGTTGTTAAGCTGCCAGTTCCAACGCAGAGCAGAGATGACATTGCCCCAGTCAATACCCCCTTTAAAGCGGCCGTCTTCTTCTTTGAACTCATTGGCGAAGACATCGGATCCAAAGTACCCGCTCAGAAAAAGCCGGTGTTTGTCGTTGATCTTGTGTTGTATCTTCGCGTTGAGGTCGTAAAAGTAAAGGTCTACATTCAGGTCGGTTCCAGGTTCCTCACTGGCATTTATAATGGGCGCAAAGATCAGGTCGGCGTAAGTGCGGCGGCCGGAGATGAGGAACGAGGTCTTGTCCTTGATGATTGGCCCTTCCAGCGCCAATTTGGAGGAGATCAGCCCGATGGCGCCCTCTCCATGGAACTCCTGCAGGTTGCCTTCCTTCATGTTGATCTCCAGCACCGAGGACAGGCGGCCGCCGTAACGAGCGGGGAAACCGCCTTTGGTCAGTGTGACGTTCTTGATGGCGTCGGCGTTAAAAACCGAAAAGATGCCCAGCAGATGGGAGACGTTGTAGACCGGCACACCGTCCAGCAGCACCAGGTTCTGGTCGGGGCTGCCGCCGCGCACGTACAGGCCGGTCTGCCCTTCCCCGCCCGACTGCACGCCGGGTAGCAGTTGCAAGGCTTTCAGTACATCGGCTTCTCCCAGCAAGGCCGGCACTTTCTTGATCTGCGCAATTGGGATGTCGATCTGGCTCATCTGGGTGCGTTCTTCGATGCGGGCTCCGTTCTTGGTGGCGGAAACGACAACTTCCGACAGTTGTACCGCTCCGGCCAGGCCGATGTTCAGGCTAATGTCCTTGTCCAGATATAACTCCCGGTGGCTAGCGTCATAGCCTATGTAAGAAAAGGACAGGGAAACAGAATCGGCGGGCAGGGTCAGGCTGTAGAAGCCGTAGGTGTTGGTCACAGCGCCGCTGCCGCTTCGGCTGTCGTATACGTTGGCGCTGATCAGGGGCTCCCCCGAACCGGCGTCCCGGATGTACCCACTGATGGTGTACTTCTGAGCATGAGCCACCATGGTACAGCCTAAAAGTAGAAAAAGTAAAGAATGCAGATGTTTCATAAATGGTATTTGCGAAATAAGAACGTGAAATAAAACGATCATCACTTCAAGAACCTGCTTTATTTTATCGGCTGCTCTGAAAAAATGAAGGGCCGTTTTCATGATTTCACGTATTAAACAATCGGGTTAACATCCCTTTATTACCGGCCCGGAGGGATTCCCCCCTAAGAGAAAGGTGTTTTTTTTGAAAAAATGTGCACATTTATAGGAGGGAGGGGCAGGCTATGGGTTATCAGTAGTTTGTTGTAAGTTGCCGGGCCTCACAAAAAATGATCAACAATCAGTAATTTGGCATGCTTCGACGCCCAATCCACAAATCACAACCACCACTATGATAGGTAATATACTCCTCACTCTGTTCCTGGTCCTGCTCAACGGCTTCTTTGTCGCCGCCGAATTTGCCATTGTCAAGGTACGAACATCGCAAATACAGGTGCGAACGGGACAAAACCTGGCGGCCCGGGTGGCAGAATCCGTCATTGCCAACCTGGACGCCTACCTGGCCGCCACTCAACTCGGCATCACCCTGGCGAGCCTGGGCCTGGGCTGGATCGGCGAAGGCGTGGTTTCGGAAATCATCCTGGCCAGCATGCACGGGTTGGGCGTGGAAATGAGCGAAGCCACGGCCCATCAAATTGCTCTGCCCACCTCTTTTGCGCTAATCACTGTGTTGCACATCGTTTTTGGGGAGCTGGCGCCCAAATCACTGGCCATCCGTTTTCCGACCCAAACGACGATGATAACCGCCATCCCGCTCCGGGTATTTTACTTCATTTTTGCCTGGCCCATCAGGTTGCTCAACGGTATTGCCAATGCCTTCCTTAAGCTGATCGGCATTAAGCCGGTCCCCCACGCCGAAGTACACTCCGAAGAAGAACTAAAACTGATCATAGCAGAGAGTGCCGAAGGAGGGGCTATCCAGTCCTCAGAGCGCGAACTGATTCAGAATGTCTTTGACTTCGATGACCGGATGGTGCGGCAGGTGTTGAAACCCCGCACACAAATTATCGCGCTGGATGCCGAAACCCCTGTTGAAGCAGCCATCGAAACGGCGCTGGAGGAAGGATATTCCCGTTTTCCGATATATGAAAAAAATATTGACAATATCTTCGGCTTTGTGACCACCAAAGATCTCCTGGCGGCTGCTTACCGGCAGGAAAAAACCACCTTGCGCGAACTGGCGCGGCCGGTCATTTTCACCCCGGTTAGCCGAAAGGTAATGCCATTGCTGCGCCAATTCCAGCGCGAACGGTCCCAACTGGCAGTGGTAGTCAGTGAGTTCGGCGGCACAGTGGGCCTCATCACCATGGAAGATATTCTGGAAGAGCTGGTTGGTGAGATCCAGGATGAATACGATTCCGAACAGCCGATTGTAGAAAAGATAGGAGACAATAAATTTCGGGCCCTGGCCCAAAACCCGGTGGATGAGATCAATCACTTTCTTCCCGAACCTCTGCCGGAAAGCGTCGAATACGTCACTCTGGCCGGCCTCCTCCTTCAGGCCGCACAAGACGTACCAAACGTAGGGCAGGTATTCACCATTGGCAACTACGAAGTAAAGATCATCCGCTTACAGCACACCAGCCCCGAAGAAGTGGAATTGGAATGGCAAGGACAAAAATCATAGTTTCTGTTTTTTTTTGTTAACATATCGAACCCTGGAAAACACTTAGTTTTGAGCGGAAAATAAGTACCTTTTCGAACTTTTGAATTATTAAATATTAACCATGAATATCACGCATATCGAACACATCGGCATCGCGGTGGAAAACATGGATGAAGCCATCGCCTACTACGAAAACGTACTCGGCCTGAAATGCTACGCCATTGAAGAGGTTCCCGACCAGAAAGTTAAAACGGCTTTCTTTATGGTCGGCCAAACCAAAGTGGAACTGCTCGAATCGACCAGCCCGGAAGGCCCTATTGGAAAGTATATTGAAAATCGGGGCCCGGGGCTTCACCACCTGGCCTTTGCCGTTGGCGATGTGGCCCAATCCTTAGAGGAAGCCGAAAATAAAGGGATGCGCCTGATCGATAAAGCTCCGCGCAAAGGCGCCGAAGGCCTCCATATCGGATTCCTGCATCCTAAATCTACCCTGGGGGTACTCACTGAATTTTGCGGCAAGAAGTAATTCGTTGATTGGTTGATTAAGTTGACTGAGTTGAAGGAGGGCCCTGGATTGGACTCTCATCCGGTTGGCTCAATCAACCTGATAAACCTAAATAAACCCAATAACTCAATCAACAACCATGAGCCTTCAAGACAAGATTCGGCAACTCACTGAATTACGCAGCCAGGCCCGCCTGGGCGGCGGTGAGAAACGCATTGACAAACAACACCAGCAAGGCAAATTCACCGCCCGTGAGCGCATCGATATGCTGTTAGACGAGGGCAGTTTCGAGGAATACGACATGTTCGTCACCCACCGTTGCCACGATTTCGGACTCGAAGGGCAGCAATTTCTGGGCGACGGCGTCGTGACCGGCCGCGGCACCATTGACGGCAGGGTCGTTTATGTCTTTTCCCAAGATTTCACGGTGTTAGGCGGCTCCCTGTCCGAGACTTTCGCCATGAAGATCTGCAAAGTTATGGACCAGGCGATGAAGATGGGCGCCCCGCTTATCGGCTTGAACGACAGCGGCGGTGCGCGCATACAAGAAGGGGTGAACAGCCTGGCGGGCTACGCGGAGATCTTCTACCGCAACATACAAGCCTCCGGCGTCATCCCTCAGATATCGGCCGTCTTTGGCCCCTGCGCCGGCGGAGCGGTCTACTCCCCTGCCCTGACCGACATCATCATCATGAGCGAGCAAACCAGCTATATGTTCGTCACCGGCCCCAAAGTCACCAAAACAGTCACCGGCGAGGACATCACTATTGAGAACCTGGGAGGAGCCGACATTCACACCAAAAAATCGGGCGTAGCGCACTTTAAAGCCGAAGACGAGAAGGAAGGCATCCTGCTCATCCGAAAAGTGCTGGAATACCTGCCACAGAACAACCTTGAGGAACCTATCATTACGGAATGCGACGACCCCATCGAACGGATCGACGACGAGCTGAACGATATCGTGCCGGAGGATCCCAACAAGCCCTACGACGTCAAAGATGTCATTCACCGCATTGTAGATTACGAGGAGTTCCTGGAAATGCAACGGCTGTACGCCAAGAATATCGTCACCGGCTTCGCCAAGTTCGGTGGCATGCCCTGCGGCATCGTAGCCAACCAGCCCAACTATCTGGCCGGCGTGCTCGATATCGATGCTTCCCGCAAAGCGGCTCGCTTTGTGCGCCTGTGCGACGCCTTCAACATCCCCATCGTAACCCTGGTGGACGTACCCGGCTTTCTGCCCGGTAGCTTCCAGGAATACGGCGGCATCATCATCCATGGCGCCAAGCTGCTCTTTGCCTACGGGGAAGCGACCGTACCCAAGATCACGGTTACCCTCCGCAAGGCCTACGGCGGCGCCCACGATGTGATGGGCTCCAAACAACTGCGCGCCGACCTGAACTACGCCTGGCCCGGCGCGGAGATCGCCGTCATGGGCGCCAAGGGAGCCATCGAAGTCCTGGAGGGTAGAAAACTGAGTAAGGTAGAAAACCTGGAGGAACGGGAGGCTATGCACCAGAAACTGGAAGAAGAATACCGCGAGAAATTCGCCAATCCCTATGTTGCCGCCCGATTCGGTTATATCGACGATGTGATCGAGCCCCGCAATACGCGCTGGCGGATCGCCCGGGCCCTTCGCTCCCTGGCCACTAAAAAGGAAGTGGGGCCGCCGAAGAAGCATGGGAATATGCCTTTGTAGAGGGCTTAATGATTCCAGGGTTAAATGGCTATATTGTTATATGGTTAGCTCACGTCTCCCGGCTAGCCATTCAACAATAGAGAAGCAATATAACAATATAACAATGAATATCAACTGGCCCACGATTATCGATGGATTGCTCATTTCCGGAGTTGGCTACCTCGTCGTATTGCTGGCTCTCAGCCTGCTCTATTTTGTCTTTCGCTATCTGCCCAATTTGCTGCACGCCCGCATCCGCTCCCGCTTGCGGCGGCAGGGAAAAAACATCCGGGAGGATGAACAACTCTCCATGGTGGGCAACGAAAGCGCCGCCATCGCCACAGCTTTATACCTCTACTTCAACGAAGTGCACGACGAAGAGAATACCATTATGACCATCAAAAAAATCTCTAAGCGCTACTCCCCGTGGAGCTCGAAGATCTTCGGGGTAATGAAAAACCTTAAACCATGAAAAAATACAAATTCATCATAAAAGGGCATGATTACGAAGTAGATATCCTCAACTATGAAAATGATGTCGTAGAGCTGGAGGTCAACGGCACCCACTATGCAGTAGAGGTGCAGCGAGAGGTCAAGGAAAAGCCAAAGACTCCCAGGCTGGTCCGCACTGCCGTTCCCAGGCCGAGCCCGGAAGAGGCCGGTATCGCCAGGGCGGCGCCCAGCCCGACAGTATCCATCAAAACGCCCCTTCCCGGCACCATCTTAAAGATATTGGTAAAAGTGGGCGATGAGGTCAAAAAGGGGGATACCCTGCTGATCATGGAGGCCATGAAGATGGAGAATAACATCATGGCGGAAAAGGCCGGAAAAGTAGCGCAGATCAAGGTCAAAGAAGGCGACAACGTCCTTCAGAATGACGTACTGATCGTACTGGATTAACTGGTCCCCGGATAGAACAACCACAACAAGGGCACTCATGAAAAAAGCCTTCATTCTTTTTTTGATTACCACCAGCCTGCTCACCCCCTGCCTGAGCCAGAGCGGCCAACTTCCTCAGAACCCTGAGCAACAGGGCCAGGTACAGGAAGAAGCGCCTATGATGGATATTGACAAAGGCGATAATGTGGCCGCCTGGCAGGCGGTACGTACCTTTTACGAATACACCGGCTTTGCCAACGTGAAACTGGGAAATATCGTGATGATCCTGGTGGGGCTGTTTTTCATTTACCTGGCCATCCGGTATCACTATGAGCCTTTGTTGCTGATTCCCATCGGCCTGGGCATTCTATTGGGCAACATCCCGTTCAAGTTGGACGCCAACCTGCAGATTGGCATCTACGAACCGGGCAGCGTGCTCAATTACCTCTACTTCGGGGTGATCAAAGGCATTTATCCTCCCTTGATCTTCCTGGGCATCGGCGCCATGACAGACTTCTCCTCCCTCATTTCCAACCCGCGCTTGATGCTGCTGGGTGCGGCGGCGCAGATCGGCATCTTCGCCACCTTCATCGGGGCGCTAATGCTGGGCTTTTACCCCGCCGAAGCAGGCGCCATCGGTATCATCGGGGGTGCAGACGGCCCGACAGCCATCTTCTTGTCTTCCAAACTGGCCAATGGAGTGAACATCATCGATTACACCGCCAGTGGAGCGCCCATTTATGTACAAAACCTCATCGGCCCGATCGCCATTGCCGCCTATTCCTATATGGCACTGGTGCCAGTGCTGCAGCCCCCCATTATGCGCCTGCTCACAACCCACAAAGAAAGGCTCATCCGGATGAAGCCGCCACGGGCAGTCGGGAAGACCGAGAAGGTCCTCTTCCCCATCATCGGCCTGCTGCTGACCACGTTCATCTCTCCCAGCGCCCTGCCGCTGCTGGGCATGCTGTTCTTCGGCAACCTACTCAAGGAGTCGGGCGTCACCAAGCGCCTGGCCGAAACGGCCCGCACCTCCCTGATCGATATCGTGACCATCCTGCTGGGGCTGACCGTCGGGGCGTCCACCCAGGCCGATGTGTTCCTGACGCCACAATCCATCCTCATCTTTGTGCTCGGCGCTTTGTCCTTCATGGTGGCTACCGCCGGCGGCGTCCTCTTCGCCAAGGTGATGAACGTCTTCCTGAATGAAAAAAACAAGATCAACCCTCTGATCGGAGCTGCCGGCGTATCGGCCGTGCCCGACAGCGCCCGGGTCGTACAGATGGAAGGCCTCAAAGAGGACCCCAACAACCACCTGCTGATGCACGCCATGGCGCCCAATGTGGCGGGTGTGATCGGATCGGCGGTGGCGGCGGGGATCTTGTTGAGTTTTTTGGGGTAGGGTTCGGAGTTCGGCAGGACGCTCTGGGTACGGCGCTGTTCGGGATTTGGGGATTCGTAAGCTGCGAACGCCGAATACCGAATTGCGAACCCCGCCTCGCCCAACCTGGCAAATCTCCCAGATTGTTAGTATCTTAAACGATCAGTAATAGAAAGTATATCTATGGATGCAGCAGTTGTAAAATCGGAGTACGAACTGGAAAGAGATAAGCCGATGCCCAGTAAAAATCATGCCATCGTTCAGACCAACCTTGTCATCTTGCTAGGTACGAAGTATCAGGGAAAATACAGAGCCCTCAGTGAGGTCTCCATCGTTGTTTCCACAAAAGAAAAAGTACCTGATCTTGCCATCTACTCCTCTATGGAATTCACACCCGGCGAGGACGAAACGCGCCTGGAAACCGCCCCGCTGGGAGTTATAGAAATTCTCCCTCCTTCTCAAAGCCTCACCGAGTTGATCACCAAATCGGCCGCTTATTTCGAAGGCGGCGTATTGTCTTACTGGCTGCTGCTGCCTGACCTGCGCTCTATTTATGTGTTCAGCGCGCCGGGAGAATACGAGTCCTTCAATAAGGAGGACAAACTGGAGGACCCCAGGTTGGAGATCGAATTGGAATTGAAGGATATTTTTAAATGATGGGCCGGAGGTGACACCTTCCCATTGAAGCCCTGTCAAGAAAAAGGTGTCGCCTCCCACATCAATAATCAAACCATCATCACCCGACAAACATGCTCACCCTGCAATTCCTCGACCACGTTGCTCTTCGCGTACGCGACATCCACCGTTCCGCCGAATGGTACGAAGAAATACTGGGCCTTCAACGCCTTCACCCCAAAGAGTGGGGCCCTTTCCCCATCTTTATGGTAGCCGGGCAGACGGGCATCGCCCTCTTTCCCACTCAAAGCAAAAACGCTCCGCTGCCGCCGCCGGGCGACTGGGTGCGCGGCCACCACTACGCCTTCCGGGTGGATGAGGAGAACTTCGAAAGAGCCAAGGCTCACCTTTCCGCACAAGGTGTGGAATGGACATTTCAGGATCACTACTACTTTCACTCCATCTATTTCAACGACCCCGACGGGCACCAGTTGGAGCTGACGGTACAGATGAGGAAGCTTTAAGGAATTTATTTTCTTTAATAATGGTTAACCCAACCATGAGGAAAATCATCTACTACGTCGCCGCTGCCCTCGACGGCTTTATCTCCGGCCAGGATGGCAATATCAGCGGCTTTGCACAGGGTGGGAGCGGCGTCGACCAATACCTGCAGGACCTGAAGGACTACGATATCGTCATCATGGGCAGGAAGACCTATGAATTCGGCTATGCCTTTGGACTGAAGCCTGGCCGGCCGGCCTACCCGCACATGCAGCACTACATCTTTTCCAATACGCTAAAGTTCGACGAGCCGCATGAGCAGGTGAAGATACACCCGCCTGACCTGAATATTATCCGGGAACTCAAAGCAGGAGAAGGCTCCGACATTTACCTCTGCGGAGGTGGCATCTTTGCCGGATGGCTCCTGGATAACGAACTGATCGATACGCTGAAGGTCAAACTCAACCCGCTGATATTGGGGCAAGGTGTGCGGCTGTTCGGAGATTCCAAAAAAACATGCCGACTGGCCCTTACTGAACACCAGAAGTACGATGGTGGCTTGCAGATCATTACCTACCGGATAGACTATACCTGAAAGGGTGGCGTTTGAACTAAAAAACACCTGCATGCAAAAGTCCCCCGCGCTATTATTTTTCTTCCTGCTCCTTGCCGCCTTATCCGGTTGCGCCTCTTCCCAAAGATCCGCTCAGGGGCCGGCCCTTGACAAAGCCAGTTCCGGTTTATCCTACGAGGAAAGCGCCCGGCAGCAGGCGCCATTCGAAAGGAAAATGCTCTTTTCCGCCTATCTCACCCTCGCCGTGGAAAATCCGGATAGCGCCAATCAACAGATCGCGAAGATCGCGGAAAAGTATAATGGATACATCAATGAGATCGCAACTACCCGGGCCATCATCCGGGTGGAAAGCGGCCAGGTCGATGCCGCCATTGCTGATATCACAACCCTGGGCAAACTGCGCAGCAAGAATATCGTGGGGCAGGATGTCACCGAGGACTACCAGGACTACCAGATCCGGCTGGAAAATGCTGAAAAGGCCCGGAACCGCTATCTGGAGCTGCTCAATAAGGCTGAAACTGTAGAAGAGATTCTGAAGGTAGAAAAGGAACTCGAACGGCTCAACGAAACCATCGACCTGCTCAAGGGCAGGATGGCCCGGCTGGATCACCTGGAGACTTTTTCCACCATTTCCGTAGAATTGCGGGAAAGAAAGAAACCAGGCCTGCTGGGGTATATTGGGCTGGGGGTGTATCATGCTGTCAAATGGCTTTTTGTGAGAAATTAACCGTAACCCCATGAATAAAGTCTTAGAAAAAATCCACCGGAAACTGGGCGCCGGCCCGGCCCTGGCCGAACTGGCCGAACAGCTCAGCCTGTCCGAACTGAACACTTTCCTGCTGGAACTCTTCCGGCTGAAAACCAGGCAGGTGGCCCCCGCCCAATTGTTGCGGCAGTTCGCCAGCAACCGCTTCGTCACCCCGGCGGCAGTCGATAGCATGGCCCTCCGGCAAATAGAGCTGGACTGGCTGAAATATGCTCAGGAACAGTACTTTCACCCCCTCACCCTCTCGCCCCTCGCCCCCTTCGGCGCCTGTTCCGCCATCGGGCATGTGGATCAGAACAACGTACTGAGTGCAGTGAGAGGTACAGAAGTGGTGTCTGACGCCACCAATGTGCTGGCCCTGCAGATCGCTCAGGATGCGAAAGCGGCCCGGAATAAAAACGCCATCTTCCGCTATGCCGCCACCCACCGGCACGTGCGTGGGCAGGCCTTTGACAATCCCAATTTTACGGCTCATTTCTCTGTCTTCTGCATGGCTTCCGGAGGTTGGGATACAGGCAATTCCGCCTTTGAATTGAGCCAACTGAACGAACACCTAAATGTTATCCTTTCCCTGCTCCGCCGGCACTTTCCTGAAGACCGCCTGTTTATCCGCTTCTACCGAAAGAAAAACGCCGCCGTTTTCATGGAACGGATGGAGGAGTTTCAACAAGGCGCCTGGCACAGCCTTCCCCATGAATTCTGCGACGACCTCGAGCACGAGTACTACCACCTCATCCAGGCCAAGGTGTTCCTCCGCCTCGATGACGGTGAGATCGACCTGGCCGACGGCGGCCCGGTGGACTGGACGCAGCGGTTACTATCCAATAGGAAACACCGGCTGTTCATAAGTGGTATTGGACTGGAGTTAGTGCATAAACTGGGGAGAGGAGCGCACGGAACCTGAAAAATTAAGCCTGTTTGCTTCAAAAGTGGAGTGTCAAAATACCCGTGCCCGGGAAATGGTTATATTGTTTCCAGGTTATATTGTAGGGTGGCCGGCACTAACTCATCGGCCGCCTGGGCTGTCGGGGTGCAATTTCCCATTGTACCTGGATTTTAAATGGAAAATATACAGGATCACAATATTCTGCTACCAAATTCAACCACCTTCTAAGACAAATACGATGGAAAAAGTCCACCTCAAAGAAAAACTCTCCTTATTCTCCGACCACTGGAACCCACGCATTGTCGGCGAACTGAACGGGCAGCACGTCAAGCTCGTCAAGTTTCAGGGGGAGTTCGTCTGGCACCGGCACGAGGAAGAAGACGAACTGTTCTATGTGCTGAAGGGCGAGTTCGACATGCAGTTCCGGGACAAAACCGTACGGCTGAGGGAAGGGGAATTCATCATCGTGCCACGAGGGGTGGAGCATCGCCCGGTGGCGGAAAAGGAAGTAGCCGTGATGTTGTTTGAACCGGCTTCTACGCTCAATACCGGGGATGCGGGAGGGGAAATGACGAAGGAGGAATTAGAAAAAATCTAAAAACAACTTTGCCATGCACCTTACCTTCAGAACCGCCCGCCGGGAGAATGCACCTATGAAGGGATAAAGTTTTATTTTTAATAGATGTAGCTCAACGCCTCCCCTCAACGCTGTAACAACGCCGCAATCCGCGGGCGATCCTTCCGGATCTGCTCATAATCCAGTTTCAGACCCAGGGAGCCCAGGGTATTCTGAAAATAATCGTAAGTATCTTTGACGGCCTCGAAAGGGGCCGCTACTGCATCCAGGGCAGTCGATCCGGCATGGTTCCTGATCTGTTGATCGGCGCCATTGGCAAGCAGTGCTTCAACGATTTCCATCCTACAAAAGAAAGCAGCGGTAATGAGTGGTGTTGACCCCTCGTTGTTTTGAAAATTCACATCTGCACCGCCATCGATCAGCAATAAAGCTATTTCCGTCTTTCCAAACACGGCTGCGGTGATCAGCGGAGAGGAACCGCCCGACGGTTCTTTTTCATCCAGGTTTGACCCTGCTCTGATATGTTGGCGAACCGCTTCTGCATCCCCTTTTATAACTGCCTCGTGGAGCCCCACATTGGGGAGCAAAAAATCGCTTTGTGAGATATGGGGTTGTGTCTTCTGTACCGCTGATAAACCCTGTTTTCCGGAACCGGTAACGACAAAAAAGGCCATGATAAACAATGAAGCGGTGGCCATTCTCAGATATATATTTTTCTGAAGGAGCCTACGATAAGCATATACCAGAACATTACTCATCACAAAAGTCAGGATCGTCAGCATCAGATATTTGACAAAAGCAGGGATCGGAAGATGCACCATGGGCAGAGCGATAAGGCCCAGTACGGCCACGTGAATGATGTAAACGGAATAGGAATTTTTATTGAGCTGGTTCATCAGGCTGTTAGTTTTATTGAAGTTGAACCGGAAAGTGTGGATCATCACATACAGAAAGCTGAGCATCGACAGGAGTGCCGTGCTGTAATAAACCGTGCGGTCCACTACACTGGATACAAAAAAGTAGTTCCTTCCGGGATCGATGAGGTTAAAGAACAGATTTAATGCGACGGCGGTAAAGACGCCCAGAGCAAGCGTGAGCACTATATTGGACAGGATATATAATTTCATGTTCTTGGGGGATTCGAACACGTTCTGTTCCCGGCACAAAGCCCCCAACAGGAATACCAGAAAATAGGGCAGCAACCGCTCTCTTTGAAATTCGAGAAATCCGGAATGAAACCACCCCGTCAGCCCGGCACTGGAAATGGCCATGCTGTAAACCACCCCGATAGCAAAGGTGAGAACAACGCCCGTTCTCAACGAAATCTTCAATGGAAAAACATTGATTCTCGACAGGGCCAGATACACCACCTGAAAGACAAACAATACCGGCAGGAACCACAGCCAGTTTTGGCTTGGGTTATTGGAAAAAACACTTAAGTCAGACCCTGCTCGCTGGAAAATGTGAAAGTAGGAATACCATTCTTCCTGGGGTAACCCACGCGAGTATAAAAAAATGATCTTGTAGGCCGGGATAAGGGTAAAAACAGCGAGAATCCAGGGCAACAAGATCCTTTTGAACTTCGACTTCAGAAAATCCACAGTATTTTTCTTCTTTACAGAAAAAGGGATGAAATACCCCGAAACAAAAAAGATTGTGTACATCACAAACAGGTCCAGGTACATGCGAATAAGGCCAATGGAGCTGCTTTTGGCAGGGTCGCTGACGATCCAGTTATTTTGCAGGATCTGTTCGTATACGATTCCGGCGTGTATCATCACTACGAGGAAAATGGCAAATGTTCGCAAATGGTCCAGATAATAGATTCGTGTTTTCATCATCAAAATTTTAAATCTTTTCAATGCTGTAAAGGTCTGGCCAAAAGGGATGCGCCACTAATCAAAAAACAGGCAAAGCATGTCAAATTTGGGGCGGGAATATAAACTATGATGAATGGGTGTAAAGTTTGACGCAGCCATCTGAAATCCTTAACTTGGAAGGAGTTTCCCGATTTTTGAATTAACTGCAAGCGCAATGTCTGATCCCCATTCCACCGAAAGCGATTTTCTGAAGCAGGTTACCGAAGTGATCGAGGAACAGTTGTCAAACGATCAATTTGGCGTTTCCGAACTGGCACGCGAGATGAGCATGAGCCGCTCTAACCTGCTGCGGAAGGTCAAGAAGCTGGCCGGGCTATCCGTCAGCCAGTTCATTCGGCAAGTGCGCCTGGAACATGCCATGGACATGTTAAAACAGAATTCCCTCACCGTGTCCGAGATTTCCTACCAGGTGGGGTTTAACAGTACTTCCTACTTCATCAAATGCTTTCGCGAGCATTATGGGTACCCGCCCGGAGCAGCTGAAGAAAGAGATTTCGACGAAAGTGACGCCCCGCCGCCTGCCCAATCGCACCGGCTGGTAGCGATCATGTTTACCGACATCCAGGGCTACACCGCCCTCATGCAGCAGGATGAGGAAAAGGCCCTTCAACTCAGAAACCGGCACAGGGAGGTGTTCAATGAAGTGACCCAAAAATACAAAGGAAGGATCCTGCAGTATTACGGAGATGGAACGTTGAGTATTTTCCAAAGCGCGATCGATGCGGTGAAGTGCGGGATTGAATTGCAGCGGGGGTTTCGGTTAGCGCCTCAAATTCCGGTCCGGATCGGGATCCACAGCGGAGACATCATCGTCAATGAAGAGGATATCATCGGCGATGGCGTCAACATCGCTTCCCGGATCGAATCCCTGGCGGCCGCCGGGAGTGTCTTTATTTCCGAAAAGGTATATGACGAGGTCAAGAACCAACCAGGTATTCAAACCGCTTCCCTGGGTAACTTTGAGTTCAAAAACGTAAATAAACCGATAGAGGTATTCACTATCACCAACCCCGGGCTGATCGTTCCCGAAGTGGATCAATTGACGGGAAAACTCAAAAATGGAGCCATTCCTGGCAAAAAAGAAGGCAGTCCGAAGCGAAAAAAAATTGGAGCCATTTGGATACTGGTAGTATTGGCGGCCGTTATCGGAGGATATCTGGCTTACAAAACTGAGCTCTTTAAAAAAAACACACCCGGCCTCTCCTATAAGGATCGAATGCCCCTTCAAAAGTCCATTGCGGTCTTACCATTCATCAACGACAGCAATGATTCCAGCAATGTGTATATCATTAATGGGCTCATGGAGTCCATCCTGAATGACCTGCAAAAAATCGGAGACCTCAGGGTCATCAGCAGGACATCCGTTGAAAAGTACCGGAACACCACGAAAATCATCCCTGAGATCGCCCGGGAATTAGGGGTCCATTATTTTGTGGAGGGCAGCGGACAAAAGACGGGGAATCAGATCTTGTTGAGTATTCAATTGATCGAAGCGTCAAGTGACCGGCACTTGTGGTCCGAACAATACAACCGGGATGCAACGGATATTTTTAGTTTACAGGCGGAAGTCGCCAAGAAAATTGCGGATGAGATACAGGCCATCATCACTCCCGAAGAAGAAAAAAGGCTCGATGAAGTACCGACTGAGAACCTGGAAGCGTATGATGCTTTTTTGAAAGGGCTCGACCTTTTCTATCAGGGAAATCGCGAAGGCCTGGAACAAGCCATTGCCCATTATGAAAAGGCTATCGAGCTCGACCCCGAGTTTGCCCGGGCCTATGCAGGGCTGGCCATTGCCTACTACTTCCTGGATTACAACCAAACGGAAAAGCAATACGCAGAACAGATCAACAATTATGCCGATAAAGCGCTGTTGTACGATGCGCAATTGCCTCAGAGTTTGATTGCCAAAGCGTTGTATTACCTCCACCAGGGAGATTATGCATCGGCGCTTCCACACCTGGAAAAAGCCCTGGAATACAATCCGAATGCGGCCCTGGCCGTCAACATCCTCTCCGACTATTATACCAGGTATGTGCCCAATACGGGAAAATACCTGGAATACGCCCTCAAAGGGATTCAGTTAGATATCGCATCCAACGATTCCACTACAACCAGTTTTATCTATTTGCACGTCAGCAATGCCTTTATCCAGTCTGGTTTTGTAGACGAAGCGGAAAAGTACATCAACCAATCCCTGGCCTATGACCCGAATAACTTGTATTCCGCCTATGTGAAAGCGTATATCCTGTATGCCAGGAACCGGGACCTTGCCCAAACTAAAGAATTATTGCAGGAAACACTGAGCAAAGATTCCTCCCGGTTGGATGTCATGCAGGAAGTAGCTAAGATCTGTTATTTCATGCGGGATTATGAAGAGGCTTACCGATACTATAAAAAATTTGCAGACATCAGGGAGGCGTTTAACCTGGATATTTATCCCGGTGAAAATGCCAAAATTGCTATGGTTATGCGCAAAATGGGCAAGCATGCCGACGCAGAAATGTACATGCAGGGTTTCCGGGACTATACTGCCAGCGATCAATCTATCTATAAAAACCTCAACCAAGCCATGATCTCCGCCTTCGATGGCAACAACCAAAAGGCGATCGAACAGATCAGACAATTCTCAAAAGAGGAAAACTACCATTACTGGACCCTCCTGTTTTTGGAAATGGACCCGCTGATGGATGGGATCAAAACGCTTCCGGCCTTTAGAAAGACTATGCGCGATATCGAAAAGAAGTTCTGGGATCGGCATGAGCAAATACAGGCGGAGTTGGAAAGGCAGCATTTGATATGAGTTGGAATGGAGCCTGCCTAAGCACTCTGTTATCGGAGGCGTTGCTCGCGGCATACTAAAAAGCCAACTCCGCCAGCCTGGCCTTGTGCTCTACTACCACTTCCCCAGTCGCATCGTAAAGGGAGAGCACAACCTGTGTCGAATCGCCTCTGGTGGTTACCTCGATCAACCCCACATTGTTCTGCGGCACGGCCTCGCCGATCCGGTTGTCGTTAGGCTCGATCACATCCCAGGTTTGGGTGATGCCGCTGGAGGTGACGTCGTAGAGGGGGTACCCGCCTTCTACCTGCAATTTGGAAATCTCGCCCCAGTGCACGTCGCCGGAGATGAAGATCACGCCATTGGCTTTCGTCTTTTTGATGAGATCGATCATACGCTGCCGTTCGTGTGGTACGTTTGTCCAGCTTTCCCAGCCGTTGTAAGCATGGCTGAATTGGTTGCTGGAAGCGATGATCCGGATGTCTGCTTCAGCGGAAAGCTGCTTTTCCAGCCATTCCCACTGGGCGGCGCCCAGGAAGGTGCTGTCGGGGATTTGGTTGGGCACGTAGTCGTTTTTGTAAACCGTATCCGCAGAATCCCGTTTGATCAGGTCATCCCGGAAGGTGCGCGTGTCCAGGAGAATAAACTGCACCAGCAATCCATCCGCCTGCAAAGTTTCCACTCCGTAAATGCCCTCGTGCTTCCGTCGATCGGACCCGGCGGGCACTTTCCAGAAATCCATAAAGATTTCTTTGGATTCCGCTTTGAAGGGATAGTGGCGCCCGGAGTCGTTCTCGCCGTAGTCGTGGTCG
>JAGQXQ010000622.1 GCA_020436535.1 Phaeodactylibacter sp.
ACTACGCCGTTACTGGCTCTGGACCCGTAAACCGCGGCGGCGGCGGCTCCCTTAATGATTTCCACTCTTTCGATGTCGCTCGGGTTGATGTCAACCAGGCGGTTTTGGGTGTATCCACCCAGGTCAATCAGCTCATTGGAGGAGTTATCAATGATGACCCCGTCAATGATGTACAAAGGGTTGGAGTTACCCAGGACCGTACTGTACCCCCTCAGGGTGACCGAAATGCCGCCGGCTGGATTGCCTGAATTCTGGCTGACCAGCGCGCCGGTTATTTTTCCGGACAGAGCCTGGTCTAGGCTGGTTGCACCGGAATTGGTGATGTCTCTGGCATCGAGTGTGGAAATGGCGTTGCCCAACCGCTTCTTGCTCGTTGCGGTTGAAACGCCGGTGACAATGACCTGATCCAGCCCGATATAGTCTTCGGAGAGGATGACATCCATGGTCTCGGTTCCGCCGGCTACCGGCGTTACCTGCCGTTTGGCTGCGCCGTAGCCTACATAACTGTACACCACAGTAACGGCTTTTTCAGAAGCAGGGATATTGAGGCTGTAAGCGCCCTCAAAATCCGTCACGGTACCTTGTCCGGCGGCGCCTTCAACGTAGATGGTGGCGCCTACCAGGGGCTCGCCATCGGTGTTCGTCGCCGTGCCTTTCAGGGTAAAGGTTTGTGCTTGAAGATCAGTGGCGCCTACCATCAGGAGGATTGCTCCCAGGGCAGCCAGCATTTTGATGATCTTCTGAGTTGATTTTAATTTCATAACTAGTAAGTTTGAATGGTAGAGTGAATGATATTTGTTGAAAGTTGGCTTCGCGTTTAAAAATTGAATATAGTATTATTTTTTTATTTCCAGGAGTGGCCTTTGCAATTCAATATTTTCAACGAGGCAGCGGCTGCCCCTCGATCCACGGCGCGCCGGCTTCGGCCATTTCCTTTTCCAGTTGGGGTATCTGCTCCCCCAGGATCCGGCTCAGATCCGTCTTGATCTGGCTCAGTTCAGTTTTAGCAATCTCCAGGCTGCGGCGGTGCAGGGGCGAAGGGCCGTAGGTGGATAAGCGAGTTCCGGAAACGGCTGTACTCAGCCGGCTTTGAACGGTAGGCGGGCCTTTTTCACCGATCTCCTGTTTGGAGCGGTTGCCGTTCATCTTCTCGTCTAGTTCCAGGAGGCTTTGCCGGAGTTGGCCCAGCTGCTGCTCCAGCTTTCCTGGGACGGCAGGGGTTCGGGAGAGCGCCAGTTGCATGGCCTTCACCCTTTCCAGGCCGTTGCGCAAAGCCACCGAAGTGGCAGAAGCCTCCCCCTGGACGCCTTCCAGTTCCCGCCAGAAGGCCGCTACGGCTTCCGGCGTCGCGCCTGGCAGCGCACCTTCACGCATGCGTTCTACTTCAAAGTTTTCCGGGCCGGCAATTACAGTAACCAAGCCTCCTTCCTGTTTGGAAAGCGTAACGGTATAGGTTCCCGGAGGCGCCATGAAACCGGTGCCCACCCCCTCATCGTCATCATCCGCAACTTCCTGTTCCACTGTGATAGCTTGAGTAGAAGGATAGCGCAGGTCCCAGGCCACCCGGTGGAAACCCTTTTTGGCGGACCCTTCCAAACGGCGTACAGGGTTGCCCTTGTCGTCAGTAATAGTCAGCCAGATCTTGGGTTTTTCCTGGCGGCGCTCTTCCTCTACGGCATCCCAACCAGGGAAAGAGACATCCCCACTCATTGCTTTTTCTTTCTCTTTACGGATCTCCTCCTGCGTTTTGAGGCCCTCCCTGAGGTAATAGGTGAAGGTAGCGCCAAACGGAGGGTTAGGAGCTACGTAATAGTTTGCTCCCTGGTCTCCCTTTTCACCATCAAAAGATAAAATCGCCCGGGGTATGTACCACCAGGCCCTTCGGATAGAGAACAAGGCAGCTTCCTTTTCCAGGTGTTCTGTAGAAATTTCCCGCAGCACGCTGTAATCATCAAGGACGTAAAAGCTTCGGCCGAAGGAAGCGCCTACCAGGTCATTCTCCCGGCGCTGGATGGCGAGGTCGCGGAAAGAGATAGTGGGCACCCCGCCAGTGAGCTGAACCCAACGCTGGCCGCCATTGGGCGTAAAGTAGATGCCGAATTCGGTGGCGGCAAAGAGCAATTCCGGTTTGATATGGTCTTGCACGAGCCTCCATACCGGCGTTCGGCCCGGGATGTTGCCGGTTATGGAAGTCCAGCTCCTGCCGCGGTCAGTACTCTTCAGGAGATAAGGCTTGAAGTCGCCGTACTTGTGGTTGTCCAATGCTACGTAGGCCGTATTGGCATCAAAAAAGTCTGCCTTGATATCATTGACAAAAGCCGTTTTGGGGACGCCCGGCAAGCTTCCCACTTCGATCTTCCGCCAATTGTCGCCGCCATCTTCGGTCACCTGTATCAGGCCGTCATCGGTGCCGGCGTAGACGAGGCCTTCCTGCAGGGGAGATTCCGCCAGTGAGGTAATGGTATTGTAGGTGGACATGGCCGAGATATCCCAGGGGGAATCCCAGCTCCAGGTTTTGCCCATAATGGGCAGTTCGATCCGTTCCTGGTTTCGGGTGAGGTCTTCAGATATAGGCTGCCAGCTGTCGCCGCGGTCATCGGATCGCCAGACCCGCTGGGAAGCAAAATAGAGGCGAGTAGGCGAGTGGGGGCTGACCAGTATAGGAGAATCCCAGTTGAAACGCTCGGGCCCTTCGCCGGCCTCTGGTTGGGGTTGGATGTAGACGACCTCTCCAGTGGTGCGGTCGGTCCGCACCAGATTGCCCTGTTGCCATTCGGAGTAGACGATGGCCGGGTTGCCAGGCTCGGTTGCCGGTTGGTGGCCGTCGGCAAACAGGGTGATGAACCAGTCGGCGTTGCGGATTCCGTGGACATTATCGGTACGGGAGGGGCCGCCATGTGTGCTGTTGTCCTGGGTGCCGCCGTAGATATTGTAGAAGGGTTCGGCATCGTCTACGGCTACTTTATAATATTGTGTAATAGGCATATTGGCGATGAAGCGCCAGTTTTCCGCCAGGTCGAAACTTTCGTACAAGCCGCCGTCGGTTCCGACCAGGAGGTAATCGGGGTCGTCCATCCGAAATGCGATGGCGTGGTTGTCGCTGTGCTTGTATTCTTCCTTCAGCCGGCGAAAGGTCTTGCCCCCATCGTCTGATACCTGAATGCGAACATCCATTAGGTAGAGCCGCCCTGCCTGATGGGGCGAAGCATATAACTCCTGGTAATAGTGGGGCCCGGTGGCGCCGGAAACGGCGT
>JAGQXQ010000021.1:0-5798 GCA_020436535.1 Phaeodactylibacter sp.
CTTCAGTGGATTGAACTGGAACCCCAGCTTCCGTGCTCCCCTCACCGAACCGGGAGTAGCGGTGAACGAAGGCGACTACATCCTGGCCATTGATGGCGAACCACTTAGCGGCGACGAAAACATCCACCGCCGCTTCCGCAACACAGTGGGCAAGCAGGTGGTGCTGACGGTCAACGGGCAGCCCACTATGGCCGGCGCCCGACAGATAACTGTGGTCCCTATCGACGATGACTCCAACCTGCGTAATATGGCCTGGGTAGAAGGCAATCGCAAAAAGGTGGATGAGATGACCAGTGGCCGCGTTGCCTATGTCTACCTGCCCAATACCGGCGGTGGCGGATACACTTTTTTCAACCGCTACTACTTTTCCCAGCTTGGCAAAGAGGCGGTAATTATCGACGAGCGGTTCAACGGCGGCGGTTCCGCCGCCGATTATATCATTGATTTGCTCGACCGTGAACTGATGAACTATTGGGGTACCCGTGCCGGCAAGGTGCAGACGACTCCCATGGCCGCTATCTTCGGCCCCAAGGCTTTGATCATCAACGAATACGCCGCTTCCGGCGGAGACTTGCTGCCCTTCCTGTTCAAAGAAAAAAATTTAGGCCCCCTCATCGGCAAACGCACGCTGGGCATTCTCGTCGGCATCTATTCCTACCCTCAGTTGATAGACGGGGGCTACTCCACAGCGCCCCGCCTGGGTATTTTCGACAAAGCCGGCGAGTGGATTATTGAGAACGAAGGCGTCAGCCCCGATATCGAGGTGGAAATGACGCCCAAAGCAGTGATCGAAGGCAGAGACCCCCAACTGGAAAGGGCTGTGGAGGAGATCATGAAAGAACTGCCAAAAACGCCCCGGCAGGAAGTGAAAAAACCGGCGGGGCCGGATCGGAAGGTGGAATAGGGGAGAAATAGCAAAATACCCGTATCTTTGCCCAGGAAAATTTTAGCCTTGAAGTAGAGAAGCCAACGCTTGACTTTAAGGTGGGTACAGTTGGCAGCCTGGGGCATATGCCCAACAAGCCTGCAACTTGTCATCATTGCTTAACGTACCAAACTTTTTAAAATGCCAAGATTGTACAACCTCGTCAATAGTGACGAGCTGAAGCGCCGTATGCTGGAGAGCGAAGAGGCGCGTACCACTCTTTCCTTTTACCGTTACCATCAGATCGCAGATCCGGGGCAGTTTCGGGATGAACTATACCGCCGCTGGAACAAGCTGGGGGTCTTCGGCCGCATTTATGTGGCCCGGGAGGGCGTCAACGGGCAGATTTCCGTACCGGACAAGAACTTTGAAGCTTTCCGCCAGGACATGTACTCCATCTCCTGGCTCGATGGGGCCCGGCTAAACATCGCAGTGGACGACGACGGCAAATCCTTCTACAAGCTCAAGATCAAGGTGCGCGATAAGATCGTCGCCGACGGATTGGACGACAAGAGCTTTGATGTCACCCGGCGAGGCCGGCACCTCAGCGCCGAGGAAGTCAACCGGTTGATGGACGGCCCCGACACCATAGTGGTGGACATGCGCAACCACTATGAAAGCGAAGTCGGCCATTTCGAGGGCGCCATCTGCCCGGATGTGGAGACCTTCCGCGAGGCCCTGCCTATTGTCGAGGAAATGCTGGAGGAAAAAAAGGAGCATCCCATCATCATGTACTGCACCGGCGGTATCCGTTGCGAAAAGGCCAGTGCTTACTACCTGCACAAGGGGTTTGACAAGGTTTACATGATCGATGGCGGTATCATTGAGTACGCCCGGCAATGCCGCGAGAAGGGGCTGCCCATCAAATTCAGAGGTAAGAACTTCGTCTTCGACGAGCGCATGGGCGAACAGATTGGCGAGGAGGTCATCGCCCGCTGTCACCAGTGCGGCCAGCCCTGCGATACGCACATCAACTGTGCCAACCCCGCCTGTCACATCCTTTTCATTCAGTGTGAAGCCTGCGCCGAAAAGTACCATCAGTGCTGTTCTAAAAAATGCAGTGATTTCATTCAGTTACCCGAAGAGCAGCAGCAGGAACTGCGCGGTAAAGTGGAGTTCAACGGGACGAAGTTCGGGAAGGGACGGTATAAGGCGATTCGGAAAGATGAGGAGTTAATTGTGGAGTGACAAGGATTCCTAAACTGCCAACTCGCTTACCTGGAAAGCAACCCCAGCCGGCCTGACTAGAATCTCATCATCGAAAAGGAATAGCTCATTGTTCTTATACCGGTTTCCAATTGGGGAATGGTGGGCCTCAATTTCCTTTTTTTTCAGATTGACGATTCAGCATTCCGGAATTTTTGCGGAGGCATAAAGTGGAAGCTTTATTTCTCTATCGTATTCCAATGAAGAGTCGGACACTTCAATAACCAGGAGGATGTCTTCAGCGGAAGGATGGCCGCTTGAATAATAATCGGGAGAAAACTTTACAACCGCCACATCTGGTTCCGGCTCCGAATACTTGCCAAGCCTGATAGGATGCTGGCCTCTGATTAAAATATCAGGCCGGTTTAACCTATTGAGTAGGGCAACGATTTTGTCGACACAACCTGCATGTTTACTACCAATAGGGCTTATCTCTATAATTTCCCCATCAATTAGCTCCACACGGTCATTCTCATCCAGAATGTCGGCTTCCGCCATTTTGTAGTATTCTTCGACGGCGATTAATCGCTGGGCAAGTTTTACTGCCATAATGATAATTGATCATTAAGTGAATAAATATACAGAAAAATTAGTTTGATTCAAACCGGCCGCATCAGCCCCTCCTGCACCACCGAGGCCACCAGCCTTCCATCCCTGCTAAAAACACTACCCCGGGTGAAGCCCCTTGCCCCGGAAGCGCTGGGGCTGTCGATGGCGTAGAGCAGCCAGTCGTCCATGCGGAAATCGCGGTGGAACCACATGCCGTGGTCCAGGCTGGCCAGCACGATGTTGCCGGCGGCGGCGAGGTCGCCGTGAGGGAGCAAAGCGGTAGTCAGCAGGTTGTAATCGGAGGCGTACGCCAGCACCGCCTGATGGGCGGTAGGTTCGTCCGGCATCGCGCCTTTGGCGCGCATCCACACGTGGCGTTGCGGCTGTCGTTTGCCGGCCAGCATCGGGTACACCCGCTCCACCGGGCGGAACTCGATGGGGTGGTCGACCTCCAGGAACCGGCGGATGTTTTTCGGTAGCTGCTCGCTGAATTCTTCCACCAGCTGGTCCCAGCTCATCAGCCCGTCGGGGGGCGTCACATTGGGCATGCTGATCTGATGGTCGAAGCCTTCCTCTTGCTTTTGGAAAGAGGCGGACATATTGAAGATGGCCTGCCCCTTTTGGATAGCCTTAACCCGACGGGTGGTAAAGCTGCCGCCGTCCCGGATGCGGTCTACCTCAAAAACGATAGGCAGTTCGATATCCCCGGGCAGGATGAAATAGGCGTGCAGAGAATGCACAAAACGGCCTTCCGGAACGGTATGGATGGCGGATTGCAGCGCCTGCGCCAGTACCTGCCCGCCAAAGACGCGCTGGCTGCCGACGCTGCGGCTTTGCCCGCGGAAAATATTCTCTTCAATGGCCTCCAGATTGAGCAGGCCGAGTAATTCTTCGATGGTTTTCATGGTGGGAAGTTATTGCTTTCAAACTTCTTAACAAGAATTTTCCCGTAAGGCATTACCGGAAGTCCTGAAAAAATCAATATTTTGGTCGATAAGTAACCCTTAAACATGACTCATGTTTATCATTACTGAGGATCAATCGATACATGGCAAAACAAAATAAGAAGTTAAAGAAAAAGGCGGTGATTCCCAAAACGACAACGGCCAGCTCTCCGAAGGGTTTCCCCGCCTGGTTTAGCAATAAAAAGTGGGTGGCTTGGGGCCTCTTTGCGCTCAGCTTTCTACTCTATGCCAATACCCTCTCTCACGACTACGCCCTGGACGACGCCATCGTCATCTACAACAATATGTTCGTTGAAGATGGGGTGTCGGGCATTCCCGGGATATTATCCAAAGATACTTTTTTCGGTTTTTTTAAGGAAGAAGGCAAAGCCAGCCTGGTAGCCGGCGGCCGTTATCGGCCGCTGACTCTGGTACTCTTTGCCCTGGAAGTACAGCTCTTCGGGAAGACGCCCTTTATTGGGCATCTCGTCAACGGCTTGCTTTACGGCCTGACGACGGTGGTGCTTTATTTGTTGCTCCTGAAGCTCTTCAGTCCATCCAACGGGCAGGCGCGGGCCTTCTTTATCGCACTGGCCGCCGCGGTTTTGTTCGCCGTTCACCCCATCCATACAGAGGTAGTGGCCAATATCAAAGGGCGGGATGAGATCGTAGCTTTGTTGGGCAGCCTGGCCGCTTTATTCTATTCGCTTCGGGCCTATCGGGAAAATAAACCGGGGTTGAATGTGATTGCCGGGCTGGTATTTTTTCTGGGGCTGATGTCCAAAGAAAATGCCATCACTTTCCTGGCGGTGGCCCCGTTGGCCTATTATTTCTTTACCAAGGCCAGCCCGGGAGTTATTGTAAAGCAGTCGGCGCCTTTTGTGATCGCTGCGGCTGTTTTTCTGGTTATCCGCTTTTCGGTGCTGGGCTTTGGCCTCAGCGAGCCGACGATGGAGATGATGAACAACCCCTTCGTCAAGCTGGAAGGAAACCAGTACCTGCCTTTTACCATGCAGGAACGCCTGGCCACTGTATTTTATACTTTGGGCAAATACATCCAGCTGTTGGTTTTTCCCTATGTCCTTACCCACGATTACTATCCCCGCCAGATCGGAGTGATGAATTTTGGCGACTGGGGCGCCTGGCTCAGCCTGCTGGCCTATCTGGGCCTGTTGGTTTACGCCCTGCGCCAGCTTCCCAAAAAAGATCCGGTAAGTTTTGCCATTCTTTACTATCTGGCCACGCTTTCCATCGTTTCCAACCTGCTCTTCCCCGTGGGTACCCACATGGCGGAACGCCTGATGTTTATGCCGTCTGTAGGCTTCTGCTTGCTGCTCGCTATCCTGGGTTACCGCTGGGCAGCCGGCCGCGCCCCTAAGCCTGCCTTTAGCCAGTTCTCTACAGTATTGGCGGTGCTGGCTATTGTTGCGTTGGCCTATTCCGTCCGTACGGTGCTGCGCAATCCGGCCTGGAAGGATAACTATACTCTTTTCACTACCGACATCCAGTACTCGCCCAACAGCGCCAAGCTACGCAACGCTTGCGGAGGCGAGCTGCTCGCGCAATCGCTGGCTGTACAGGACCCCAATCAGAAGCGGACTATGGCCAGCCAGGCGGTGGAACACTTGCAGCAAGCCCTGCGCATTCACCCTAATTATAAAAATGCCTACCTTTTACTGGGAAATGCTTACAATTACCTGCAGGAATATGATAAATCAATTGAGGCATATAAAAATGCTCTGGCCCTCGACCCTAACTACGCGGAGGCTCAACGCAACCTGGGCATCACCTATAAAGATGCCGGCCAGTTTTTTGGCGAACAGCAAGGCGACCTGAATAAGGCCATCCTGTATTTAGACCAGGCTAAGGCATTAATGCCCAATGAATACGAAGTGCTGCGCCTGCTGGGTGTTGCTCACGGCATCCGGGGAGACAGGATGGAAGCAGTCGAATACTTCACCCTGGCCACCCAGGCAGACCCCAACAACGCCCGTGGATGGTACGACCTGGGCACCGCTCATTACAACCTTGGCAATAGCGGCCTGGGCGAACAGTACCGCCAAAAGGCCTTCGAGATGGACCCCAGCCTGAGGGTGAAGCTGGAAGCTCCCCCCGGAAGAGAGTAGGGGAGAAGAGTGTATAGTGTATCAGTGAGGGCGATCCGGAAACCCTCC
>JAGQXQ010000021.1:5919-17837 GCA_020436535.1 Phaeodactylibacter sp.
TCCTTTCCTGGAGTTTCCGGAGTGCCTTCATCAGTGTATCGGTTTTGAAAGTATATCAGTATATCAGTGTGAATGTGGGAGGGCTCATCAGCCAAACTATGAAACCATTAAACTATGAAAAAAAGACGACTCATATTGCCCACCCTACTGTCCGTTTGGGCCATTACCTCGGCCTTTTACGTTCCCCGGGAGCGGGAGGCAGCATTGGATGAACAGCAGCAATGGGTAGATTCGGTCTACAATTCCATGAGTGAGGACGAACGGCTGGGGCAGCTCTTCATGCTGCGCGCTCACTCCGACCTGGGGCAGGATCATATCGACAAGATAAAACGCCTGATCAGCGAGTATCGGGTAGGAGGTTTGTGCTTTTTTCAGGGCACGCCGGAAAAGCAGATAGAACTGATCAATGAATACCAGGCGCTGGCTGGCCCAGTCCCATTATTGATAGCCATCGATGCCGAATGGGGGTTGGGCATGCGTATGAAAGAAAGCACGATCAGTTTCCCCCAGCAGCTTATGTTGGGCGCCATTCAGGACAATCGGCTGATCTACAATATGGGGAAGGAGATCGCCCGTGAGCTGAGGGCGGTTGGCGTGCATTTCAATTTTGCCCCCGTAGCCGATGTCAACAACAATCCTGCCAACCCGGTCATCAATACGCGCTCTTTCGGAGAAGACCCGATGAATGTGGCGGTGAAGAGTTATATGTATGCCAAAGGCTTGCAGGATCACGGAGTGCTGGCTTGCGCCAAACACTTTCCCGGCCATGGCGATACAGATGTGGATTCCCATTACGACCTGCCCGTGATCAATCATGATTTCAACCGCCTGGACAGTCTTGAGCTGTATCCTTTCCGGGTGTTGGCGCAGTATGGAGTGGGGAGTATCATGGTCGCCCACCTCAATGTGCCCGCGCTGGATGCGCGGGAAAACCGGCCCACCACGCTGTCTTACAACACCGTCACCAAGCTGCTGCGCGAAGGCCTGGGTTTTGAGGGGCTCATCGTTACCGATGCCCTGGATATGAAAGGAGTGACCAAGCATTTCGATAGCGGTGAAGTGGAGGCAGAGGCGCTGCTGGCCGGTAATGATATGCTTTTGCTGCCGGAGGATCTGGGCGCTGCCTTTGCTGAGATCAAAAAATACGTGCGGGAAGGAAAACTGAGCTGGGAACGGATCGAGCAAAGTGTTAAGAAAATACTGGCGAATAAGTACCGTCTGGGCATCACGAAATTTGAGCCATTAAATGCGGACAATATCCGGCAGGTGCTCAATTCCGGGCAGGCCCTTCAGTTGAAGCGAGAGCTCATTGCACAGGCGCTTACTATGGTGCGCAATCCGGAAGGGTTGATCCCTTTTCGGCAGCTCGACACGCTGAAGTTAGCCAGCCTCAGTATTGGTGTTGGGCCGGACAACCCTTTTCAACAGCGGTTACTTTCCTACCAGCACATGCCGGCTCTGCAGGTGGACAAAGAGATATCCTCTGCAAAGAGCCAGGAGTTGCTGCAGCAACTGGCAGGCTACGACGCGGTGATAGTGGGCCTGCACGATATGAACAGCCGGGCCAGCAGGAACTTTGGCATAACGCAGAGCACCCGGAGCTTCCTCCAGGCCCTCAGCCGCCAAACCCGGGTGATCCTGGCCGTTTTTGGCAATCCCTACAGCCTCCGGTATTTTGATGATATCGGCTGGGTGCTGGAGGCTTACGATGAGGACCCCGCTACCCAAGGCCTGGCGGCGCAGGCACTCTTCGGCGCCATTGCTCTCAAGGGCCGCCTGCCGGTGACGGCCTCCCCGCGCAGTGCCTACGGTATGGGCGTTTTTACACGCAAGATGCAACGCTTTGGCTATGCTCCTCCCGAAAGTATGGGCCTGGATAGCGGCGCCATCGCTCAAATTGAAACCATTGCCGGGAACGCTATTGAAGCCAAGGCCACGCCAGGCTGTGCAGTATTGGTCGCAAAAGATGGCAACATCGTTTTTGAAAAGGCTTTTGGCTACCACACCTACGGACGGCAACATCCCGTAGCGCTGGATGACCTCTATGACCTGGCTTCTCTGACTAAGATCACTTCGGCTACGCTGGCAGTGATGAAACTCTACGAGGAAGGGCGCCTTAATCTGGACAGCCCCATCGTCCAATACCTGCCCGAGTTGGAGGGCACCAACAAAGCCGGCCTGGTACTGCGTGATATCATGGCTCATCGGGCAGGGCTGGCCGATTGGATCCCATTCTATAAACAGACAATGACTACCCAACGTCGGCGCATTCGCCAGCGGCAGGAATTTTACCACCACACCCCCGATGCCGCCTTCTCGATTGCAGTAGCCAATAACCTGTTTCTCCGCCGGGATTTTGCCGATACTATCTGGGAGCAGATCTTCCAATCCCCGGTACAGGCGAACCCCACCTACGAATATAGCGACCTCGGCTTCTATATGATCGCCCGCATCGTAGAACGCCTCAGTGGACAATCGCTGGATGAGTATGTGAACACCCATTTCTACCAGCCGCTGGGGTTGAACAGAATGGGCTACAACCCCTGGAAACACTTCTCTAAAGACAAGGTTGTGCCTACCGAAAAAGACAACTACTTTCGCCTGCAAACGGTACAGGCCTATGTTCACGATATGGGCGCCGCCATGCTGGGCGGCGTCAGCGGCCATGCCGGCCTGTTCGCTAACGCCCATGATGTGGCGGTGATTATGCAGATGCTCCTTAATAAGGGGACATACGGCGGACAGCAGTTTCTCCGGCCGGAAACGATCGCTACCTTCACTACCCGCCACCCGGACGATACCCGCCGCGGTATTGGCTTCGATATGCGGCAGCTCGACCCCAGCCGGTGGATTAACCTGCCGGCGGAGGCTTCAGAGAACACCTTCGGGCATACCGGCTTCACCGGCACCTGCGCCTGGGCTGACCCGGAAAAAAATCTGGTCTATGTCTTCCTCTCCAACCGTACTTACCCCTCTATGAATAACTACAAACTGAACAAGATGAAGACCAGGCGCCGTATCCTGAATACGGTGTATGAGGCGATGGAGAACTTTCCGGTGTATGAGGTGAGCTTGGATGGGGCGAATGGATGGTAATGGCTGCCGCGTTTTTCGGTGCAGCCCTTAACTCTATAACAATATAACCCTATAACAATATAACTTCCCATGCCCACCCTCCGTAAACTCTACTACGCCCTCCCTCCCGCCTGGCGCTTCCTGGCGCGGCGCCTCTACTACCTGCCGGCCGACCTCTACGAGGGCCTCAGCGGGCGGCGAGACGCCATGACCCCGCCCCGGGGCCTGATCTATACCGGCTCCGGTGATTTCCGGGCACAGGGGGAGAAAATGCGGCAATATTTTGTGGAACTGGCGGGCCTGCAACCGCACCACCGCGTACTGGATGTGGGCAGCGGCATCGGCCGCATTGCGGCGCCCCTTACGGACTACCTCGATGAGCAGGGCAGTTACGAGGGCTTTGACGTGGTGGAGGTGGGGGTACGCTGGTGCGAAAAGGCGATCAGCCGCCGCTTTCCCAACTTTCGTTTTAAATACGTCGATCTGGATAATGACCTCTACCGCTCGGGCGGGGGCAGCGCGGCGGATTTCCGCTTTCCTTATGCGGATGAAGACTTTGATTTTGTAGTGCTCACCTCCGTTTTCACCCACATGCTGCCTGATGAGGTGGCCAACTACCTGCAGGAGATCAGCCGGGTGTTGCGCCCAGGTGGCTGCTGCTTCGCTACCTTTTTTCTATGGAATGAAGAGTCCGCAACCCTCTCTCAGAATAATCCGCATTTCAATTTCCCCCACGATCACGGCCACTACCGGCTGATGGACGAGCAGGTGCAGGCGGCCAATGTAGCCTATCAGGAAAGCTACCTGAGGCAACAAATGATCGAGGCGGCGGGGCTGAAAGTGGAGCAGGCGCACTACGGTTACTGGGCGGGGCGGGAGAAGGCGGCGTGTAAGGATTTTCAGGATGTATTGGTGTTGAGAAAAGGGGAGTAAGTAGTGTTAGGTTAGGTTGAAGAACCTATCCACGTAGGGCCGGCATAGAGTGTTCTCAAACCTGATTTACCTCATATTTATGAGGACGAGGCCATTGAGAATGGCGATAATACGGGAATGGAACATGATTGCCGATGCGATCACCAGTAAAAATTCCAAGGTGAGGAGTGTGAGCCAAAATTTAAGCCAAACTCTTTTTCCTACGAATCTTTTAGCCCCGGAGAAGAGGCCTAAAATGAGGAAAAAGGAAGGGATAATGCTGTTCCTGCATAACAGATAAAGGGCCTCCATCCGGCTCACCAACTCACTACCTACATCAGAGCCGTTTTTTACAATGGTTTGAACTACGTAGAGAGTGGATATATCTGGCAGTTTTTCCAGGTCAGGTGTGTCCAGGCGTATTGAGTCAAATGTAATGGGTAAACGCTTCTTCATTAAGCAGGGCTGTTCGTGTTCGATGAAAGGTGTTTTTCGAGTAATAGAAATTGCTTTTCCCCCACTCGCAAACACCGCGGCCCGAACTGCGAAGTCAGGACGTGACTGCTATGCCAGCTTGCACTGCCCATTTCTATGTATCTCCCCATTCAGATACTTGTATTCCTTTAATTCAACATGACCAAACTACTCCCCGAATAATCGTGCACTTCTTCTCCTTCTTTGCCCTGGTGGATATTGACCGTGAAGCGGTACATACCGGGCTTCAGCTTATTGGCTTCGTAGATGGGGATCAGGAAGCGGCCATAGGCCGGCGTTTGGCCTTTGACTTCGGCAATTACTACCGTTTCTGCACCTCCTAAAGGCTTGGCGGTGACCCTGGCTTCAAAAATCTCGTTAGAAATGGTTGTTCTTTTTTTAGGAAGGATCTCCATCTGGCCCAGGTTGCCAACTTTAGCAAAATGCTGGACTTCCTCTCCTCGATAACTCCTGAGTTTCAGCTCAAATTCTTCTTCGGCCGCTATATCCTTCCTCCGGGGAATACCTTCCTGAGTGGGAGCTTTAGGTGATGCTATAGCCGGATCAGTTGTAGTTAACGCTCTTGCCTTTTCGGCCGGCAAGTGGGCTTTCAGGAAATCCTCGATCAGCTTCCCATCGCAGGGTTTAAACTGCTTTGAATTTCCGGACTGGTCGTGTTTGATAGCCCACATTTCGGAATCCGGATAGTAAATGATGGAGAATTTATACCGGGGTAGCTTTTCGATGGGCAATTCTTTGGTGGAGGGCAATTCGAGCGACTCGGCAATGGACCGGGCTTCCACTATCTTTTTTTCTAAAGCCAGTTCCGCAGCATCAAAAATGGGGACATCTTTCGTTATTCCTTTCATCACATTCAGTTCTCCCTCCATTTCCGATTGGCTGTTAAAAGTAATGCTGCGGCCAATTTCCTGGTTGTTGCCGGACTTCAAAATGAAGAAGTGCTGCCCTTTTTTGCTTTGCTTCCGTTCATAACGCTCTTCCTCTCCCGCATTGCGGATGGCAACCTGAATACCATTATCGCGGCTTCTTTCCGATTGATACCCATGACTGTAAAAGATGGGGAGGCCTTTTTGATCGTTGAACTGAAAAAAGTACTGGCCATCTTCTTTGAAGAAGGTGGCGAAGCCGTAGCGGGAAGGATTGCGTATTTGGCCAGGGTTAGTTGGCGTATTCATGACTCTGTTTTTAAAGTTGGACGGCGGCGCCCGTCTTCGACCGCCGCCGCCGTCTAAAAGGATACTGACTCTTCCCGAGACTCTTATCGGGCAGAGATCAGGAAAAGCCTGTATCATTTCTAAATTGCTGAAGATTTCTCAGGCTTCAAGGCGTATCAGGCATCATATACCTGCAACTTCCCGAGTTCGGCAAAACCTGCGACCGGCAGCCGCGCAGTGACGGTATTGGTGGCAGCGTTATACCCAACTAGTTGAATTGTCACAACAACATCGTAAACGCCGGTTGGCCATGTTCCTCCTGCAGGAGGAGCAATCCTGACGGTCGCGTTATACCTGGTTTCCCACGGCGCTACTCCGATACCTTGAATGAAGGGTTCGAATCTCGTATTAACTATCGCCTCGAGGCCGGGGCCCATTCCTTCTACCATCGTCCTGATTTCCCAGGCAGCAGGGTCGGCCAGGCCGGGAAGAATTGCTCCGAGCTGTAAAGGTAATGCGTTGAAAAGGCTATCTGCACACCAGTCGTAGTGGAAGTCGAAGGACTGATCCGAGTGAACGATCCGGTTGTCAGACACATCGGTTACCTTTGTCATCCCTCCAAATGAAGATGGCATTACGTGGCCTGCCCCGGGAGGAAAGAGCGGCACTTCACCGATCATTACGTGGCCGTCATAAACTCTGAACATTTCACCGAACCAAGGGCTTTCAAATCTGATTTCTTTTGTCATGGCTATTATTATTTTGTACTTATTCTTCTCCGGTGATCCAGAGAAGAGTAGTCTTGTTAGGAAATTATTTTGCTTTCATTTTGGTTGCTGGTTGCTAGCTTTCCAACTTTCTACCCATAAAATAGACTCTGCCAATAAACCCAGCCTAAGCCATTGGCCAACCAGCGGTTAAAAAGCGGTAAAGTAGCGGTAAAGAGAGGAGGGGAGGAGTAGAAAAAGGATGGATGCGGTAAAGCAATAACTGTCCTGTCCATAGCGGACAAGCCCTAAGTTAAAATCAGGTTTATGAGAAATTAAGCGGCAACAGGAAATTGCCGCTTAATTTCGAGTTTTAAGTGAGCAGACAACTCGAAGTTGTCAGCTCACAGGGCGCATGTCAAGTGACAACTTCGAGTTGTCTCTTGACTTTAAGGTACTCTTGACTTTAATATACTGTATAAAACCTATTTTAATTCGGATTCAACTTACTCATCTGCAGCCCCACCGGCTCGAACATCCCACTGTGCAGGGCATTTTCATCCCCTCTGTCGTCCACATTCATTTCGTTGGTCTCCTGATTCCACT
Organism: Phaeodactylibacter sp.; assembly: GCA_020436535.1. Taxonomy (GTDB): domain Bacteria; phylum Bacteroidota; class Bacteroidia; order Chitinophagales; family Saprospiraceae; genus JACJXW01. Next base: position 12,869 of record JAGQXQ010000021.1, read on the forward strand.
TCCGGACATAACTGCACTCGGTACACTCAAAGATGAGCCACTCGCCTTCACGGCGCCCCTGGCAGGAGTGTTTTTCGAAACCTTCTGAATGGAATTCAAAATTCATAGACATGGTCGCTTTATTTTTAAAAACAAATAATTAAAAATTAAAACACATTGTTTTAGATTTTGGTTCAGATTTAAACATCGGGGCCTAGGAAAATTATGGGTATGGGGTGTGAGGGATCGAGTAAAAAATTATACTTTTTTTTTACTCATTTTGAAAAACAAGTGAAGGGAAGAAGCTTGTTTTTATTACAAACGCAGCTCAAATATAAAAGTCTTTAACGGAAAACACCAGCAATTGTTTTAAAAAAGCACGAGCAATTGTATTGCGAAAAGGTTAAATTGGAAGACTGGTGAAATGCAGGAATATTAACCAGTCATGCAGAGCATAACCAGTATCCCTCTTCACCCGGAAACAAAGGGCTAACCGAACTTCGCTAAGAGAATTGATTTTTCCGGTCGCCGCCAAGCCCCAAAAAAATCAATAATGACGAATCCCCGAGTTATTATTTGGGGGGGAAACCCTGAGCAGTTGCACCAGGTCACCAAACTGATCGCAGGCGCCGGGGTCCTGAATATTTTCCCGCCGGGCCATTTCCTGAGCGAAGCCGATGTCAATCCTGTGCCGGGGCTCGTATTGCTGATTCAGGACGGGGCATTTGATGAGGTAATGCCCCGGTTAGAGGCTGTACAGAAAAAGCTGCCGTCCACACCGGTAATATGGATGGCCGACAACCCCGAGAGAGCGGATATTATCCAGGCTTTTCGTCTAGGGGTGAAAGACTGCCTGCTATTCCCTTTACAGGCGGAGGAGTTTCGGCAGGCTTTGGAAAAACACGGGAAAAGTAACCCCGCCATGCCGTCTTTAAAGCGGTGGGGAGAACGGTTGCGCCAGTGGCTGGGCATTGCGCCGGAACAACCGGCTGGCTCCCCGGCTGCAATGTGGCTGAAAGAAAGCGTGGATGGGCTACCCGAAGGCCTTCTTTTTCCGGCAGCCCGGCACGAGCAGGCCGGGCATGAAGTAGAGGTTCAGTTTTTTGGAAGTTTCCAGCTTACCGTAAAGGGGCAGGTGCTGCCGCTCCTGCCGGGAGAGAAGGTCAACGCCCTTTTGGCCTACTTGCTATACCACCATCAAAAAACCGTCCATCGGGAAATCCTCCTGTCCCGGTTTTGGGAATACACCTCGCCTTCCTCCGCCCGGAAATCGCTCAATGTGGCGATACACACCCTTCGCCAGCACCTCCATGATTGTATGCCCGATATAGAATTTATACAGTACTACAACGATAACTACTCGGCCAACCCCGAACTGGATATTATTACGGATGTCGATCAATTCCTCGGACACTGGCATAAGGGGCGGTCGATCGAGGCCAGCCAGGGCCCGCCGGAAGCGCTGGAACATTATCAAGCGGCCACTTCCCTCTACCGGGGTGACTTTCTGGAGGATATGCACTACGAAGAATGGTGCGAGCTGGAAAGAGACAACCTCAAAGAAACCTATCTCATCTTATTAGACCGCCTGGGCACTTATTTTTTACAGCAGGAGGCTTACAGAATGGCCGAGAAAGTGTTCAGAATGATGCTGGAAAAAGACGACTGCCTGGAAAATATACACCGCAAGCTGATCCTGTGTCAGTATCGCCTGGGCCGGCGGGATTTGGCCATCCGGCAGTACCAAAAGTGTGTGGAGGCATTACAAAAAGAGCTGAATATTGAACCCTCTCTTTCCACCAAAGAGCTCTTTCAACTGATCCTTTTGGAAAAGGGCATCCCCTGGGTTGTGTGAGTTGAAAAGTTGATTTCCAACTTGGGGTGTATCCCCTGGCGGAAATCAACTTTTTAACCTTTGCATCCTACCGTTTCACCACCTTCCGGCTACTCACTCCTTTCCCATCCGTAACCAATACCGTATACACACCGGCCGGCAAAGTGCTGACATCCAGGCCCTGAACCTGCTCGCCGGTTGCTACTTCGATACGGCGCTCCAGCAGGCTCTGGCCCTGCAGATTCAGCAGGCGCAATTGGTATGCCCCCTGATCCCGGCTGCGGAAGCGCAGGTTCAGCTGGTTTTCCACCGGGTTGGGGAAAACGCTGAAGGCCTCGAACAGCTCGTTATCTTCCGTGCGGCTAACCGCACCTTCTGGAAGAGCCACCGGGCTGGTGAGGAAGGAAGAACCATCGCCGCCGGAGCTGTTATTACCATTGGCGGCTACGACTGAAGAGTAGAACCGTACGTCGCCCGTTCCGGCTTCGGGGGCCGTCCAGTCTACTTCAAAAGTATTGCTGGTGCGGCGCATGCTGTGCTCGGCGTATTGCCGGCCATTGAGTGGGGTGATCTTGATGCCGTTGTCCGGATTCGCAAATTCTCCGGCCTGAGTATTATTGTTTCCTGTAAGGGCTACGGCCTGGAAGCCATAGCCTGTGGGGGCGCCCGTCGCATTGGCCTGTACCCGTAGCCGGTATGTCTTTCCTGGTTCGTACGTTGTTACGGCCGCGCCGCCATCCAGGATTTCCAGGGTGAGCGTCGGGGAAAAGGCGCCGGCGTTGTGGCAGGTTTGACAGGGCCCCGGGCTGAGTGGGCTGCCCGTGCGATCCAGCCCCTGCACGGAAGCCGGGCCCGTGGAATTGTTCATCCAGAGGAGCGCAGCGCCAATGAGCGCAAAAAAAGTGTAAAAGATGCTGAACTTCATAAGCTGTTTCAATTAGGTGATTGGTTGCATGAATACCCCAAGAGGACAGAAAAAAACGTCAAAAGTTTAAAACGGTAAAGTGAAAAAAGGTAAGTATCACGATACTTCCCGGATTTAGGCAAAGCTATTTTCAGGGTTCCTGCCTTTCACGCCTTTAAAGTAGGCGTGAATAACTTCGAAGTCGGCATCTTTATCGCCGGTGGGGTAAAATGGCTGGCTGAATACTATTTTTTTATGCTCCCAGTCAAATTGAACCATAATGATGGGCACTTTGGCGCCAAGAGCGATGTAATAAAAGCCGGACTTGAGCTTGTCAACTTTCTTACGGGTGCCCTCCGGGGCGATGGTGATGGCAAATGCCTCCTTGCTGTTGAATATATCGACGACCGCGTCCACAAAGTTGTTGTTCTTGCTTCGGTCTACCGGGTAGCCGCCCAGCCAGCGCAGGATGCCGCCCACAACCGGGTTTTTGAACAAAGAGTCTTTACCGACGTACTTGGCGTCGAACCCCAGGGCGCTTCGCACCATCAGGCCAATGGGGAAATCCCAGTTGGAAGTATGGGGAATGGCAATAATCACGTACTTTTTTGGCAACGCATCGTAATTGGTGATGATCGTCCAGCCTAAAGCCGAAAGTAAAAATTTACTGATCGCCCTAAACATGCTTCTTCAATGTCTTTTTGAAAATTATTTTTTATTCACGACAATGGGCAAAATACGACATTCTACCACTACATTTTGGCCTCGTTACCTCAAAATGTAACCTCCGTCATAAGCGTACGTATATACCTAATGTTTACAAGCCCCTTGCGCGGGCGGTAAAAAAAGTATTATTTTGCATCACTTGAAGGAAAACGGGCTTCTGAATTGAATTGAAAATCAATTCTTTAGAAGTTGTGCAACCCAAAAACAACAACTGCTTTGAAGAAAGCGACATTCTTCATATTACTCCTTTTGCTTTTTAACCCGCTGTGGGCACAAAAAAAGTCAGCAGAACCCTCCGAAGAGACTCTTCCGGTAGAGCTAAATTTCTCGTTGGAAGGCGGGTTCTATCCGGATGAAGTAGTCGTAGAACTTTCCGCCCCAGGCGCCACCGCCTATTTCACCATCGATGGCAGTACACCTTCTCGGAATTCACAACGCTATAAACGGGCCTTACACTTTAAACAGACCACCGTGCTGCGAGCCGTTGCCTACCGCAGTGACGGGCGGGAGAGCCCTGTTCTTGGGCATACCTACTTCATCGGAGAGCCCCGTACCGATTTCGCCGTGGTGTCAATTGGTATTTCACCAAATGTCCTTTTTCACCCGCGTTCCGGTTTGTTTATGCTAGGTAATAATGTAGTGGACACATTATGGAAAAAACCGGGCGCCAACTTTTGGAGCCGCAGCGAGTTTCCCGCCAGCGTTGAGTTCTTCGAAACCGATGGCCGCTGTGCCTACCGGAATCAGTCCGGTTTCCGCCTTTTTGGTGGAATGAGCCGCCTGTTTCCTCAAAAATCCATTGCTATTGTGGCCCGCAGCCGTTACGGAGACAGCCGGATACGACATAAAGTCTTTGGAAAGGGAGGCTTGAACAAGTTTAAGTTCCTGGTTTTGCGCAATTCTGGCAGCGATTTTGGAAAAACGCACTTCAGGGATGCCCTTATGACCGGGCTGGTGGATGAATGGGACATCGATAAGCAGGATTATCGCCCGGTTCATGTTTACATTAACGGGCAGTACTGGGGGATCTACAATATACGGGAGAAGGTCAACCGCTTCTTCATTGCCGGCCATCACCCGGAAGTGGATAATGATAGCATCGACCTGATCGAACACCGCTATACCCGAAAGCGCGGCAGCACTCGCCATTACCTCAACCTGTTGAGCTTCCTCGAAAAAAACAGCCTGGCCAACCCTGCCAATTATGCTTATGTACAAACCCAGATGGATGTACAGAACTTTATGGACTATCAGATCGCCCAGATCTATTTTGACAACCAGGATGCCGGTGGCAACATCAAATTCTGGCGCCCCCATAAACCCGGCGGGCGCTGGCGGTGGATCCTCTACGATACCGACTGGGGATTTGGCCTGCACGGCAGAGATACCTATAAACACAACAGCCTGGCCTTCCATACCAATCCGGACGGCCCCTCCTGGCCTAACCCGCCATGGAGTACGTTTCTGTTGCGAAAACTGCTGGAAAACGAGGAATTTGAAAAGGCATTTGTCAACCGTTTTGCCGG
>JAGQXQ010000021.1:17924-23257 GCA_020436535.1 Phaeodactylibacter sp.
TGGACCGCTGGAACCTCAGCCGCAGCAAGTGGGAAGAAGAAGTAGCCATCGTGCGTGAATTTGCCCAGGAACGCCCGGCCTACGTACGCATGCACCTGATGGGGCGGTTCAATACCGGCCCGCAGCGCCGGCTGATCGTCAGCACCTCTCCCGGCGGCCGGATCATCATCAACGGCCGGATCGCAGTTAGCAACGATACGATCGAGCTGGTGTATTTCGAAAACTTTCCTGTAACCATTAGAGCGGTGGCGCATCATGGGTATCAGCTGTCCCGTTGGGAAGGCATAGGTGCCAATGAGACGGTGCGTGAATTCACCTTTACTCTGAACAAAGAAAGCACCCACCTGCACGCCCGCTTCGACGAATTCATCCATCCAATGGAGGGCAAGCTGGTAATCAACGAGATCTGTCCCAAAAATGGCAAAGCCGGCGACTGGCTGGAGATATTTAATGCTTCCCGCAACCGGGTCTCGCTAAAAGGCTGGACACTGGGGGACCTCAAACGCAACGAGTTCGTCTTCCCCGAAGCCTACATCGGCCCCAACGATTATCTGGTCCTCGCCCGGGACTCGGCAAAATTCGTGCAGGCTTACCCCGGCGCCTATAATGTGCTCAACGGCCTGAACTTCGGCCTGAATAAACGAAAGGAATCTCTGGCCCTCTATTCTATCCTGGGGGCTATGGTTGACAGCATCGTCTATGCGGTGCCTCCTACCGATACTTCCTTCACCCTGAATTTATTGCTTCCTTACCTGGATAACAGCGAGCCCGATAATTGGGAATTTCGCTATGGCGACGGCTCCCCCAATGCGGCTAACCCTTACTACGTGGAAAGCCGTGTGCGCAATGTGCAGGCCCAATGGATGCAAATGGGCCTCGCCGCCGGCGTTCTCCTGCTGAGCCTCATCCTGCTGGCCCTCCGGCAAAGGGGATTGTTGGGAACGTAGAGGGTTGGGTAAAATGCCTTCCACTCAATAACTCGTCCATCCACTCATTTGCAATTGACTACCAGGCCATAATCCGGCATTTTGCACCTTATTCATATCGCCTCAAAACCTGTTGCTATGAAAACCAATTCCATTGCCTTCCTATTTTCCACTGGCCTCATCCTGCTGGCTTTGCTGCTGGCCTTTACGCTCACGGCCGAAGATCCCCTGGAAGCCCGGTATCAGGCGTGTATCCTCCATGCCTGTAATGCCTACACCTATGTGGATAATGAAGCCGAGGCACTGAAAACCTTTGACGAGCTGCGCCTGGCCAGTGAAAAACTGGGCCGTTGTCGTTGCCTTAAAGCACAGCTTTACCGGATCAGCACTGGCCCGGTGGCCGGGCTTGCCACAGAGCCCGGGCATTGCCGGCAGGCGCACGAAAAATTACGCCGTGAAGTCACCCGCTTGCTGGATACCTTTGAAGCTCAGTACATTTTGAAAAAAACGCAACTTTAAATGAGCCATTTATTTGACGGCGGCGGACTTTTTTAATGTAATGACCAGCACCCCTCCGATCACCAGCACGGTACCCAACCATTGGAGCCATCCTAGCTGCTCTCCGAGAAAGAAATAGGCCAGCACGATGGTGGAGATAGGGCCGATGCTTCCAATGATCGAGGCGTTGCCGGAACCGATGGTCCGGATGCCTTCCGAGATCAAAAAAGAAGGAATAACCGTTGCGATGAGCGCCATCAGTAACGCCAGGCCGTAGACCTGGGGTGGAAACCCAAAGAGTTGCCAGTGGTAGGCGATGCCGTGGTGGGCCAAGACGGCAATGGCCGCGGCCGTCATGGCTAGAGAAGTAAAACGCAGGGTGCCAATGCGGGGCAATAGCCGGCCGCTGCCCACAATATAGACGGCATAGGCCAGGGCGCCGAAAAATATGAGGACTGCCCCAAGTACGAAATTCTTGTCATCACTAAGAAAAAGCCCTTCTGAAAAGGCGATGGAAATCCCCAGATAAGTAAGCATCAGCGCTCCGAGTTGTCTGCGGGTAACAGGCTCCCGGAAGACGGTGGCGCCAATGAGCAACACCAGCGTGGGGTATACGAAAAGAATGAGACGTTCCAGGCTGGCAGTTACGTATTGCAGGCCCAGGAAATCCAGCAGGCTGGCCAGGTAATACCCAACTACTCCCAGAAATAAGATCCGGAACCCATCCCTCCTGCCAAGGGGATGGCCCCGGTATTTTTTTTGCCGCCCGGAAAGGGAAGCAACCAGCAAAAAGAAAGGTAGAGAAAACAGCATCCGCAAGGCAAGCAGGGAAATGCTATCCACCTCATACCGGTAAGCCAGTTTGACAATCACAGCTTTGGTGGAGAACAGGATAGCCCCCGTAAACACCAAGGCCGCTCCCAGAATCATTCGACGATCGCGTAACAATGGCTGCATCCGCCAAAGCTAAGGTAATAAGGAGTAGTTATTGCCTATTGATCACTTGTTATTTTTTAAGCGGATCGTTACTATTCGGCAGTTCGGTATTCGCTGTTCGCTTGCCTGAGGATGGCTCCCGAATGTGTGGACGAATACCGAACTGCGAACTGCCGAATAATTGCAACAAAGAAATTTCTACCTTCCTCACCTTATTATCTGAACCGGCGCCGTCCAGCTGCCATTCTCCGTACTCAACTGCACATAGTAGGCTCCTGGAGGCAGGTGGCTGGTTTCCAGAGGAATGTCCACCCATCCTGGCTCCATCGTCAATTTCCGAAGCACGCACAATTTACCGGTTGCGGTATATAATGCTATCCGAATGCCGCCTCCTGCTGAGAGGTGGAAACGGGTAAAGAGCTTGCCGGTGGTAGGGTTGGGGTAGCAGACGGGCGCTTCGGCAGCATGCGGCAGAGCCTGGGCTACCTGTATGCCGCTCTGGCGCTGGAAAATATTGCTTTCACCTTCCGTGACCATCAGGCTGTAATCCTCTGTTTCTCCCCACGTGAAAGGCTCGCAGGGGCCGGGAAGCGCGCCAAACTTCATGCTCACCCGCAGGCGGGTAAGCCCGGGCAGTGCCGTCGGTGGTATCGGAAAACTGCCACTATAAGCGGGGGGAGCTGCCTGCCGGGAATGCAAGAGCTCACCGTCATCCTCAAAATCGCCATCCTGGTTAAAGTCGGCCCAAATGCGCCAGCTTTCCGGGTATGAACTTCCGTTATTCCCCTGTTGTACGAAGAAAGATGCATCTGCGCCAATGGAGACGTTTATCAGTATATTTGTATAGTCCGCATACCCACCGTCATTGCCGGAAGAGTTGGCCATATTGCCGGCCCGGAATTCTTCGATCCACTCCGAACCGGAACTTTGACTGCCGGAGTTACAATACAATGCAGATCCGGCTTCTATGACAAGCTTGTAATCCTCTACTTCTCCATAGGGCAAATCTGCGCAGGGTGTTGGGATGCTGCCATATTTCATTACGATTCTGAGCCCGTACTCACCAGGCGACAGGCTATCGGGCAGAGTGATGGTGGAAAAGATCGTATCAGAAGAAATAGGCGGGGCGAGCAGTTCTTCCCCGGCGTCCAGAAAGTCGCCGTCCTGGTTGAAGTCTACCCAAAGACGCCAGTATTCGTAGAACGAGGCGCCGTTGAAGCCCGGTATTAGGGAAACAGAATGGGCCGTACCTGCATAGGTGCGGATCATTAGGCTATCCGTTTCGCGAAAATCACCATGGCCGTCGTTGTTGCCGCTGGCAAAGAAGAAGGAGCCGAATTGAAAGCCCTCTATCCATTCATAGTCACTATAAAGGCCATGAGCATCACAAGGTGCCGGCGCGGTCGTTTCTAGGGTGAACCGAGCCTGTCCGGTACACCCTTTTGCATCAGTGGCAGTGACGGAATAATCGCCGTTGGCCAGCCCCGTGGTACTGGAGGCGGCCAGCCCATTTTGCCAATTGTACTGATAGGGCGGTGTGCCTCCGCTGGCAGAAAGGCCGACTGACCAGGAATTTCCATCTGATGAAAGGATGGTAGTTACCTGTACCTGCAGGGGTGGGGGTGCGGCGACTTCTGCCACCGCAGTGGCAACGCAGCCTATCGCATCCCGGCCCTCAACTTCGTAAATTCCCGGCGCAAGGCCATTCGCCAGAGGGCCGGCTGCGCCGTGGCTCCATGTATAGGAATAATTGCCGGACCCGCCGCTAAGCTGTGCAATGGCCAGCCCATCGCTGGCTCCGGCACAGGATGCGTCCTCTCCCTGGGCAAAAAGCACCAGGGGCGAGCTTGTTCCCAGAACAGCTGTTTTTGTGATCGAACAGCTGTTCTCATCACTAATACTCAACTGATAAACACCGGGGTCCAGCCCGCTGGCCAACGAGCCATTCGCTCCATTGCTCCAGGCATAGGAATAAGAGCCTGTACCTCCATTCACATTGGCCAGTATACTTCCATTAGCAGCGCCCTGGCAGGTGGCGTTGGTAATTAGGAGCGAAGCGGTAATGGGATTGGCGGTTGAGATACCTACTGAGGTAGTTGCTGAACAGCTGCTCTGGTCGGTAACGGTTACGGAGTAGTTGCCTGCCGCCAGCCCGGTGGCCTGCTGGGTATTGGCGCCATTACTCCAGTGGTAGGAATAGGGAGGTTGCCCGCCACTGGCTTGCACAAAGGCTGTGCCATCCCATGCCCCACTGCAAGTAGTAGAAGTGGCAGTGGCCATTAAGTTGATGGGGGCGGGGGCGCTAATACTCACAGATGCCAGAACCTGAGTCTGCCCATCAGATACGGTTACCGAATAAGTGCCGGCGCTCAGGTTACTGATAGTGGCGGAATTGGCGCCATTGCTCCAGTTATAGCTATAATTGCCCGTGCCGCCGCTGGCGAATACCGTTGCCGCCCCATCCTGCCCGCCATAACAGGTGATGTCAGAAAGGTTGCTGATATAGGCCTGCAGAGGAGGAAAATTAGTGCTCAGGCAGAAAGGAGTGGTTTCCGAGCCGCCAAACTGCCCGCCGGCGGCGAGTAAGCTGCCGTTTTCATCTTTCAACTCATAGGATCCGTTTCCGAAATTGCAACAGATGCCATTTTGATAGGAATCAAAAATGGTGAAATTGAAACAGCTGCGTGGCAGGCATTTTTGTATAACCATGGTTGAGCCAATGGACTGACTGGTATAGGGGCCACCCGAAGCCAGTATGTCTCCATTGCTGGAAGTGATCTGCCATCGGGTCTCGCCGGGATAGTTGTCGAAACGAAGTGTGAGCGTCACATTGGCCTGGCATGGATAATAGGTATAATACCGGGCTACGGCGCGCCGGCCTATTATTTGGCTGCCATTCCTGGCGCGGACGCTGTACCATTGTCCCTGGCCGGCAAGGGCGGGCAGGTCAATATAATTGGCGGAGGTAGAAGC
>JAGQXQ010000021.1:23316-28719 GCA_020436535.1 Phaeodactylibacter sp.
GGGCGCCCAGCTCAGGCGAACCATATTGGCCGGCCCTGTGCCGGCCTGAAAACTGGGAACCCCAAGGATGTTAAAATTATTCGGGGATTGCCCTGTCTGGTTCCCTCTCAAAATTCGGATGCGGCACTGCCCATTGGCTATATTAGGAATTAACCAGTTGTAACTTCTGCGTGTGCTGGAAATATTATTGGCTATTGTACTCCAGGATGCCCCCCCATTGGTGGAATACTGAACCGTAAAGGTGCCACTGTTCCCGTAAGCATCCCAGCGGATGACCTCTGTTTCGCCGGGAACAAAATGCTCACCGCCGGCAGGATAAGTAACTGTAATCGCATCCTGTAAAAAAGAATAAACGAGGTAATATTGTTGAGGGCCCTGTCCCAGAAGAAAGCCTTTTACCCTTACGGTATAGTTACCGCCGGCAGGGTTTGTAACTACGGCCTGCTCAACATTATTGACGTGGTCTATACTCCGGTAGGCAGGTTTGGTGAGGCTGTCGATATGCGGATAAGTGCTTACTACCAGAGGATGGTAAGTGAGGCCGTTGGGCGTTGTTACCGTGAGGTCCAGGTCATTGACCAGAGCCTGGGCGGCTACCGGCGCTCCTTCGGGGTCGATCCAGTAGAGCATCACCCGGGCCTCTTTCACCCCGTTGGGAATGTTGATCACGTGGGTATTTTGGCCGCCATTGCTTACAATACCGCTGAGATACTGGTTTTGCTGGATGGTTGTCAGGGCGCGCCCGGCGTGCAGGCCGCCCCAGCCAAAGTCGTAGTCTGGCCCGGGCCGCCCCAGATCTTCCGCTGTATTCAGGATCGTAGCCTTGATCAGGGCGGAGGAAGGGTCGGCGCCATTATTTTGCTGGCGGTAGGCCTGGACCAGCGCCGCCGCCGCGCCGGCAACGCTGGGCGCCGCGGCTGAGGTGCCGCTACCTTGTTGGTAGGTATTGTCAGCAGCGGTGGTGAAGGCGCCTTGCCCATAAGCGCTGATATCGGGCTTGATGCGGCCATCTTCCGCCGGCCCTCGGCTACTGGAGTTTACACGCAAGTCATTGTAATACAGATTGGCGACTGCCAGCACATTCTTTGCGGCTTTGCGGCCACCCGTAATATTGCCATACCGATAGCCGTCGGGCGCCGGGAGCCCTCCGTAGGTAGGGCTGCAGTAACTGGCAGCGCTGTTGCCGGCGGAAAAAACATGCAACAGTTCCTGCTGTTGCCTTACCTGCCCGTCGATCGCTCTGGCAGTGGAGCTGTAGGTTCCGCCACAACCTTCGCTGTAGGAAGTAGATGTAATAATAGAGCCATACTGCTGGTAGTACTGCTGGGCGTCGGCAATGTGTGGATACCCCCCGATATCATAAAGGTGTAAGGCCGCTCCGGGCGCCATGCCCATACCCAATGGGTTGAGATTGCCAGCGCCGATGGCCAGCCCGGCGGTCATATCTCCATGCTCGCCTGAATTGGTGGAGGTATGGTTGAAAAGGCGCCCTTTGAAGTCTTCGTGGCGTACACTTCCATCGTCCCCGATACCGATACTTACCCCCGCTCCGTCTAAACCGTTACCAAATCCGGGGCTGAGCAGGTTGAGGGCTAAAGCGCTACGGCCGATGATGCCTTCTGTTTCGGCTGGTGGTTCGGGCAGCCCAACGTACCGGATACCAGGATGGGCCGCCAACTCCAGTAACATACTGTCGGCGATCCCGATGGGGACCGCGAGGCCTTCCGGCTGGCCCGGTTGGAAACCTTCCGCTTCCAAAGACGCCCGAAGGCTTTCCGGCGCAACCGAAGGCCAGGGGTAGAGTAATAATCGTAGTTGGCCATTGTCAAAAGCATAGCCTGGGTAATCGCCATTGGCCAGGCTGAGCGGTAGCTTGTAGCGGCCTTCATAAATACCTGCCGCCCTTATCCCCAAAGTATTTAAACTTACACTTACCGGCACGCTGGCCAGATACGCGTAGTTGGGAATATAGTCAAATAATTCAACGCCCCTATCCTGCAAAGCTTGCAAAGCTGCAGGTGATGGAATAGACTGGAACTGAAGTATGAGGTAATGATTGCCCTGAAAGGTAGTTTGGGCAAAGCTGGTGTCGCTTTCCGGTATTACTCCTTCTTCATATAGAGTGGAGGGAGGTGCTTGGCCGGTTTGGAACCGGATGTTGTGATCCTGAGCGGAAAGCCGGGTGCTGATGATCCCCAACAGGGATACCAAAGCAATAAGGGTAGCGTAGTGCATAAGTAGTATTGTGCATATTTGTGGGTAAATAGTTCCCTTAGCTCATTGCTGGCAGTATAAACTGATCCGTTGATATTGAAGGTTGGGAATTTGTAAATCCGAACATGATCAACTTATGGCCTCCCTGGAACCTTTCGGCTCTGCCATTTTTTTTGAATGTAGTTTTCTGTATCGGAGAATAGAAGTTTATCCCTTGATAGGGAGCGTATAGAATTGAATCAAGTTGCCATTAAAGATGGCGCTTTGAAGCAGCATACTAATGGGGCTGCCATGCAAAAATAAAATATATCTAATAAAATTCAATACATAAGTTGTTTATTTTTGATGAAAATTAGATGAGGCGGGTAAATTGCTCGGGTGCGATCCTAGTGTGTATCCCCTTCTTAGTTTTAGGAGCCTATTGATGCCTGGCGGGGGGGATAGAGGCTTACTTGGGGCCATATTTGGAGTTTAGAAAGGTTTAGCTTGCCGTTAGGGGGGCCTCTTACTGGCTGCTCTCAACCCCCATTTGTGTTCGTTGGACGAGTTTCCCTACTGTCAGTCCCTGCACAATAATGGAAAAGATAACGACGATGTAGGTAATAGTCAATAGAGGCGTGCGGCTCATATGTTCGGCGAGGGAGAGGGCCAGGGCGATGGAAATGCCGCCCCGCAGCCCGCCCCAGGTCATGATCAGGTTGGTTTTGGGCACAAATTCCAGCCGTTTTTTGAACAGCTGGATCGGCCCGGCCAAGGCGATCGAGCGGGCGAGCAGGGTCAGGGGGATGGCCAGCAGCCCGGCAATGAGATACTGTCGTTCGAATGGCAGGACGAGGATCTCCAGGCCGATGATCACAAACAGAATGGCGTTGAATAAGACGTCCATCAATTCCCAGAACTTATCGACATACGTTTCCGTGACCTCCGACATGGAACTGGTCCGAAAGCGTTCATGGCCGACCATCAGTCCGGCGACAACCATGGCCAGCGGGCCCGAGAAGTGCAGATAACTGGCCAGCAAATACCCCCCCATCACGATGGCCAGGGTGATCAGCACTTCCGTCTCGTAGTCGTCGATGGTGTGCATCAGATAGTAGGCCAGGTAGCCCAGGCCGAGGCCAAGGGCGATGCCGCCCCCTACTTCTTCGAGGAATAAAAGCCCTACTTCCGATATTTCAAAATCGCCGGCGCCGGCCTGGGCGAACTGAAAGATGGTGATAAAGACAACCACACCGATGCCGTCGTTGAAGAGGCTTTCGCCAACGATCTTGGCCTCCAGCTTCCTGGGCGCGCCGGCTTTCTTCAATATACCCAGCACCGCGATGGGGTCGGTGGGGGAAATAAGGGCGCCGAACAACAGGCAGTGGATAAACGGCAGCCCGGCGTTGAGCAGGTTCAGGACGGTATACATCATACCAGCAATGAGGAAAGTGGAAGTCACTACTCCGAGAGTAGCAAACAACATTATGGGCCATCGTTGTGCTTTTAGCTGCTGGGAATCGACGTGCAGAGCGCCAGCAAAAAGCAGGAAACTGAGCATCCCTTCCATGAGCAGCTTTTGAAAGTCGATCTGCCCGACCAGAGCGGATTCCCATGCCAAAAGGCTGGGAACGAACTGCCCCAGGGCCAATACCAGCAGGGAAAAGGCGATGGAAACGATCATCAAACCAATGGTGACGGGCAATTTTAGAAATCTAATGTTGATGTAACCAAAAATGGCGGAGAGAACGATCAGAATGGTGAGTACGGCAAAGAAGTCCATGTGTTGTAGCTTTTTTATTGCCGCAAAGATACCGGACGCAGAGTGCTTCGCAAAAATAATATTTCCGGGCAACTAAAAAACAAAGCCCGCTATCCTCTCGGATAGCGGGCTTGTGTAGCTTTGGTTCTTTGAAAAATAGTGTGCTTTCTTCGGCGGCACTATTTATCAAAGGGTTGTAGTTTTTTCATAGTAGGTTCGTGCTACCTCCGCTCGAATGATTTTTCCTTCTTAACTTTTTTGAGTGCTTTTTGCTGCTCTATTTTTTCTTTGTCTTTAGCATCAGCCGCGCGCTTCTGGCCAAACGCTTTGCCGGATTGGCCGTCTTTGTGATGTCCGTAGGCATGGCCTTTGCCTTTGTGTTCTTTGTCCATCTTGTCGGCTTTGTCTTTCCGGCTTTTCTTCCGGCCGTTTTCAGCCTGAGCCCCTTCCGCTTTTTGCATCTTTTCTATTTGTTCGGCCGGTGCTTGTTCTGCTTTTTTACTTTTTACCGGCTTCTCCATTTTCACCTCCTGCTTTTGCTCCACCTTCCGGCTTTTGGATTGAGCCTGAGCAGCGTCTGTGAAAGCAAAAGTCAGTGCGATCGCTAAAAAAAGAGAAAGGATTTTCTGGATCTTCATGCGTTTTGGATTTTGATTTGCTTTTTTGACCTGGATACGCTGGGAAAGTCACTTTTTGATTATGTTAAAAAAATATTAATATACAGCTGACAGCGGAGCGGCCTTCCTGGAAAGCCAAAGCGGGAATTGCTGGGCCTTCACTGTTTTTGGGCTGGTTGGTTGGATCGTTTTATTGTCAATGAATGAATGCAGCTCCTCATCATTGGGAGGGCCGGCCACCGGTGGCCGCTCGATTGCAAGCTGTTTCCCATACTGGGAAAACCATATTTTCTTACATATAATTCGATGATAATCCCCATTTTCCCTACTTTTATCGGCGCTTAAAAAAATTAATATGAGTAAGATCCGATTTGCCCTAACCATTTTCATTCTCGCCCTGCTTATCTGGCCTGTGCAGGCACAGAAAAAAAAGAGTAGCGAAGAAGAACCCCCTAAACACTATCTCGAAGAGCTGTCACTGGGCGGCCTGAAATTTCGTTCTGTCGGCCCGGCTTTGACGTCCGGGCGTATCTCTGATTTTGCCGTTCATCCCGATAACCGCTCCATATATTACGTAGCCGTCTCCTCCGGAGGGGTTTGGAAAACAGAAAACGCCGGCACTACCTACGAGCCCATCTTTGATGGCGAAGGGTCTTATTCCATCGGTTGTGTAACGATTGACCCAAACAACCCCAATGTCGTTTGGGTAGGAACGGGAGAAAATAACAATCAGCGTTCCGTGGCTTATGGAGATGGCGTCTACAAGTCGGAAGACGGAGGCCAGAGCTGGAAGAATATGGGCCTCAAAAACTCCGAGCACATCGGTAAGGT
>JAGQXQ010000021.1:28727-31720 GCA_020436535.1 Phaeodactylibacter sp.
ATCGTTGACCCGCGGGATTCCAGGGTGGTATACGTGGCTGCTATCGGCCCACTGTGGAGCGAAGGGGGCGACCGGGGTATTTACAAAACCACCGATGGCGGCCAAACCTGGCAGGCCGTGCTCACCATCGACGAGCATACCGGCGTCAATGATCTGGTGATGGACCCCCGGAACCCTGACGTGCTGTACGCCTCTGCGCATCAGCGTCGCCGCCACGTGTTTACCTATGTGAGCGGAGGGCCGGGCAGCGGGATCTACAAAACCACCGATGGCGGCAAGAATTGGGAAAAGGCCAATAAAGGCCTGCCTTCCGTCGATCTGGGCCGGATCGGCCTGGCCATTTCTCCTGCCGACCCGGAAATGATATACGCCTGGGTGGAAGCCGCTCAGGATAAGAGCGGCTTTTATCGCTCTACCAACCGCGGCGCCAGTTGGGAAAAACGCAGTGGCCACACTACTTCCTCCCATGGCAACTATTACGGTGAGATGACGCCACACCCTACCGACCCGGAGATCGTATTTACTATGGAAACCCGAATGCACTGGACGCAGGATGGCGGTAAAACCTTTAAACCGGTGGGGGAAAAATACAAACACGTCGACAACCACGCCATGTGGATCGACCCCAAGGACCCCAATTATTTTCTGGCGGGCTGTGACGGCGGCATTTATGAAAGTTTTGACGCCGGAAATACCTGGGCATACAAGCCCAACCTGCCGGTCACTCAGTTCTACAAAGTGGCTGTAGATAATGCCCTGCCGTTCTATTATATTTACGGCGGAACTCAGGACAACTTCAGCCTGGGCGGCCCCTCCCGGACCACCAGCGCCAATGGCATTGTCAACTCCGACTGGTTTGTGACCCACGGCGGCGACGGATTTGAATCACAGGTGGACCCAAACAATCCGGACATCGTATACGCTCAGTCGCAACATGGCGTCCTGGTACGTTTCGACCGGAAGAGTGGCGAGGAGACCGGTATTCAACCCAAACCGGGCGAAGGGGAGCCTGCTTTCCGTTGGAACTGGGACGCCCCTCTGTCCATTTCCGAACATCATCCTACCCGCCTCTACTTTGCCGCCAATAAGCTGTTCCGCAGTGATAGCCGGGGTGATGCCTGGGAGGCCATCAGCCCCGACCTCACCCGGCAAATAGACCGCAACACCCTGCCCGTCATGGGCCGGGTGCAGAGCATCGACGCGGTGGCCAAGAATGCCTCCACTTCGCCCTATGGCACCATCGTGGCTTTCTCGGAAAGCCCGCTCGACGAAAACCTGCTCTACGTCGGTACCGATGACGGGCTGATACAAGCCACCGAAGATGGTGGCGGCAACTGGACAAAAATAGACGTCAACGACATCCCCGGCGCCCCCGAGCGCACCTACGTGAATTACCTGCTGGCTTCGCAACATGATGAGAATGTAGTGTACGCCGCCTTTAACCACCATAAGTACGGGGATTTCAATCCCTATTTTTATAAGAGCTCAGACAAGGGGCGCAGTTGGGTGAGCATTTCCAATAACCTGCCGCAGCGGGGCTCTGTCTATAGCATTGCCGAAGACCACGAAGTGGCTGATCTGCTCTTTGCCGGTACCGAATTCGGTTGCTTTTTCTCTATCGATGGCGGGCAGCACTGGAAGCAGATCAAGGCCGGACTGCCGGTGGTTGCCGTGCGGGATATGGCCATTCAGAAGCGGGAGAACGACCTGGTGCTGGGCACTTTCGGGCGCGGCTTCTACGTGCTGGATGACTACAGCCCTTTGCGGCAAGGGACAGAACAAAATCTTCAGGCGGCCGCCTTGATATTTCCCATTAAAGAGGGGGTGGTATACATTGAAAGCGTACCATTGGGGCGGCGGGAGCAGGGCTTCCAGGGAGCCAATTTCTATACTACGCCTAACCCGCCCATCGGCGCCACTTTTACATACTACCTCAAAGAAGGCGTAAAGACGCTGAAGGAGCAACGCCGCGAAGCAGAAAAGAAAAAGATCAAAGAGGGAGAACCGGTTCGCTACCCCACCTATGAAGAATTGCTGGCCGAAGAGAAGGAAGAAGAGCCCTTTCTGCTCTTTACCATCCGGGATGCCGGTGGAGAGATCGTTCGCAAATTAAAGGCGGGCGTATCCAAAGGCGTGCAACGCATTACCTGGGACGGGCGGCGGCCATCGCTGAGCCCCGTCCGGGAATCCTCCAACCCCAATGAAGATTCCGGGGTGCTGGCCATCCCCGGGGAGTACACCGTCGCGTTGTCCCAAAGCATCAATGGCGAGCTGGCCGAGCTCGTGGCGCCGACGCCTTTCCTTCTGGAAGCCCTGGGCGGAGTGGTTCTTCCGGCTAAGGACCGCAAGGCCCTGGCAGCGTTTCACCAGCAAGCCAGTGAGCTCGACCGGGTGATCGATGGCGCCTCCCGCCGGTTGAGAGAGGCTGCTGAACGCCTGCAGCTCATTGAAAAGGCGGTGGCGGCAATATCGATGCCTACAGAGGATTTCCTTCCCCGGATCATCGAGATAAAGGAGGAACTACGGATCATCCGTTTGGCTATGTATGGAGATGGAGTGGCGGCCCAACTCGACCAGGACGCCACCATGGGAATAGCTGACCGGATGGGCTGGGCAGTCTATGAAATGTGGCGCTCCACTTCGGCGCCTACCGAAACCCAGAAGGAGGCGCTGCGCATCATCCGGAAGGAACTCAGCCCCCTGGTGCCACGCATCAACGAACTGGCAGATGAAAAGCTGAAAGCACTGGAACAGGAACTTGAAAAAGCAGGAGCTCCTTATACGCCGGGACGGAGAATTGACCTGGGGGAGAAGTAGGCTTAAGCAGATAATCTGATTTTTTTGATCACCTGCTCAAGATTGTAACTTTATTGATGTTGTGGATACTCTTTTGTGCCGAGATCGCAGCGCAAAAGAGTATTCATACAGTATCTATAAACATAAGATCTCATTTTTCATGGCTCGATTCATCCTTCTGAACCTATTACTCTTCA
>JAGQXQ010000021.1:31899-36424 GCA_020436535.1 Phaeodactylibacter sp.
GGCTACCGCCTGCTTTCTAGTGAGGAGCCGTTCACGGAGGATGTGCTCAACAATTGCGATATACTGGTGATCTCTAACCCGCTGCATGTATCCAATCAGAGCAACTGGCGGCTGCCCACTCCTTCGGCTTTTACCCCGGAGGAGATTGTCGCGGTAGAACAATGGGTGGCAGCCGGCGGCCGTCTTTTCCTGATCGCTGACCATATGCCCTTTGCCGGGGCTGCGGCCGATCTGGGGCGGGCTTTCGGCTTCGAATTCCTCAACGGATTTGCGATGGATAACCGCCGCCGGCAGTTCGAGTATTTTACCCGCCGGCAGGGCCTGTTGCACGACGATCCCATTATCGAAGCCCTCGATTCCATTGTCACTTTCACCGGTAGCGCTTTCCTGATCCCTGCGGCGGCTACTCCGGTGATCAGCCTGGATGAGCGCTATACCATCCTGATGCCGGCCCAGGCCTGGAATTTTACGGACGATACACCTTTTGTCGATGGCGGCGGCTTTCACCAGCTGGCTTACCGTACTTACGGGAAAGGTAAGGTAATGGTGTCGGGCGAGGCCGCCATGTTCTCCGCGCAATTGGCCGGGCCCAACCAGGCCCCGGTGGGATTGAACAATCCGGCTGCCCGGAATAACATCCCATTGCTCCGAAATTTAGTGGGTTGGCTGGCAGGGGAGGAATAGGAACAGGTGTGTATCGGTTTTGAAGTGTATCAGTGTATCGGTGTATCAGGTATCTCTAACACCGAGACGGTTCAATTAAGTGTTTCTACCTGGATGTTTTGAACCGCAAAGCACAAAGAGAGCAAGGGCTTTAGGCCTCTTCCGCGCATCCCTTCGGCCTCTGCGGTTTTTAACAGCCTCCTGCCACACCAAATCACACCTCCCACTCCTGGCTCTTGCGGTAGACGATACCCCGAAACAGCGCGACCATCTCTTCAGCCTCATTGCGCACCTCCACCCGGTAGTGTCCGATTCGGTGGCCAAGCTGTTCTTCGATGGCGGTGGCTGTGATAATATCGCCATTTTTCAGAGAAACCATATGGGAAATAGAGGTGTCGATGCTCACCGCATGGCGCCCGCGGGAATTGGAAGCGAAAGCGAATGCGCTGTCGGCCAGGCTGAAGGTAATACCGCCGTGGACAATGGCAAAGCCGTTGAGCATTTCCCGGCGAATCTTCATGCGGAGCCGGCAATGGCCGGGCCCTACTTCGAGGCGTTCGATGCCCAGCCACTGGCTGAACGGGTCATTGTCGTACATTTTGCTGACCACCTTATAGGCTTTTTCTTCGGCTGTCATTTTGGGCGATAAGTTAGGATAACTTTTCAAGGAAAGGGAAGAATGGTTCCGGCATTAACCCATTTAGCCTGGTACAAGGTAAACCGCACATCAAATTTCCGTTATTGGAGTGTAAAATAATTGTGAAAAGGCATAGGAGGCCTCGAATTATAGGCCAATAATCCCTATCTTGGGGGGAAATATTATTTGGAGGCATCTTCAGGCAGCGTATTCCCCTGGAAAGAGGTCTAATAACCAGAGGCAGAGCTAAAGCGACACCATACGCGCCTGGCAATCGAAAATGTCCGTACTTGTTTGCAAATTGGGGAAACGAAAAATGGTGTAAGCAAGCGGATTAACCTCATTCCTGTGACGGAAAAGGAACTGATCAAAGGCTGTATCCGAGAGGACCGGTACCACCAACAGGAATTGTTCAGACGCTACGCTGGCAAGATGCTAGTGGTATGCATGCGCTACACTCGCCACGAAATGGAAGCAGAAGATATTCTTCAGGACGCTTTCATCAAAATTTTCGATAACATTACCAGATTTGAATTCAAAGGATCCTTCGAAGGATGGGTCCGGCGGATCGTCATAAACACTGCCCTCAAAAACTACAGTAAAAAGAGTTTTAAACAGGAGCAGATCGGCCTGGAAAATTATCCGGAACTGCCATTGGAACCTGAGGTCTACGCCCACTTGCAGGAGGAGGAATTACTTCGCCTGATCGCTAAACTACCGGAAGGCTACCGCCTCGTTTTCAACCTCTACGCGGTCGAAGGTTATAGCCACAAGGAAATAGCGGATATGCTGGGGATTCAGGAAAGCACCTCCCGTTCACAATTGGTAAAGGCCCGGAAAATGTTACAGGCGATGATCATTGATTTGCAAAAGATCGCAGTATGAACAAACACCACCCCCTGGATGAGGTGTTTCGGCATAGGTTGAGGGACCTGGAAGCCGAAGCTCCAATGCATCTTTGGGAACAAATAGGCCAAAAACGCGACTGGAAACACCGCGTTCTGAATCAGGCCCGGCAGAAAAAGCCGGTGGTTGGCCTGTTGGCTACCCTTGCGGTAGTTGGCCTAAGCTGGGTGGTGTGGGCCTATCAACAACCGGGCCTTGATAGTTTTCCCATCCCACTCATGGGTGCTCAGGCTGCTGCTGATGTGCCGGCCCGGCAAACGGTTGTTTCAGCGATATCCACCCCCACTGAGGCCTATGCACCCAAAACTGCAGGCGCCCCTCCGGTTAGACCTTTGGCGGTGCCTGCCCAAACGGCAATCGCTCTGAATCAAACCGCTGCTGATCAGGCCCGTCAATTGGCTGCTGCCGCTATGCCTGCTTTCCGGCAAATTGCCGGATCGCCAAACGAATTTGATGCCTATCCACCCACCGTGCGCCCTGTACGGGAAGCAGCCCCGCCGACGCTGCCTTCGGTCCTGGAACGGCAGCCCATTCGCGGGCGTTCCATTTTTGACGCGATCTTCTCCCCGGACCCCAAATGCGCCAATTTTGGCAATGGCTCCTGGAGTGTTTACCTCGATGCGCTTCTTTCTCCGGACCTCACTTTCCGTCAGTTGCAGCCCAGGGATCCCGAATTTGCCGAGTACGTCAATACCCGGGAAGAGACGGAATCCAATATGTACGCTTTCAGTGGCGCGCTCCGCCTTTCTCTGGTCTCCGATAAGGGCCTGGCCCTGCGCACCGGCCTGAATTTTTCCCAGATCAATGAGCGCTTCAGTTACATCAACGGTAGTGAGGAGGTCATCGAAACCATCAATAACTACGACCAGAATGGCAACATTATAAGTACAGATACCATTATCAAGGTGGGCACCCGCCGGAAGATCACCCAGAACCATTACCGCATGCTCGATATTCCTTTCCTGCTGGGCTATGAGCTTTCGTCTCATAAACTCAAGATTTCGGTCAATGGCGGCGCTTACCTCAACCTCTTGTTTCGCCAGAAAGGCGATTTCCTCTCTCCTCACGACCTGCAGCCCGTCCGTTTTGATTCCAGTGACCCCGATGCTTATCCTGCTTTCAAACAACAGGCGGGCCTTGGTTGGTATGGCAGCGTAGGCTTCGCTTATCAGGTGGGCCACAACCTGCAGCTCGTCGTAGAACCTCATTTCAAAGTCTATCCCAAATCGGTCACCCGCGATCAGTATGGCGTGCAACAGCGCTATATGACCACCGGGTTGTTTGTTGGGGTGCGGCAGCAGTTGTAAATTGAGTCCTTGTTATATGGTTATATTGTTCCATGGCTGCTTTCCAGTGCAACCTTGAAGCAATCGAACCATTCAACCATTTACCCAATCCCATGCAGCTCAAGCGAATTCAACATTACCTTCAGCAATACCACCGATACCTTTCTACGGCCCGGGCAAAGGAGCAACGCCTCTACATCTGGGAGTCCCAGCGCATCTTCCAGGAGAACTGGGATATGGATGCGGAAGACTGGCCCGCCATGTACGACAGTGCGCTCCAAAATTCCAAAACCAAACGCCTCTGGAAGCGCGAGGCCTACGAGCCCAAGCGTATGATGCTGGAACTGGCGCGCATGCAGCCGGATTTTGTGCGCCACATGTTCTTCGACCTGTTCAACGAGGAAAAGACCCTGGAGGGTAGGGTAGGGCGCTTCGTCTACTATTGTGATATGCTGCTCCAGGAGTACAAGGATCAGCACCCTCGCTCCATTGACAACAACCACTACCACGACGACGATTACCAGATGGTTTTCCTTTATCTGGCTTTCCGCCATCCTGCTCAGTATACGTTCTACAGCCCGGCCAGCTTTCGCCTCCTCCTGGAAAAACTGGGCAGCCCGGATATCCCCCAGGCCAACGACATGGAGCGCTTCGTCAAGGTAATGCACACCTTATATAAATTCATGCAAAAAGAGGAGGGGTTGCTGGAATTGCATCGCAAGCGATTGGAAGAAGGGCTGCACTATACCGGGGAGAGCCTGCTGGTACTGTATGATTTTTATCAGTATTGTACGAATCCGGCTTCGGGTGTGGAGGAATATGTGGATGATCGGGGGAGGAGTGAGGGGTGATATGGTGATGGGACAAGACAACGCTCAGACAGTTGCAGGTGGATGAAAACGGTAGCAACCGAAAAGCTGATGGTTTTTTAGGAAAGGCCGCGCAATTTGTATCTTTGGCTTTTTGAAAACCCAACATCTTAAAGAATCACGAGGCTGTGAGTTCAGCTTTTAATCAGTAGAATTCCCCGAGG
>JAGQXQ010000148.1 GCA_020436535.1 Phaeodactylibacter sp.
TGCCCTCATCGGTGTATCGGTGTATCGGTGTATCGGTGATTTGGAGGGGGCTTTGTGTCAAATGACTGAATCCTCTGCCTCCATCCATACCCAAAAGATAAACATTTCTTCCCTATTCCTTCTGAATATGCCAGAATTTGGGCCCCTAACAATTGCTTAAGGTTAGTTAAAGTTTTAACGGCTTTCAATTTACAATTTTAACACATATTTTCAACACATTGATCCTTAGACATTTGCACTTCGCCAACAACTTAACGGTTATTGCTCATCCCCAGGTGAAGGGGTTAAACTATCCTAAATTGAAGAGGAAGGGCATTTACCCTCTTGATCGCTGTTTTCTTTTTTCCCTTCTTTGCAGCAAGCCTTTGAAAACAATCTACAAGCTTTTGTAAGCTCAGGAGGCCTTTGAAAACAATCTACCTATTTTTTACACCTGAAAACCTGTCCCCTACCCCGGGAAAACCTTTGGAAACAATTTTAATGCTATGAAAACTATTAGGTTTAGCAAAGGGGAGAATGGAATTGATCTGTTTTCCCCTTGCTTTTTCACTGGCTCATGGGTTCACGGTTTTGTGAACCTATGAATCCGTGAAACCACGATTCCCCCGGCCTCTCAAAACGCGCTAAACACCTTTACAAATCAGTAAACACTTCCACCGCCAGCCAACCCGTGCAACGCAATTATTTGGTTTAACCGGTAATTGCCGGACTCTCATCCTCGTACCGGGTTGGCGGCGGCGGTTTTGTAGCTGAATGCTGGAAAATACTATTCAGAAAATCGAGTTCGCCCGGTAACAATATAACCATTTAACCCCTATCCTATCCACCTACTCCCCCTTAAACACTGCCTTACGTTTCTCCAAAAAAGCATTCACCCCTTCCTGATAGTCTTCGGTCTGGCCGGCGGCGGACTGCAGCTGATCTTCGATAGCCAGCTGCTCTCTGAGTTCATTGTCAAAGGAATGGTTGAGGGCCCGTTTGGTATAACCCAGGCCTTTGGTAGGCATTAGGGAAAGCCGGCGGGCGATCTCCAGTGATTTTTCCGCAAAATCTTCGTCTGGAACGACTTTATAGATCATACCCAGGCGTTCGGCCTCTTCGGCGCCCACCTTATCGCCCAGCATCATGAGTACCGAGGCTTTCTGGAAGCCGATCAGACGGGGCAAAAAGAAGGTACCTCCGCTGTCGGGAATGAGGCCGATCTTGCTAAAAGCCTGTATGAAGGAGGCGGACGTGGCCGCCATCACCACATCGCAGGCCAGGGCGATGTTGGCGCCGGCGCCGGCAGCGACGCCATTCACGGCGGCGATAACCGGTTTTTCGATTTCCCGGAGGCGGACAATGATCGGGTTGTAATGCTCAGTGAGGATGGTGGTCATCTCGGGGCTATCGTCGCCGACGATCTCCTGAAGGTCTTGTCCGGCGGAGAAAGCTTTGCCGGCGCCGGTGAGGTAAATAGCGCGCACTTCCGGGTCGTTCTTACACTGGTCGAGCCGGGCCTGCAGGGCCAGGGCCATCTCCCGGTTGAAGCTGTTATAAACCTGGGGGCGGTTAAGGGTGATCCTGGCTACATGGCCGTCCAGTTCGAAGAGGATACTGTTGTTTTCTTTCATTGAGGGTGAGGTTGTTATATTGTTGGCTGCTGGTAACCTGCCGGGGTGTTATATTGCTGGATTGTTGGCTGTGTGATGGTCATATGAGGGTGTTATATTGTTGGCTGCTGCATAGGCTGCTCCGGATGGATAAAATAAGAGCATTTGCTCAATGGCATTTAAAATAATCAAAAGGCTCCTTACAGTCCAGACAGCGATACAACGACTTGCAGGCGGTGGAACCAAACTGGCTGACCATTTCGGTGTGTTGAGAGCCGCACTGCGGGCATTCCACCATGGGGCCGTCCTGGAAAAGGGCATTTTTGTCGACGCTGCCATCGACGGGTGGGGCGATGCCGTAATCTTTGAGCCGTTGCCGTCCCCGTTCGGTGATCCAGTCGGTAGTCCAGGCCGGAAAGAGGACTGTTGTGACCTTTACCTTATCGAAGCCCTTTTCCTGCAGGGCGGCCCGGATGTTGACCTCAATGGTATTCATGGCCGGACAGCCGGAGTAGGTAGGCGTAATGATGATCTCTAACCCCTCCTCTCCGATCTTAATATCCCGGATGATGCCCAAATCAGTTACCGTCAAAACGGGGATTTCGGGGTCCGTCACTTCTTCCAGAATGTTCCGGATGTCTTCCTTTGTAGTTGTGGTTGTCATGGTTAGAGTTTATTGATAGCCTAAAAAACTAACAACTGTTCGTATCAATCTGTTTTAACCATTTCCAGGTTACGGACCATGAGGAGGAAGGAACGGGCAAAATCGGGAAGGCTGTCAAACCCCAGGGAGCCGGTGGCGGGGTTGAGGTTAGGATAATAGGGCCGGTTGTTTTCTACGATCCGGGTGATGGCCTTCTTGATGGCGCGTTTGTCAAATTTGTTGGTGGCCTTATCGTAATAGTTATTGGTAAAGCCCAGGCTTTTAAAGTAATCGGATTCCACGATCTGGTAATACAGGTGGAACAGGTCGCGGTCGGGTTTCGGCACCGCATAGTTGAACATGCAGTAGCCCACGATATAACCGGGAATGGCCAGAGCGATGTTGTTATAGCCATGTTCCTTATACCAATCCATGTGGAATAGTTCGGCATCGATGATGCTGACGACCCGGTCGTGGTGTACGGAGTGGGTGATGCCGAAGGTAGACTTAACGCGGTACATCTCTTTAAAGAACTCCTCCTGCCCCCTTTCCAGCAGTTCCTTGAGGTCGGAGCACAGCACCTGGTTTTTGCCGGCGGTGGCCATGCCGTCGTTTTCGTAATACTTGCGGTGGAGGTGTTCGAGCGCTTCCATCATAAAGCCTTCCGGCTTGGTGAGGTAGTCGAGGCGATAGATGAGATCGAGCAGCAAATAACCGATGCTTCCCGAGTACTGTATCTTGTCGAGCTTGCCATGCTCGGCTTCCTCGAGGACTTGTCGGATCTGGCTGATGATATAGTTGTACTTAGCCTGTTTTTCGGGCTGGGGCAGTTCTACGAGGTGGCTGGCGTCGACGGGCTGGAGGCTCTTGAATTCTTCCAGCAGCAGGTCATCCTGTTTGTCAGCTTTGGTAGCCAATTCTTTGAGGGCGTAATAGAGCTTGTAGGGGGAGCCGTCCAGCGTGTAGGTATCGAAGATAATCGCGATATTGCCTTGCTCATCCAGGGCGAAACGGCTGTATTTGAGGTTGAAATTTTGTTCCAGCAATCGCCGCATAAACGCCACATTGAGGGCTTCCGCCTTAACCACCTTGGCTTCCACTTTTACCTTCTGCGGCGTGGCCAGGCCCGTTATCTTCTTGGATCCCTGGAACAATTCGAACTGCAACCCTCCTTTTACTTCTTTGTAGTGTACGTTTTCTTCCTCCTCATCCCGAAGGTAATAGAAGAATTGCTTATAGCTCTCCAGGTATTCCTTACTGTCAAACTTCTCCAGGGCTACATCCCAGGCGGTGTAGCGGGAGCTGTCTTTATAGGAATCGCTATAACGCCCAAAGCTGATCTTCGGTTGTTCCGTTTCCTCCGTTTTAGGTCCAAAAATGCGGTCGAGAAGGCCCATTCTGTCATTTTTTCCAGAGGGGAATGTACAAAATCAGTGCAAGTTAACAAAAAGAACAAGCTCTCCTTACTCATTTTTGGCTACCTGCACATTATTGTCCTGTTTAACGTGTAGCGAAACAAGGTCCAGTTGCACCTTGCCGGCTCCTACCTGGCCGTTTGAGGCTTCCGCTTCTTTCTTCTCCCCTTTGAACAGCCGCTGCATTTGCTTGACGGTGAGGGTAGATCCGTCCGGGCTCCAGCCAGGAGGGCCAAAGATGTACATAAATTTATTGCGCCAGTTATCGGTGCTTTTAACATCGTTCCAGATGTTTTTGTACTCGTGAGTGAGGATGACCACCGGGTTATGAGAGCTGGGGGGATGTATGACGCCGTACTTGATCTCGATATCTTCATCGTATTCAGCCCAGGTTCCAAACAGCTTATCGAAGAGGTTGAGGTAGCCGCCGTGGTTTTTATCGAGGTACTCCAGGTTTTGAGCATGGTGCACCTGATGCTGGGTATGGGTATTGAGAAATTTATCGAGAAAGCCCAGTTTGGGAATGTACTGAGTGTGGAGCTGGAACTGCCAAAGCGATTCAATTCCCATACAAACGACCACCATTCCGGGGTGAAAGCCGATCATCGGCAGCCACATGTAGAAAAGCGGTTTGTACAACAGTGTGAACCAGCCGTTCCTTATCCCCGTGCCCAGGTTGAAATGGTGGGAGGAGTGGTGAACGATGTGGGCGGCCCAGAAAAAACGAACAGTGTGGTTGAGCCGGTGAAACCAGTAGTAGCTGAAATCATCCAGCAACTGGCAGATCAGCCAGACGTACCAGGCCCAACCAAAGGATTGGTAGCCCATGATGTTGGTCCGTACGCCCTCCAGTTCCGGGTTGAAAACTTCATAGACCAGATTGAAAATGACGATAGCGGATATGACCTTGAAGAGCGGTTCCAGGATAACGGCGCCCAGGCCCATAGCGGAACTGGCCATCAGGTCCTTCCAGTCATACAGGTGTTGATCTTCGTCGTGAGATTTACTGTAGCCTATTTCCAGCAGAATAAGCACCAAAAAAAACGGTACTCCATAAACAAGTGGGTTCGTAAGATCCATTATTCCAGTAATTTTCTTTTCGGATGTAAAAATAGGAACTTTTCTTGCTGTTACAAAGTCAAGGCCCACCTTCTCCGTCTTTCTGTAATTGTATACCTTTGATAAATATAGATGCACAACCCGATTGTTCACAAAATGTTTAAGACGTGAAATCAGCCTGCTTTTTCCTGCTGCTCTTTTTTTTCCTGGCCACCGGGATCAACGCTCAAGATGAAATCATGAAAGATGCCAATGTAGAGTCGGATCTGCCTTACTACCAAATCCCGCCCTATCCCGAAACGTATACGGCCGGTACTGTGGCCGCGCGCCTGATCGACGGGCTGGGCTTCCGCTACTATTGGGCCACCGAAGGGCTAAGGCCTGAAGACCTTCAGTTCAGGCCCAATGAAGCGGCCCGGACTACCGAAGAAACACTGGATCACATCTATGAATTGTCCATCCTCATCGTCAATGCTCCGCAACACGAGCCCAACCAGCGCACCCAAGAAAACACGGCCTTCACTTTTGAACAGAAAAGAAGGCAGACTCTGGCCAACTTCAAAACGGCAAGCGATCTGCTAAAGGCTAGTGAGGATAAAGATATGGCCGGGCACAACCTCATCTTCCAAAGAGGCAATGAAACATCGGAATACCCATTCTGGAACCTGATCAACGGCCCCATTGCCGATGCCCTCTGGCACGTGGGGCAGGTAGTTTCCTTCCGGCGGTCGTCGGGCAACCCGTTCAATCCGAAGGTGAGTGTGTTTAGCGGGAAGGTACGGGACTAGTGCCGCCGGTTGAAAATTTATTAACAACTTCTTTCGAATTCTCCCTTTTTTTTGCCCCAGCCCTGAAGGGAGAAAAAGGGAGAAGGTGCCTGGCCATCCTTTAGGACCGAGGCAAAGCCAGGCGCCATTGGCCGGTTATTTCATAAACAATATTAAATTTCTAACTGCGGCACTACGGGCACTAGGCCGGGAATACGGTTCATTGGAACGCACTCTTAATTTCTTTTGAACCGGTTAATAAATGTGCAATGCTGACAAAGTTCCTCTACCAATACTCCCTTCAGAAAACCGTTTCTCATTTCAGCAAATCTATCACTATTGAGAATATCTGCCAGGGATTGTTCTTTGACATTGCCCAAATTGATGACCGCATTTTTATCCAAACAACAAGGAACAACCGAACCGTCAGCATGAATGCCAATATGGCTTACAACACCATGACAGCGGCCTTGTGTTCCTTGATGTGGCAATAAAAATGAGGGCCATTCAAATCGAGAATCAA
>JAGQXQ010000623.1 GCA_020436535.1 Phaeodactylibacter sp.
GCCCTGACCGGCTCCAACCAATTTCATCAGGTTTATTTTCACAAGGTGGGCACGCCGCAGTCGGAGGATATACTGGCCTTCGCCGACCGCCGTAACCCAAAGCGCAACGTTTATGCCCAAACGACGGATGATGAGCGCTTCCTGATTCTAAGGGTGGTCGAGTCTACCAGTGGCAATGCCCTCTACTTCCGGGACCTGAACACAGATGACCCTTCCTTCATTCCCATCGTCGAAAACTTCGATGATGATTTCGAGGTGATTGGAAGTGATGAAAATAGCTTTTATGTGCTGACCAACTACAAAGCATCGAATAAACGCCTGCTGCGTATCAGTACCCGCCAGCCTGGCGCCCGCTACTGGCAGGAGGTCATCCCTGCTTCCGGCGATGTGCTCCAGGATGCCTATTTTTTCGGAGGTAAATTGATCGCTCATTATCTTCACGATGCCTCCAGCCAGATGAAGGTATTCTCTTCGGAGGGCCAGGAGGAAAAAATTATTGAACTACCGGGAATTGGCACGGTCCTGGAGGTTAGCGGCCGGGCCGATAGCCCGGAGGCTTTTTTCGAGTTCTCTTCCCTCATTCAACCGGGCTCCATCTACCGGCTGAGTCTGGACGACTTTAGCCAATCGATGTATAAACAACCGAAATCTGATTTCGACAGCGATGCCTATGAGGTGAAGCAAGTGCATTATCAGAGCTATGACGGAACCGACATCCCGATGTTTATTGTACATCGAAAAGGGATGAAGCTTGAAGGCGCCCATCTAACTTTGCTGTATGGTTACGGTGGGTTCGATATTCCGGTCCTTCCTCTCTTCAACCGGACCCGGTACATGCTTTTTCCGGTTGTCCTGGAGAACGGCGGAGTTTGTGCGGTGGCCAATATCCGTGGTGGCGGAGAATTTGGGACGGCCTGGCACGAGGCGGGAACCAAGCACCGCAAACAGAACGTTTTTGACGATTTTCAGGGCGCCGCAGAATACCTGATCGCCAATCATTATACAAACCCTTCCAAGCTGGCCATTCATGGCGCATCGAACGGAGGGTTGCTGGTGGGCGCCTGCCTGGTGCAGCGGCCCGACCTCTACGCAGTGGCTCTGCCGGCAGTAGGTGTCCTGGATATGTTGCGCTATCAAAAATTCACTATTGGATGGGCCTGGGCAGACGATTACGGACTGAGTGATAACAAAGAGGATTTTGATTACCTCTTTGCCTATTCTCCACTTCACAATATTACCGCGCAAAAATATCCTGCCACCATGATCACCACTGCTGACCACGATGACCGGGTAGTGCCCGCCCATTCTTTCAAGTTTGCCGCCAGCCTGCAGGCTCATCAGGAAGGCAAGGATCCAATCCTGATCCGGATCGAGTCGAGTGCCGGGCATGGCGCAGGCAGCCCGACATCCAAACGCATCGAAGCCGGGGCAGATATGCTGGCCTTCATGTTGTACAATATGAAGGAAGGGGTGATTTATTCTCCTACCCCTCAGGAAGACAATTAAAACAGCCCGCCACCGGCTGGCAAAACTATGGACCGGAACGTACATGTTGTATCTTTTTGACATTGGTTTTCTTCCCGTTCGCATTTGGGATATCCTCGATATCCTGATCGTAGGTTACCTGATCTATCAGATCTACAAACTGCTGCGCGGCAATATCGCTTTCAATATTTTTGTGGGCGTACTGACCCTCTACGTCGTTTGGTGGCTGGTCAATCAATTGAACATGGATCTCCTTGCGGCTGTGCTGGACCAGTTTGTAAGTGTAGGGGTGATTATCATTATCATTATTTTTCAACCGGAAGTCCGGCGGTTTTTGCTCTTTCTGGGTAATACTACCCTCCGGCAACGCTCCAACTTCGTCGGGCGCATTATCGACCGGAATCTGGAAAATACAGAAGAAAAAGCGCGCCAGATACGGGCGATGCGGTCTGCTTTACTGCGGATGAGTAAGAAAAAGACAGGCGCCCTCGTCGTCCTGGCCGGCAACCTGAGCCTGGATGGGCTGGTCAGTTCCGGCGTGGCGCTCGAGGCGGAGATCAGTGAGCCCTTGATAGAGAGTATTTTTAATAAGGAAAGCCCCCTGCACGATGGAGCGGTGCTTATTGCCAACGGTAAGATGAGGTCGGCCAGCTGCATTCTGCCTGTCTCCGAAAACCCCAACCTGCCCAAATCGGCGGGCCTTCGGCATCGGGCGGCAGTCGGCATTTCGGAGCGGGCCAACGTGGCCGCTTTTGTGGTCTCCGAAGAAACAGGGTATATCTCCTATGCAGTAGATGGAGAGTTGCGGCGGAAAATTTCAGAGGATGCTCTGCAAGAGTTGTTAAACCAATATTTTTAAAGCTATACTATCCCAAAGAACGTACCTATGAAGCTTCAGCGCCTCCAGGAATTTGAGATTGACGAGGCTACCGAATCAGCCATTGCCGGCTTGCTGGGCATTTGTTTTCCGGAATATCCGGAGGGCCGCATTTATTATAAACAATTGCCCGATTTCCGTTTTCTGTGTTGGGAAAATGAAACCCTTATTGCCCACATGGCAGTAGAACACCGGATTGTCAATAATGATGGGCAAGCGTTCCGCATTTTTGGCATCGCTGACCTTTGTGTGTCCGAACCCTTTCAGCATCGCCGCCTGGCCAGCCGCATGCTTTCAGAACTGACAATCCTTGGTTTTCGGCACCGTGTAGATTTCCTTTTGCTGATGGCCAAAGACCACAGCCTTTACCACACCAACGGGTTCCAATTGGTTTCCAATATTTGTCAGTGGTTGATGATCAGTGAGCACCGTACTCTGGGGGTTGCCCACCGCAGGATACCTTCCAGCCTGATGGTCAAAGCGTTGGGAAATAAAGAGTGGCGGCCTGGGCTGGTGGATTTTTTAGGGCATGTTTTTTAACCGCCTGCCCGCTTTCCGAAACTTAGGTGCGCCGGTTCAACTAAATCCTCTAAATTTCGTACTTTAGCCCTCCGCAAAAAACAAAATGATCAAATAAATACCAATACGAACATGCAACAAGTACAGGATTACATCCAGCAAAACAAAGAACGCTACCTGGAAGAACTCTTCGGCCTGCTGCGCATCCCCTCTGTCAGCGCTGACTCTGATTATAAGGAAGACATCTTCAAGGCTGCTGAATTCGTTGCGGAGAGCCTGCGACAAGCCGGCGCCGATAAAGTGGAAATTTGCCCTACTCCAGGCAATCCGATCGTCTATGGTGAAAAAATAGTCGACCCGTCAAAACCTACAGTACTGGTCTACGGCCACTATGATGTCCAGCCGCCAGATCCTCTGGAACTATGGGAGTCAGGGCCTTTCGAGCCAGTTATTAAGAAGACGAAAGAGCATCCTGATGGGGCTATTTACGCCCGTGGCTCTTGCGATGATAAGGGACAGTTCTTCATGCACATCAAGGCTTTTGAAGCCATGAACGCCAAAGGGGCGTTGACCTGCAATATGAAGTTTATGATTGAAGGGGAAGAGGAAGTAGGCTCCAGCCATCTGGGCATCTTCTGCCGGGAAAATGCCGATAAGCTCTCCTGTGATACAGTCCTCATTTCCGATACGTCTATTATTGCCAATGATGTGCCGTCTATCACGGTGGGCCTGCGCGGACTGAGTTATGTAGAGGTGGAAGTGACCGGCCCCAACCGCGACCTCCACTCGGGTGTTTACGGAGGCGCCGTGGCCAACCCCATCAATGTGCTCTGTGATATGATCGCTTCTCTGCAGGATGACGATCACCGAATTACCATTCCCGGCTTCTATGATGATGTGCTTGAACTGAGCACCGCTGAGCGAGCCAAGATGAATGAAGCTCCTTTCGACCTGGCCCACTACAAGAAAGACCTGGATATCGGCGATGTACAGGGCGAAACAGGATATACCAGCCTGGAGCGGGTCTCCATCCGCCCGACCCTCGACGTCAACGGCATTTGGGGCGGCTACATCGGCAAGGGCGCCAAAACGGTGTTGCCCTCCAAGGCATCCGCCAAGATCAGCATGCGGTTGGTTCCCAACCAGGATCCAGATAAGATCACGGAACTTTTTACCCGGCATTTTGAAAGGATTGCTCCACCTTCTGTAAAAGTCAAGGTGACGCCTCACCACGGCGGCCAGCCGGCAGTAACGCCCACGGATACCCCCGAGTATCAGGCCGCCTCAAAGGCTATGGAAAAGGCCTTTGGCAAAACCCCCATTCCGGCGCGTGAAGGAGGAAGCATACCCATCGTGGCTTTATTCGAGGAAGTACTGGATGCCAAAAGCATCCTCATGGGATTTGGCCTGGACTCCGATGCCATCCATTCGCCAAATGAGCACTATGGCCTGTTTAATTTCTACAAAGGCATCGAGACCATTCCGTACTTTTACGAATATTACGCAGAAATGAAGTAATGTAGGTTGGTTGGTGATGAAATAAAAAAACCGGCCACAACGGGCCGG
>JAGQXQ010000149.1:0-4649 GCA_020436535.1 Phaeodactylibacter sp.
GTTCTATCTGATGCTTTATCTTTGGCAGCCTTTAAATTGAAGACAATGATGAGTAGAAAGAAATGGCTTTTTTCTCTGGCAATTACCGCGCTCCTCACCTCTTGTTCCACTCAGCAAAAAATGGCGGTCGTTTCCGTTCCGGAATACGAATTCACGCAATTAGATACGATGGTCGTTACGGCGCCGAGGAAACAGCCGGATGAAGGCAGCGAAAAAGAAAAATCTTACGAACTGCCGGTTTACCACGCCAGCCATAAGCGGGAAAATGATTTGCTTCACACCCGCCTCGAGTTGCAATTCGATTGGGGAAAAGAACAGGTGCTGGGTAAGGCTACGCTTCAACTGCAGCCTTTTTTCTACCCCACTGCAACCGTCACACTGGATGCGAGGGACTTCACCTTCCATCAGGTATCCTTTGAAGGAAGATCCGAACCGCTTAAATATACATACGACGGGAAAAAGATTACTATTGAATTGGGTAGGGCTTTTACCAAAGATGAAACCTACACGCTTTTTATCGATTATACGGCTACTCCTTCCGAATCAGGCGGCAGTGCGGCCATCACTTCCGATAGGGGCTTGTTCTTCATCAACCCGAGAGGCGATGAAGCAGGGAAACCAAGACAAATATGGACTCAGGGAGAAACCGAGTTCAACTCCCGATGGTTTCCAACTATCGACAAACCCAATGAACGCTGCACGCAGGAGATGATCGTTACCGTGGAGGACGGCCTTACGGTACTCTCCAACGGATCGCTGGTGTCTACAAAGGAAAATGGCGATGGGACGCACACCTTTTACTGGAAAATGGACCAACCCCATGCGCCCTATCTGTTTATGCTGGCTATTGGTGAATATGCAGTGGTCGAAGAATCCTGGGAAGATAAACCGGTTTACTACTACGTAGAACCGGAATACGAGGCGGATGCCCAGGCTATTTTCTCACACACCAAAGAAATGCTGAGCTTCTTTTCAGAGAAGCTGGGGGTGAAGTACCCCTGGCCCAAGTTTGCCCAGGTGGTCGTACGAGACTATGTATCCGGTGCTATGGAAAACACCAGCAGCGTGATCTTCGGCGACTTTGTACAAAAACACCGCCGGGAATTGATCGACAACCACAATGAAGGCATCGTGGCCCATGAGCTCTTTCACCACTGGTTTGGCGACCTGGTAACCTGCGAAAGCTGGGCCAACCTGACGATGAATGAGGGCTTTGCCAATTACAGCGAATACCTCTGGTTGGAGCATCAGTACGGGAAAGAAGAAGCGGATTACCATCTCCTGAGTGAGTGGAGCGGTTATTTTGGGTCTGCCCGCGGCAATGTGCATCCTCTGATCTACTTTGGCTATGAGGATAAAGAAGACATGTTCGACGCTCATAGCTATAACAAAGGCGGAGCGGTGCTACACATGCTGCGTAACTATGTCGGAGATGAAGCCTTCTGGGCAGCTTTGAACAAATACCTCTCCGATAACGCCTACACGGCCGTGGAGGCCCACAATTTGCGTCTGGCCTTTGAAGCCTTGACTGGAGAGGACCTCAACTGGTTTTTTAATCAATGGTATTTCAGCCAGGGCCATCCCAACCTCGATATCACTTATGGCTATGATGCAGAACAAGGGCAGGCAACCGTAAAGGTGGAACAACTCCAGGACCCTGAAACAATGCCTGCGGTGTTTGAATTGCCGGTGGCGATCGATATTTATCTATCGGAAGGCGAGCCAATCCGAAAAGCAGTGCGGGTCAATCAGCGTTCCCAAACCTTCACTTTTGATGTGCCGGAACGGCCCAGGCTCATCAATTTTGATGCGGATCGCATTTTGCTGGCGGAGGCCCGAGACAATAAAACAGAGGAAGAACTCATCTTTCAATATTACCATGCCCCGAAATTTCTCGACCGTTATGAAGCCGTATTGCAGCTGGAAAACAGCAATATGGCTCAGGCTCAGCAGCTACAGGTAGATGCACTGGGGGATGCGTTTTGGGTGATCCGGGGAGTAGCCATTTCCAATATTGGAGAAGGGGCCGGAGAAGAAATTTTGACCCGCCTGAAGCAGATGGCCTTAGAAGACCCTCGTTCTCAGGTTCGGGTTGCTGCTTTTGAAAAATTAATGAGCCTGGAATATGCCGGCGCCATCGAGCAGGCTCAAGCAGCTATTCAACGTGATTCCGCATACAATGTGATCGGCGCCGCGCTGCAATACCTGAGTACTAATGATAGTGAAGCAGCCTTAGCGTACGCCAAAAAACTGGAAGGAGAACCGGTTGACGATATTTTGCTCTCCATCGGGGAGATCTATTCCGGATCGGGTGATCCGGCCTACCTTTCTTTTTTTGAAAAAAACCTGGAAAGAATAAGTGGTTTTTCCACCATCTACTTCTTTGATGCATATAGAAACCTGGCCATGGAGGCCGGCTTGCCGGCCAGTATGCAAGTTATCGAGCGGCTAAAACCAATGGCTTTCGACGAAATGAAGTCCCCTTGGCTCAGGTATAGCGCTACCCGGGCGCTCAATGAGATGCGGAGGGCCTATGCCAATAGTTCCGAAGAGGCTGAACAGGAATTGGCCCGCAACCTCTTCGAGGTCATCAAAGAGGTTAAAGCGACCGAAAAGAACACCCAGTTGAAGGCTTATTACGAACAGATGCTCCCGGATGTGCGGCCGTAGTTCCTGGCTTCATTTTTATTTTGTTGCAGGGCCGGTACTTTGAAGGGAAAACATGTCATGTCTTTCATCACACCTTGACATTTAGGTAAATCTTCGTTAATTTACCTGCTCTTCTGTGCTATATCATATCCCGGCAAATCCAACTTGAGAATATCCATCTGCTAGTGGAAAGGTGTTCGTTATTTGAATACGGACAGGTGAAAGCCATTTTAACAAAGAAAACAGACATCATTGTGTTAAATTGCAGAGGCGGCCAATCTTTTCCCGCCCCTGGGAGTTGTTGTTATTGATTTACTCTTTTTTAGAAAAAACGAAGTTGCTGACCTTATGGTGACACAAGATAATTACCGACTGTTAATCGACAAACTAGACCAGTTCATCCGGAAATATTATATCAACCAGGTGATCCGGGGCGTGCTCTATAGCGTTGGCCTTATTCTGGCGCTTTTTTTGGCTATGGCCCTTTTGGAATATTACAACTATTTCGACACCGGCGTCCGGAAGGCCATGTTTTATTCCTTCATTGGGGTAAGCACGGTAGCCCTTGCTTACTGGGTTTTTACGCCTCTTTTACATTATTTCCACCTGGGCAAGCTTATCTCTCACGAACAAGCTGCTCAGATCATTGGCGGACACTTCACTGACGTAAAGGATAAGCTGTTGAATATTCTTCAGCTCAAGCACCAGTCTGATCAGGCTTCCAGGCAGGAGCTTATCTTCGCCAGCATTGACCAGAAATCCGAAGAGATCAAGCTCGTGCCGTTTCCCAGTGCAATAGACCTGAGTAAGAATCGAAAATATCTTCGTTATGCCTTGCCGCCTCTACTGCTGTTGATCGTCATTTTGTTTATCAATGCCAACCTGATTACGGATAGCACCGCCAGGATCATCAACAATAATAAGGACTTCGAAAGGCCGGCGCCTTTTTCCTTCCAGTTGGAGTCCGATCAGCTTAAAGCCGTTCAGTTTGAAGACTTCCCGCTCACAGTGATGGTGGAAGGAGAGCAATTGCCCAATGAGGTGTTTATCGATATCGATAATTATCAGTACCGGCTTACCAAAGAAGCGCCCAACCGTTTTACCTATCGCTTCAATAATGTACAAAAAGACGTGGGATTTTTCCTGTTCTCCAGTGGGGTTGAATCAAAAGACTACACGCTCAACGTACTTGAGAAACCCAATGTGGCCGGCTTTGATGTCAAGCTGGATTATCCGGCGTACACTCAACGTCAGGATGAGGAGCTTTCGAGTATCGGCGATCTGGTCGTACCGGTGGGCACCAATATCGATTGGGTTTTCAACGCCTTGCATACCGACGATATCCGCTTGCAGTTTTCCGGTAGCAATGAGTCGGCCGAGGCCACCCGCTTTTCGGAAGGCCTTTTTACTTATCAAAAACGAGCACTTCAGGATGAAGCGTACAAACTCTACATATCCAACAGTGCTCTGCCGAATGCGGACTCCATAAGCTATACCATATCTGTTGTTCCTGACCTGTATCCGAATATATCGGCTGAAAAGTTTCAGGATAGCATGGATCTCAAATTAATCTACTTTGTGGGTGATGCCTCCGATGACTACGGCTTGCTAAGCCTATCCTTCAACTACCGGATTAAAGACGCCAAAGGGGCTCAGGGAGAGCTACGCACCCTCAAATTGAACAAGCCGGCCGGTAAACAGATCCAGTTTGATCATACTTTCGACCTCAATGAGCTGGGGCTTAAGCCGGGTGATGAAGTTACCTATTATTTTGAGGTTTATGACAACGACGGTGTCAACGGCAGCAAGTCCGCCCGCACCAACCTGATGGTTTTCGCTATGCCTACGGTCAAGGAATTTGAGGCTATGGCGGAGGCGAATGATGAACAGATCAAGCAGGATCTCAAAAAAGCGCTCGAAGAGTCGAAGAAGGTTCAGGAGGATATGAAGAAGATGCGGGAGAAGTTATTGCAGGAGAAAGACCTGGATTGGCAAAGCCG
>JAGQXQ010000149.1:4731-14411 GCA_020436535.1 Phaeodactylibacter sp.
CAGGAACAGTTTTCTGAGATGGATGAAGAGATCCTGGAAAAGCAGGAAAAGCTGCAGCAAATGATGGAAGAGGTAATGAGTGAGGAAATGCAGGAGCTGATGCGGCAGATCGAAGAATTGCTTCAGGAATTGGGCAAGGATGAAGCCCTGGAAATGATGGAGGATATGGAACTCTCCGATGAGCAACTCGAAAAAGAACTCGACCGGATGCTCGAACTCTTCAAACAGCTCGAATTGGAACAAGAGATGCAGCAGGCAATTGACAAGCTGCAAGAACTGGCCAAAGAGCAGGAAGAATTGAGCCAGGAGACCGAGCAGGGCGAGAAAGAACAGGAAGAGCTGGAGAAAAAACAGGATGAAATTGACGAAGAGTTCCAGGATGTCAAGGAGAAGATGGAAGGCATCGAAGAAAAGAATAAGGAACTGGAAAAGCCCCGGGAGTTGGGCGATCGTGAAGAGCAGATGGATGATATTCAAAAAGATATTGACCAGAGCCAAAAGCAGTTGGAACAAAAGGAAAATAATAAAGCTTCGGAGTCTCAAAAGAAAGCGTCCCAGAAAATGAAAGATATGGCAGAAGCCATGGCTATGATGATGGAATCTGGGGAAATGGAACAGATGGAGGAAGATATTCAGGCCCTTCGACAGTTGCTGGAAAACCTGGTTGGCTTGTCATTCGGCCAGGAAGAACTGATCGACCGGTTTAACCTCACAGATATCAACACACCCCGTTATGTGGAGCTGGTGCAGGAACAGTTTAAGTTGAAAGATGATTTTCGCCTGGTGGAGGATAGCCTGCAGGCTTTGAGCAAGAGGGTGTTCCAGATCGAATCTTATATCACGGAAAAGGTCACGGAGGTGAAAAGCAATATGAAGGACGGGCTGGAAGACCTCGAGGAACGCCGCAAGCCACAAGCTAGTGACCATCAGCAACGGACGATGAAAAATGTGAACGACCTGGCGCTTATGCTGAGTGAGGTGATGAACCAGATGCAGCAGCAGATGTCAAGCATGATGGCAGGCAACCAGATGTGTGATAAGCCGGGAGGCCAGGGGCAGAGTGGCAAAGTGCCTAAAGATAAGATCAGCCAGGGACAGCAAAGCCTCAACGAACAGATGAAACAGATGAAGGAGCGGATGGAAAAAGGAATGGGCGGAGGCTCTTCTAAAGAGTATGCCGAAATGGCAGCCCGCCAGGCGGCTATGCGCAAAGCCCTGAAGGAAAAGCAGAAAAAACTCCAGGAGCAGGGCAAAGGCAGTAAAGAACTCCAGGAAATGATTGACCAGATGGATAAAACAGAAGAGGATCTGGTGAATAAGCGGCTGACCAATGAAATGATGAAACGGCAGCAGGATATCCTAACGCGTTTGCTCGAACACGAAAAAGCAGAACGGCAACGTGAATATGACGAACAGCGCAAGGCCGAGCAGGCTACGCAGAAAGAGCGTCAGATGCCGCCGTCCCTGGAAGAGTATATCAAAAAACGGGAAGCAGAGGTGGAAATGTTTAAAGCTGTTTCTCCCGCCTTAAAGCCCTACTATAAATCACTGGTTGAACAATACCTTAATTCTCTGAAAACAGAATAATATTTGAGGCAGCAGCACCGAAATTCGGACGGTGCTGCTGCCTTTCTTGATTTTTATTGCTACTCCCAACAAAACTTAAAACTTGCATGTTATTAGAAATTGCATTAAATTTCCATCGTTGAAATAAAATGAGTTCAAAGCCTATTATGCTTAAGCTTTCCTCAAACCCCAGGAATATTGCCCTGGTTGAATCTTTTGTCGAACAGGTAGTTGAGCGTTATAAACTCAGCCCCGACGTTTACGGGAATATCCTGATCAGCCTCACCGAAGCTGTGAATAATGCCATTATTCACGGTAATTGCGAAGATGAATCCAAAACAGTAAGAATTCAGTTCCGAAAACTAAAAAACCATCTCGCCGTACGCGTTATGGATGAGGGTTGTGGCTTTGACCATGATTCCGTTCCCGACCCTACTGCTCCCGAAAACCTCCTTACAGTGGGGGGGCGCGGTGTCTTCCTTATGCAACAGCTTTCCGATTCTGTAGAATTCCACAACAACGGTAGCACCGTTGAGATGCAGTTCAGAATATGAGCAATACACTGGATGAATGGTTACTGGAGGATGAAGAGCCTTCTGTTTCCTTTCAAAGTGAGGACGTCGAATTCGAATTGGCCAAACCTGATATACTCACCGAATGGATCCAATCAATTATTGAAAGAGAAGGCTGCACCTTACATCAAGCCTCCTATATCTTTTGCAGCGACGAGTATCTCTATAACCTCAATCAGGAATACCTCAACCACGATACCTACACAGATATCATTACCTTCCCTTACACAGAACCTCCTCTGATCGAAGGTGATGTTTTTATCAGCGTTGACCGGGTAAGGGATAATGCACTGCAATTTGGCGTGCCTTTCGAGCAGGAGTTGCATCGCGTGATGATCCACGGCATACTCCACCTTTGCGGTTA
This sequence comes from Phaeodactylibacter sp., assembly GCA_020436535.1. Classification (GTDB taxonomy): domain Bacteria; phylum Bacteroidota; class Bacteroidia; order Chitinophagales; family Saprospiraceae; genus JACJXW01. The sequence goes on from JAGQXQ010000149.1 coordinate 7,234, forward strand.
TCCGGATAAATCTCCGGAAGAAAAAGCCCACATGCGTGAAAAAGAGGAGGAGGCACTGAAGCTGCTTCAGATAAAATAACAGGCTCTCAGCTCCTTCAAGGAGCCCTTTCTTCTCTCTCCACCCTTCATAAAATACCTGGAAAAGTACCATTTATCCTCGAAGCACTATACTTTTGCATCTTCAATATGATTTGCCCTGGCCTCACGATGATTGCTACCCAGTGGGGCTGGTTGCCCTTACCTTGCCGAAGGACATTCAGGCCGCTGGCTACTTTGCAAAAAATCCTCTAAACTATATAGGTAATGAAAGTGCTGAAGTTTGGCGGTTCATCCGTCGCAAAACCTGAACGCATTCGAAGAATAGTAGAGATCCTGAAAGGATATTATACCAAAGGCGAAAAGTTTACGGTTGTTTTTTCTGCTTTTGGCGGGGTAACCGATAGCCTCATTGAAATGAGCAACCTGGCGGCAAAAGGAGACGAAGCCTATCTGGCCCACTTTGAGGCGTTCAGCCGTCGCCACCTCGATGCAGTCAATGAGTTGCTGGAAGGTGAATATCGCAATACCGCCTATCCTGAGCTGGAGAATAACCATGAGGTACTCAAGAATCTGCTCTATGGTATTTTCCTGGTAAGGGAAGCCTCCCCCCGGACAATGGATTACGTGCTGAGCTTCGGAGAGCGAAGCTCTGCCTTTATTATTGCGCACGTCCTCCGGCAAAGTGGCATCAATGCAAGTTACCTGGATGCCAGGAAGGTCATCAAAACAGACAGATACTTTGGCGCCGCCAAGGTAGATTTTGACCTCACCTACCAGAAAATCAGGGAGCATTATTCTCAAAATCCTGATATTCAAGTGGTTACGGGTTTTATTGCGTCTGCAAAAGGCGGATTGACCACAACTCTGGGACGAGGGGGTTCTGACTATACAGCCTCTCTGATCGCGGCAGGGCTCGATGCCAGGGTGATTGAGATCTGGACCGATGTCGATGGTGTTTTAACGGCTGACCCTCGCATGGTGAAACGTGCTTTCACCATTTCGAGCATGACCTATGCCGAAGCCATGGAAATGTCCCACTTTGGTGCTAAAGTGATCTATCCTCCCACTTTACAACCGGCTCTGATAAAGAAGATTCCACTATACATTAAAAATACTTTTAATCCTTCTTTTGAAGGCACCCTGATCTCTGACAAAGCTGATATCGGTAAACATGCGGTTAAAGGGATATCTTCTATCAGTAATATTGCCTTACTCACTTTGTCAGGCAGTGGGCTGTTTGGAGTGCCGGGTACCGCCGGGCGTCTCTTTTCCTCATTGGCACAGGGCGGGGTCAACGTTATTCTCATCACCCAGGGATCGTCTGAACATTCCATTAGTTTTGCCATTCAGCCGCATCTGGCAGCAAAGGCAAAAAAGCGGGTGGAAAGTGAATTTGAATATGAAATAAGTATGGGGATTGTCGACCAGGTGAAGGTTGAAGAAGATCTTTCGGTCGTGGCGATCATTGGAGAAAACATGCGTTATCAACCAGGGATATCAGGGCGACTCTTTCAGGCGTTGGGCAAAAATGGCATCAATGCAGTCGCTATTGCACAGGGGTCTTCGGAATTGAATATTTCGGTTGTGATTAACCGGACGGACGAATCCAAAGCACTTAATGCCCTGCACGAAGCGTTCTTCCTGTCGGATACCAAAGAACTACACTTATTCATGGTGGGCGTTGGCTTGATCGGTAGTACCCTGATCCGGCAGATAAAGGAGCAGAGTAAGTTTCTCAAGGAAAAGCGGGGCTTGGAAATTCGAATCGTAGGCTTGGCCAATAGTAAGACGATGCTTTTTCGGGAAGAGGGTATTGGACTGGACGACTGGAAGGAAGCTCTGAATCAATCTGAAACGACCATGGACATCGCCATATTCATTGGTAAGATGAAGGAGATGAACCTTTCCAATACCATTTTTGTCGATAATACGGCCAATGAAAAAATAGCGAGTTATTATGAATCTATTCTGGACTCAAGCATTTCGCTTTCTACACCCAATAAGATCGCTACTTCTTCGGCCTATCTGCAATATCAAAGGCTGAAGTCTATTGCCAAACGGCGTGGGGTGCAGTTCAATTACGAAACGAACGTCGGTGCGGGCTTGCCCGTCATTTCTACCCTAAACGACCTGATCAATAGCGGCGATCGTATTTTGAAGATCGAAGGGGTCCTCTCCGGTTCTCTTTCTTTTATTTTTAATTCTTTTGTAGAGGGAACGAAGTTTAGCGAAGTGGTGGCAGAGGCTCGCCGGCGCGGTTATACGGAACCCGACCCGAGAGTAGACTTGAATGGCGTTGATGTTCGAAGAAAATTGGTCATTCTGGCGAGGGAAACCGGCCTGCCTCTCGAGGCGAAAGATATTGAAGTCGAAAATATTCTACCTGCCGCCTGTCAGATAGCTGAGACAGTAGAGGACTTTATGAAAGAAGTGGCAAAAGCAGATGAGGATTTCGAAACACTTCGCAAGCAATCGGAAAAAGATGGAAAGAGGCTGCGGATGATTGCCCGGCTGGAAGGGGACAAAGCTTCGATCGGTTTGCAGCAAGTTGACCACAATGACCCCTTCTATACATTAAGTGGGAGCGATAATATGATCGTTTTCACAACGGAGCGTTACAGGGATCGCCCGCTGGTGGTGCGCGGCCCTGGCGCCGGAGCGGAAGTTACTGCTGCCGGGTTGTTTGCAGAAATAATCACGATTGGGAATTATTTATCATAATGAACGCAGGAATAAAAGTTTTTGCTCCCGCAACGGTTGCTAATGTTGCGGTGGGTTTCGATATTTTGGGCTTTGCCCTGGAAAAACCGGGAGATGAGATCATTGCCCGGTTTTCGGATACACCCGGGCTGAAGATTACAAAGATTACCGGTGCTGAAGGTAAGTTGCCACTGGATGTTCACAAGAATACAGCCGGTGTCGCCGCACTGAAACTGCTCGAGTATCTTGGAGAAGAGCAACGGGGTATTGAAATGGAAATACACAAGAAGATGCCTTTCGGCAGCGGCTTGGGTTCAAGTGCCGCTAGTGCTGCCGGAGCTGTAATGGCAGTGAATGAATTATTGCGGCGCCCTTTAGACAAGCGGGCGCTGTTGCCTTTTGCCGTGCTGGGAGAGCAGGTGGCTGATGGTGCTTATCATGCCGATAATGTTGCTCCTTCCCTCATTGGAGGAATGATCCTGATCCGAAGTAATGAAACGCTGGATGTTCACCGTCTGCCGGTTCCTGCCGGCATTCATGCCACCGTTGTGTATCCCCATGTCGAAATATTGACGAAGGACGCCCGGGATGTACTAAGCAATACCGTATCGCTTAAGCAATGCATTCACCAGACCGGTAACATGGCAGGTTTGGTGGTTGGTTTGTATCAATCGGACCTTGAGCTGATCGGCCGCTCTCTGAATGATGTCATCATCGAGCCTCAGCGGGCCCTGCTAATCCCTCACTTCCATGAAGTAAAAGAAAGGGCTTTGAAAGCGGGTGCTCTGGGCTGCAGCATATCGGGGGCGGGCCCCTCTATATTCGCACTGAGCGCTAATAGCCGGGTCGCTGAAGAAGTAGGCCAAGCTATGAAGCGAGTGTTCGACCGTGCGGGGATACGGAATGACTTATTTATTTCTCCGATCAATCAGGAAGGAGCCGTTAAACTATAAGCGACATGAAACTTTATAGTACAAAAAACAGAGAAGCACTTACCAATCTGAAGCATGCGGTGCTGAAAGGCTTGCCAGATGATAACGGGCTGTTTATGCCGCTGGAGATACCCAGGCTGCCTTCGGAATTCTTAGAACACCTTTCTGACTTTTCTTTCCAGGAAATCGCCTTCACAATTTGTAAGACTCTCTTTAAAGAGGTGATTCCGGATTCAGATTTGCAGGCCATTATCCGGGACGCAGTGAATTTTCCTGCTCCGGTGGTTAAGCTTGATGATGAGAAGTATATTCTGGAATTATTCCATGGCCCCTCTCTAGCTTTTAAGGACTTTGGCGCCCGCTTCATGGCGCAGCTGATGAGTTATTTTAATCAAGGCGAGAGCCGGGAGCTGGTTATTCTGGTGGCTACTTCCGGCGATACAGGAGGAGCCGTTGCCGCTGGTTTCCTGCAAACACCTGGCACCAAAGTCGTAATCCTCTATCCTTCCGGGCAAGTGTCTATGCTTCAGGAAAAGCAACTTACAACACTCGGCCATAATATTGTCGCGCTAGAGGTGAAGGGTACTTTTGATGATTGCCAGGCGATGGTCAAACAGGCTTTCCTGGATAAAGAACTCAGCGGGAGGATCAGGCTTACCTCTGCCAATTCTATTAATATTTCCAGGTTGATTCCTCAAACCTTTTATTACTTTGAAGCCTTTAAGCAACTTCCGAAAGACAACCGGGATGTGGTTTTCTGTGTACCTAGCGGCAATTTTGGCAATTTGACTGCAGGCCTGATGGCGCACCGGATGGGGCTTCCTGTTCATTATTTTATTGCAGCCACCAATGCCAATGATGTGGTGCCTGCCTATTTGGATTCTGGAATCTTTTCTCCTCGGCCTTCTGTGCGCACCTTAAGTAATGCAATGGATGTAGGTGACCCTTCGAATTTTGCCCGTATGGTGGACCTTCAAGAGGGAAAAGAAGAAGGTTCCACGTGGAACAATATGCAGGAACTTATTTCCGGATATGCGTTCGATGATGAACAAACCCGGAAGGGATTGGCCGAAGTCTACCGGAAATACAATTACGTTATTGATCCCCACGGAGCGGTTGGCTTTTTGGCCCTGGAACAATACCAACGACATCATCCTGACACCAAAGGAGTGATATTAGAGACGGCCCATCCTTCTAAGTTCCTGGACGAAGTAGAGCGCATCCTAAATGTAAAGGTAGCGGTGCCCAGCCGTTTGGCTATCCTGGCAGAACGGGAGAAAAAGACGGTGCCTATGTCCACTAAATTCGATGGGTTCAAGCGGTGGTTGCTGGATAATATTGCATGAATATAAACCAGGTGTTCCACGTGGAACATTTGATTTAAACATTTTCCTCTTTTTGTAGTTAGACATTCCTGAAGCCCTGGTATTTGGAGCTTGTACTCCTACCCTATTCTATGCCATTTAGTCTCAGTTCAATCTCATACCAAAAACAATTGACTATGTTAACAAAGCAACGTCTGTACCTCCTTTTGGCAGTACTGTTCACCGCATTTGGTTTTCTTCATGCCCAAAAAGAAGAAAACACCAACAAGAACAAATTCCGGCAGTTGTACCAGGAATTGCCGACACCCAATGTGTACCGGAATGCCGCAGGCGCACCGGGGCATATGTATTGGCAACAGAAAGCCGATTATAAGATATCAGTAGAGTTGGATGATGAAAAACAGCGGATATATGGTGAGGAAACCATTACTTACCATAATAACTCTCCTGACCTCCTCGAGTATCTATGGGTACAATTGGATCAGAACCGGCGAGCCAAGGATTCGGATACTTATAAGACGAATACCAGTGAGATGAGTGACAGCATGAGCTTGCAGGAAATCAAAGAGCTGGAGCCTACCTTCGATGGCGGTTTTAATTTGGAGTATGTCCAAACGATGGACGGGAAAAGCTTATCCCATACGGTGGTCAAAACGATGATGCGGGTCGATCCGCCTCAACCCCTCCAGCCAGGGGAGCAGTTCAGCTTCCGGGTCAAATGGTGGTACAATATCAATGACCGCATGGAGATCGGCGGCCGATCGGGTTACGAATACTTCAAAGAAGATGATAATTACCTCTATACCATCGCTCAGTTTTTTCCTCGAATGGCTGTTTATAACGATGTGGAGGGATGGCAAAATAAACAGTTTCTGGGGCGGGGAGAATTTACCCTACCCTTCGGAGATTATGAGGTAGATATTACTGTACCAGCCGACCACTATGTAGCAGCAACGGGAACCCTCGGCAATATGCCAGACGTGCTCACTAAGGAACAAGTGGAGAAACTAGAACAGGCGAAGCAGGAAAGAAACAATCCGGTGATCATTGTCTCGGAGGAAGACGCCCGGAAGAACGAAAAGGATAAATCCAAAGCGAAAAAGACCTGGAAATTCAAAGCGGAAAACGTCCGGGATTTTGCCTTTGCATCTTCCCGTAAGTTTATCTGGGATGCCATGGGGGTGGAAATGGGTGACGGCAAAGTCGTTCTCGCCATGTCTATGTATCCTAAAGAAGGCAACCCCCTTTGGGAAAAGTATTCCACTAAAGCGGTTGCTCATACCCTGAAGTGGTATTCTCACTATACCTTCGATTATCCTTATCCGGTGGCCTGGTCAATCAACGCCAAACAGATTGGAATGGAATACCCCATGATCTGTTTCAACTTCGGCCGGCCGGAAACCGACGGCACCTATTCAGAGCGGACCAAATACGGTATGATCGGAGTCATTATTCATGAGGTAGGCCACAACTATTTCCCTATGATCGTCAACTCCGATGAACGCCAATGGACCTGGATGGACGAAGGGCTGAACTCTTTTGTTCAGTACCTGGCAGAGCAGCAATGGGAACGAGATTACCCTTCCCGCCGGGGGCCGGCTTACAAAATCGTGGATTATATGAAGGGCGATAAAGATAAGATATCCCCTATTATGACCAATTCTGAATCGATCTTTCAGTTTGGGAACAATGCCTATGGTAAACCGGCTACCGCTTTGAATATCCTCCGGGAAACCATTATGGGAAGAGAACTGTTTGATTACGCTTTTAAGACGTACGCCAACCGATGGAAATTTAAACACCCCTCTCCTGCTGATTTTTTCCGCACCATGGAAGATGCCTCTGCGGTTGACCTCGACTGGTTTTGGCGAGGATGGTTCTTTACCACCGACCATGTTGATATTGCTATCGACGGCGTGAAATGGTATCGTTTCGATACCAAAAACCCGGAAGTGGAAAATGACATCGCCCGGAATGAAGAAAAAAATGCGCCCCGAAATATCAGCAGTATCCGAAATGAGAAAGAAATAGAAAAAACACAGGACGAAATCGACTCAGGCCTTCGTGATTTTTATTCGGATTACGACCCGCTTGAAGTAAGTATACTGGATAAGGAAGATTATCAGCAGTACCTTTCTGGATTGAAACCGGTAGAGAAAGAAATGTTAATGGGGGGAAAAAA
>JAGQXQ010000149.1:14515-29366 GCA_020436535.1 Phaeodactylibacter sp.
TGGCGACTCAACTCAGAACGGGTTACAAAAGTCTTTGTAACCGAAAAAGAGATCAGACAGATTATCCTGGATCCTTATTTGGAAACAGCCGATACCGATACGGGGAACAACTACTTTCCTTCCCGACAAGAGATCAGCCGGTTTGAATTATTCCGGAAGAAAAACGAGCGTTGGGAGGAGGAAGGAAATAATCCCATGCAAAGGGCCAGAAAGGCCAAAGCCAAAATTGAAGGAACCCACTAGTGGTCTGTCAAAGCTAAAGATTCTGGTTGACTGTGGCACCTTTTGCGGCTGCTCTTCGTTGGAGAACCCCTTGCGTAGCGTTGTTATGCGCGGGAACCTCCGCCTCAAGCAACCACAAAATTTGCTCACATTGAACCAGAAAATTAACATTTGATAGACCACTAGTAGTGCTTGACAGGACGGCCTAGTGAATTCCGGGCGCAGTTGCTCCAAAATGAGCTAAACAGCAACTGCGTCCGGGATTTCCCGACTTTTTGCCTGAAAGCGCCAAAAAACAACCTGAGAATGGACTGAAAAGCCGAGAGGAGCTTTTAATGCATTACGTATTTATTTATATTTAAATTGATTGTTTTAGTTAATTGATTTACAGTGATTTATGACTGGTGTCAGGGGCGGGTAATTATTCACAACTCGTTGGAATGGCTTACTTTAAAGGCCGTATAATTTGCATAAAATTCTTTTTCCTGTATCTGCCTACGGATACGAAAAAATAAGAGCCCTTTTTTTTACTCTTTTTTCGGAAAAAATCCTGACCATAAATTTGCGTAATTTCGTAGCAACAGAAACTAAACGATAAATGGCCATAGACTATAAGAATCCTAAACTTGTTATCGAGACGAATAAAATTGAACCGGGTAGTATCGCCTGGAGGAGTCCTTCCAATTTAGCGATTATCAAATACTGGGGCAAGCATGGCCGTCAGCTTCCTCGCAACCCATCCATCAGTTTCACTCTTGATAAGGCCTACACGGAAACTACATTGGCCTACGAACCTAAAACGGGAGTTGATCAGGGAATAGCCCTGGAGTTCCTGTTTGATGGACAGCCCAATCCTGCGTTCGAGGAAAAGGTGCGAAAATTTCTGGAAAGCATAATTGACATCTTTCCTTTTTTACGTCAGTTGAAATTGACTATCCATTCCACCAACTCTTTTCCACATTCGTCCGGAATCGCTTCCTCGGCGTCCAGCATGAGTGCCCTGGCGCTTTGCCTTTGTACCTTGGAGGATGAATTGTTCAACAGCCTGGAAGTAGATGAGCATTTTCGCCAGAAGGCATCCTTTGTGGCAAGGCTTGGGTCGGGTAGCGCCTGTCGGTCGATTTACGCCGGCCTGGCCGTGTGGGGTACTATGGGAGAAATCGAAGGTTCTTCAGATTTGTACGCCGTCCCTTATAAAGAGGAGGTTCATGAAACTTTTCTTTCTTACCAGGATGCGATCCTTTTGGTGAGCAAGGGGCAAAAATCGGTATCCAGCCGTGCGGGCCATGCTCTTATGGACAACAATCCCTATGCGGAAAGCCGCTATCAGCAGGCCCGGCAACGGTTGCATAGCTTGCTGATGGCAATGCGTACTGGCGATGTCGATGCCTTCGGTAAAATTCTGGAAGCAGAAGCACTGACTCTGCACGCTTTGATGATGGCTTCCAATTATATCCTGATCAAACCCAATACCCTCACCCTGATAGAAAAAGTGCAGGGTTTTAGGAAGGATACCGGCCACCCCCTTTACTTCAGCCTGGATGCGGGCCCCAATCTCCATTTGTTATTCCCTGGCCGAATTAAGGAGGAAGTGGAAAACTTTATCAACAGTGAATTGGTATCCTACTGTGAAAATGGCCAATGGATAGCGGACGAGGTTGGCAAAGGGCCGCTGCAGTTGTAGATACATTTAACAAGAAGGACAGGCAATGAAATACCTGATTTTAATATTTGTAACTTTCATCATTATGGAACCTGCATGCTCCCAGCCGCCGGACAGCCGCCCGCCGGTAAGGAATGATGCTTTCGACAAAGAGCTTACCCGCCTGCTAAGTTTCTCAGTACCAACAATTGGTGTTCGGGAATTGAAGGATATTCAAAATGAAGTTTATATCTTTGACGCACGGGAAGAAGAGGAATACCGGACCAGCCATATTGAAGGGGCCCGGTATCTTGGCTATAAAAAATTTGAAAAGCAAAACCTGGCAGACGTCCCCAAAAATGCCAAGGTCGTCTTATACTGCTCCGTTGGCTACCGCAGTGAAAAGATGGGAGAACGCCTTTTGAAAATGGGCTTTACCGACGTCAATAACCTCTACGGTAGTATTTTTGAATGGGTCAACCAGGGGTATCCGATAGTTGGCCCGGACGGAGAACCCACCCGAAAAGTACACACCTATAATTCCAAATGGAGCCAATGGATTGTTAATGACCAGGCTGAAAAGGTTTGGTAGCTTTATTAGCTATAGAAAATTGAATGAATCGAAAATCTTTTATCTATGGATTTATTTGCAAAATATCGTGAGAACAAGGGGCCGCTGGGTCAATATTCTGACATAGCACATGGCTATTTCGCTTTCCCGAAGCTGGAAGGGGAGATCGGCCCCCGGATGAAGTTCAGAGGAAAAGAAGTCATTGTTTGGAGCATCAATAGCTATCTCGGGCTGGCTAACCACCCTGAAGTTCGGAAAGTAGATGCCGAAGCCTCCAAAGACTGGGGATTGGCCTACCCTATGGGCTCCCGGATGATGTCGGGAGAAACGAAATACCACGAACGCCTGGAAGCGGATCTGGCCAGCTTTGTCGATAAGGAAAGTGCCTTATTGCTCAACTTCGGTTACCAGGGCATATTATCCATCGTCGATACCCTTCTGGCTCGCCGCGATGTAGTGGTGTATGATAAAGATTGCCACGCTTGTATTTACGATGGCATCCGTATGCACATTGGCAAGCGCTTCCCCTTCGAGCATAATGATATTGAAAGTTTTGAAAAGCAGATCAAGAAAGCTGAAGTCGTGGCGGAAGAAACCGGCGGCGGCATTCTGGTTATTACCGAAGGTGTATTTGGCATGCAGGGAGAGCAAGGCATTCTCAAAGAGATCACTGCCCTCAAAGATAAATATAACTTCCGCCTACTGGTTGATGATGCCCACGGTTTCGGTACTGTTGGCGCTACCGGCGCCGGCGCTGGCGAAGAGCAGGGCGTACAGGATAAGATCGACCTTTACTTCAGCACCTTTGCAAAGTCTATGGCTAGTATTGGTGCGTTTGTAGCCGGCGATAAGGGAATTATTGACGTTCTTCGGTACAATCTGCGTTCACAGATCTTTGCTAAGTCATTGCCCATGCCTTTCGTGATCGGTAACCTGAAGCGGCTGGAACTGCTTCGCGAGAACCCGGCGCTGAAGGAGAAGCTGTGGACCAACGTCCGAATGTTACAGAACGGACTACGCGAAGCAGGCTTCAATCTGGGAAATACTACCAGTTGTGTAACACCGGTTTTCCTGAGCGGAACACCTTTCGAAGCCGGCAATCTGGTATTGGATATGAGAGAAAATTATAATATTTTCTGCTCTATTGTTATCTACCCGGTCGTACCCAAGGATGTCATCCTGCTTCGGTTGATCCCAACGGCGGCCCATACGGAAGAAGATATACGGCTTACTATCGAAGCCTTTGCCGCAGTGTCCGGGAAACTCAAAGCCGGAGAATATGAAAAGGAAGTGGACATAAGCATTTTCTCTTAGACGAATTTGTCAATAGTTCGTTGTCGAAGCGGTGGCCGGCGTATGCCGCCACCGCTTCGTAGCTAAGGGGATAGCAAAACCAAACCAGAAAAGCATGCATTCCATTATCCAGGTAAAAGATAAAAAGGGGTGGAAATTATTTCATCGGGTTCCCCATATTGTTTACAAAGATGACCCCAATTGGATCTGCCCGCTGGAGTCCGATATTGAAGTAGTTTTCAATCCAAAAAAAAATAAAACGCTTGAGCATGGGGATGCCGCTTGTTTTGTACTGCTGGATAAAAACGGAAACCCACAGGGGCGCATTACTGCTTTCATCGACTACGAACGGAATAAATTGCTGGCCTATCCGGTAGGAGGCATTGGCTTCTTTGATTGTATTCAGAACCGGGATTATGCTTTTGCTTTATTTGATGCTGCGGCGTATTGGCTGAAAGAAAAAGGAGCTAAAGCAGTAGACGGCCCCATCAATTTTGGAGAGCGGGATAAATTTTGGGGCCTGCTGATCAGAGGTTTTTACCCTCCTCTTTTCCAGGAAAATTACAACCCGCCATACTACGAGCAATTTTTCGAAGAATGGGGTTTCACTCCTTTTGAACAGGTGCTTACCTTTCGTGGTGAGACTTCTAATATACCCATGGACCGCTTTAACAAACTAATGGAAACCCTGGGGCGGCGTTACAACATAAGAAACGAACACCTTCATCTGGACAAGGTGGAACAATATGCTGAAGATTTTTGTGAGGTGTACAATGCAGCCTTCAAGCAGTACGATCACTTCAAGCCAGTGAGCCCACCCCAGGTGATCAAGTCCATCAAGGAAGCCAAGCCCATTATTGACCCTAAGATCATCATCCTAACTTACTTCAATGAAAAGCCAGCCGGTTTTTGCATTACCATTCCCGATATCAATCAGTTGCTAAAACCAGCAAAGGGGAAGTTGAACTGGCAAACCATCCCCGGCCTGCTCTGGCGAAAGTGGCGGACAAAGAAGTATGTAGGGAAGGGTATTGCCTTCGGGGTCCATCCCGATTACCGGACCAAAGGTATTGCGGGCATACTTCTTGGATACATGTCACGGGATGAAAACCGCGAAAAGTATCCGCTAATGTATTTCACCACAGTCCGGGCTCATAATACGGAAGCCGTTAGTGTTTACCTGAAGATGGGCGTTGAGATCGACCGGCTTCATCTGGCTTATCGCAAAGCGCTGGAAGCTGGCATTGAAGTGGAGCCTCATGAGTTTATCGAGATACCAGAGCATTTGCAGGAACCTACCGCTGTTGTGAATATACCTTCCACGCGATCACAAAAGTAATTCCCAGGCTCAATCCCAGGTTGGCCAGCAAATAGGGCTCACCAATCCAATCCGGGAACGTGGCGGAGGCTGCCTTCCATAGGTTGTTGACCCCCAGAAAGCAAGTGATGGTGAAGATCAGCAGTGCAAGCAGGTTTTGCCAGGCCACATTGGTGTACTGTGCAGCGAGCAATCGCCGGTCATTAATGGCTAGTACCAGGAAAGCCACTACCAGAGGAAGCAGAATCCCATTAATCGCCTGGGCAAGGATGATAGCGGGAATGGGTTTTACGTTCAATAACCCGAATAACAGGCCGATCCCCATGATAATAGCCCAAACCAACCTGAAATTCCGAGACCTTGGGCTCCAATTGACTCCATCGGCTTCCAGGAGGCCTCGGGCAGTAATGGCAGCGGCAAAGGGGGCCGTTACTGCCGAGCTCAGCCCCGCTGCAAACAGGCCAAAAGCCACCAACAGGCCGGTATGGGCGCCCAGTTTCTGTTCTACAGCATCCGAAAGAGCCTCGAAAGTAAAAGTCTCCTCCACTTGCGTACCGGTAATCAGAATAGCAATGGAAATGATGCCCCCAATGAGAATGGCCAGGCTGATGCCCCAGCGCATTTCAGAAAGGCTCTGTCCCTGGCTGATGCCGGACGCCAAAAACAGATTGTAAGGCACGATCGTCGTGCCGATCAGCCCGATCACCAGCAGAGAGCCTCCTTCCGGAATGCTGACATTGAGGGTATTCAGCGCTACTTGTTCCAGGCTATAATCATGCTGAAAAATAGCGGTGCCAATGAACGCAAACCCCATAATGGCCACCACGATCGCCAGCAGGCGGGTGATGTTTTGGGTACTGCCCTGCCATAGCAACCCAATACTGATACCTCCAATACTGAGCAATAATACCTCATAGGGAACCGAGCTTACCAGCATGAGGCCCGAAACGGCGCCAAGCAGGTTGCCCGCCTGATAGGCGGCACAACCAAAGGCAACGGCCAGGAAAAGGGCCCAGCGGATGCGCTTCCCCAGAACTGCCGGATACTGAGCCGCCACGATGGCCCCTAGGCTTTTGCCAGAGGCCAGGGTGATGCGAGCTGCCGCTTCCTGCAAAACAATGGTCGCCAAAATGGAAAACGCCAACGCCCAGCAAAGTTGAAGTTGAAAGGAAGCGCCTGCTTTGGCTGCCGTCGCCACTGTGCCGGGCCCGATGAAGGCGGCGGAAATGATGGACCAGAACAGAACACTGGACAAACCGCGGCGGAAAGTGAGGGTCTTGGGCATGGCTTTTTGATAATGAAGATAACTAAATTGTATTAATGAATTTGCTGATAAGGCGCCCCTGCCTAAACAGACAGGGCATTCATGACGGCCACAAACCTTGGCCCATTCAATTTGTCAGCAATACAATAGATGTGAAATATGTTCTTCCCAGTTGGCCACCACCTTTATCACAATACCCATATTTTCCTATCTTTGGGCTCCGTTTGTGAACGGAGAAAATAATAACAAAAACAACAGATAATGAACAAATGCAGAGAACAGGCGGAGCAAAACGCTCCAAATAACGCCTTTTGGAGGCGGTTGCCTCTTTTAATGGGGATTTTGGGAATGATGCTGCTTGCCATTGGGGTTTCATCGTGTAGCGGTGGATCGGGTGCGGCGGAAGAAACAGCCCTCGAAGGAGGAAGCTTCATCCATCATATCAAAACGGGCAATCCTGTCGCCAACCCTGGCGATTTCATTTTTTTCCACGCCTACATCCGAAATGGAGATTCCCTGGTTTTCACTACCCGGGAGCAGGGAGACGCGCAGTTTTTTCAGCTTCCTACGGAAGAGCAGCCCGGCCGGCCCTCTCACCCTGTAGAGCAAGGCCTGGCCCTGATGGGAGCCGGCGATAGTGCAACGGTGGTCATTGACATTGATACCCTACCACAAAAACCTCCTGGATTTGAAAATGCCAGTGAAGTATTCTACGATATCGCGGTAACGGAGATCATGACTGAGGAAGCGTACAAAAAGAAAAAGAAAGAAGATATGGCGGAGGCGCTCGACGGAACCCTCCAAAGCCTTATCGATGAGCATGCACCCGGAGCAGCCAAGGAACCATTGCTGGAAACGGAATCCGGCTTGCAGTATCTGCTCATAGAGCAAGGCACTGGGAAAAAACCACAGCCGGGGCAGGAAGTCAAGGTGAATTACCATGGGGTCCTGATGGATGGTACTACCTTTGATAGTTCCTTCTCCCGTGGCGAACCCATTGCCTTTCCTATTGGCCAGCGTCAGGTGATACCCGGTTGGGATGAGGGAATTGCCCTGCTCAATGAGGGTGGAAAAGCAATACTGGTTATTCCGCCAGACCTGGGCTATGGCCAAAGAGGAGCGCCGCCGGTTATCCCTCCTGATGCTTATCTGGCCTTTTACGTGGAACTGGTGGAAGTGGGAGAGTAAAATGACTTAACGGTTGGCCTTTTCTGCGAAAGTGCGAAAGGCCAGCCGTTATTTTTATGAGGGACAGAACAGGATTAGGATTTATTATCTGATAATATTAAATTGGAAATGTTACCAGATAAAAGATTATACATCATGGAAATCAGTAAAGTAGACCGTACAGTTCTGAAAGAGGTAATCAGAGAACTTCTGATCGAAGACAGCAAAATATTTAAGGAGATCATCGAAGAGATTCTCAAAGAGAATAAAGTAATCATTTCTGAAGATCAACTGGAAAAGCGAAGACACATTGAAAGAATGATCCAAGAAGACTTCGATAAATATGATGAAGTTTTTAGGAAATTAGCTTGAAATGGAATATCTGACAAAAAAGGATATTATCCTGATCAATCAGATGACCATAAAGCAGCATGGAGGAAATTTTGTTCCTCCCTTCAATTTTCTGAATGAAAGCACAGTTGATTACCTCATTGAGGCTGTGGGAGGAGAGTTGTTTGGGACACCGGTATACCCTAAGATTTCAGATAAAGCGGGATTGTACATGTTTAACATTATAAGCGGGCATGCTTTTCAGGATGGCAATAAAAGGACTGGCCTGGAAGTGGTCTTATTGTTTCTTAAGTTGAATGATTCTATATTAAAATAATTTTTAATATCTATAGGGGCTAAAGGAATGCGAATACCTAAAGGGGGAAAAACATCTAATGAAGTATTATTTCGATTCACAATTGAAATGGCGTCGGGTGAAATTTCATTGAAAGAGACGCAAATGTGGTTTGAGGAGAACATCTATAGGCGAATATCTCTTGTGTGACTTGTTGTGAGATGATTTACAAATTATTGCACTAATGCGCCTCCAGCCAATTCTCCCCCACTCCCATCTCCACCACGATCGGCACCTTCAGGCCGGGAATGGTATGCTTCATCAAATCTTCGATAATGGGCTTGATCGTCTCTAACTCTTCCTTCAATACATCGAAGACCAGTTCATCGTGCACCTGCAGGATCATTTTAGATTGAAACCCTTCTTTTTTGAACTCCCTGTGAATATTGACCATAGCGATCTTGATCATGTCGGCGGCGGAGCCCTGAATGGGGGTGTTGATGGCATTTCGTTCGGCATGGCCGCGCACGACGGCGTTGCGGGAGTCAATATCGCGCAAGTAACGGCGGCGCCCCATCAGGGTCATAACATATCCTTGCTTTCGGGCTTGTTCAACTGCCTTGTCCATATAGTTTTTAAGGCCGGGGTAGCGGAGGAAATACTGGTCGATCAGCTCCTTGGCTTCACTCCGCTTGATGTCCAGTTGCAGGGAGAGGTTGTGAGCGCCCGCCCCATAGATAAGCGAAAAGTTGACTGTCTTGGCGCGGTATCGCTGTTCTTTAGTGACCTTCTCGTACGGTACGTCGAATACCCGGGAGGCGGTGGCGCTGTGGATGTCTTTTCCGGATTGGAAGGCATCCAGCATAGCTTCGTCGCCGCTGATCTCCGCAATGAGGCGAAGTTCGATCTGAGAATAGTCGGCCGCCAGCAAGATGTGGTTCTTATCCCGGGGAATGAACGCTTCTCGCACGCGGGCGCCCTCCGGCGTCCGAACTGGAATATTTTGTAGGTTGGGGTTGTTGGAACTCAGCCGCCCGGTAGCGGCCAATGCCTGGTTGAAAGAGCTGTGGATGCGCCCGGTGCGGGGATTGACCATTTTGGGCAGGGCATCCACGTAGGTGGATTTAAGTTTGGTAAGCCCCCGGTGCTTGAGGATGTTTTCTACGATGGGATGCTCGTTGTGCAGTTCGGCCAGCTTTTCTTCGTTGGTGCTGTACTGGCCGGATTTTGTTTTCCGCCAGCGGTAGGGCAACTCCAGTTTTTCGAATAGGACTTCGCCCACCTGCTTCGGTGAAGCGATGTTGAAGTCTACTCCTGCCAGTTTATGCACCTCCTTTTCCAGTTCCAGGATCTCCTTATCCAGCTCTTTGGAGTACTCGTTCAGAAAGTCCGCATCCACGTTGACGCCTTCATACTCCAGGTCGGTCAACGCCAGAATCAGGGGCGCTTCTATCTCGTCGTATAGCTTCTGAAACCCCTCTTCTTTCAGGCGGGGCGCCAGGTATTCTTTCAGTTGTAAAGTAATGTCAGCGTCTTCGGCAGCATATTCTTTTACTTTCTCCACATCTATATCGCGCATGGTCAGTTGCCCTTTGCCCTTTTTACCAATGAGCGTCGTAATGGAAACCGGCTGGTACTTCAAATAGGTTTCCGACAAATAGTCCATATTGTGGCGCAGCTCCGGCTCGATCAGATAGTGGGCGATCATGGTGTCGAAGAGGTGGCCTTTTAACTCTACCCCGTAGTACTTCAAGACAATGGCGTCGTACTTGATGTTCTGGCCGACTTTTTCGATCTGTTCCTTTTCGAACAAGGGTTTGAACTCGGCTACGATGCGCTGTGCCTCCTCCTTCCTTTTCGGAACGGGAACGTAATAAGCCTCCTTTGGTTTGACGGCAAAAGACATGCCCACCAATTCGGCTTGAGTAGCATCTACATTGGTGGTTTCCGTATCGAAGCAGATGCTTTTTTGCTCCGACAAGAGGTGGATCAGCTCTGCCCGCTTCTCCGGGCTATCCATCAGGTGGTATTGGTGTTCTGTATTGGCAATATTGCTGTCGGCGACAGAATGGGCGGGCGGAGGCGGTATGTTGGGCCTGGCAGTTTCACCTTGATTGAACAGGTCGCCCTGGGCGCCGGCTTGCTTGGCCTTTTCCGGTTCTCCCAGGATCTGGGTGGCCAGGGTCCGGAACTCCAGTTCCCGAAAGATCTCCGCCAGCTTTTCCCGGTCGGGCTCCTCGATGATGTATCGATCGGCATCGAATTGTATGGGCACTTCGATGTTGATGGTGGCCAGCTCTTTGGAGAGCAGCGCCTGTTCGCTGAACTCTTGGACCCTTTCCTTTTGCTTGCCCTTTAGCTCATCGGCATGCTCGATGAGGCCTTCGACCGAGTCATATTGTTCCAGCAACTTAGCCGCCGTTTTAGGGCCGATACCAGGTATACCAGGTATGTTGTCGACGCTATCACCCTGCAATCCCAACATGTCGATTACTTGCTCTACGCGTTTAATCCCCCACTTCTCCAGGATCTCCGGCACCCCCATGATCTCTACTCCATTGCCCTGCCGGGAAGGCTTATATAGCTTTATCTTATCTGTAACCAACTGGCCGAAGTCTTTGTCCGGAGTAACCATGTATACCGTATAACTCTCCGCCGCCGCCTGCTTGGCCAGCGTGCCGATGACGTCATCCGCCTCAAACCCGTCAACTGTGACAACCGGTATTTTGAAGGCTTTGACGATGGCTTCAATATAGGGCATGGCCACCGTGATGTCCTCGGGCTGGTCTTCCCGGTTGGCTTTGTAAGGTTCGTACATTTCGTGCCGGAAAGTGGGGGTAGACAGGTCGAACGCCACCGCTATGTGAGTGGGGTTTTGCGAATTCATCAGGTCCCATAGCGTGCGGGTAAACCCCATGGCCGCAGAGGTGTTCACCCCTTTGGAGTTGATGAGTGGCCGGCCGATGAAGGCAAAGTGCGCCCGGTACATCAGGGCGTGGCCGTCAAGGAGGAAAAGTCTTTTATCTTCGGGCATGGGTGATTTTTTGCTTTTTGTAATATGGTGAAAATAGGGATTTTTTGGGTTTCGTGGGGCGGCTGCACCTGGTTTTCATAGAAGACATTTCACTTTTAAAAACGAATCCCAATCTTTCCCAGTTTTCAAATTCCGAGTAAAATAAGCATTTAAACAAAAGAGATTTTGGCGCGGGAAAGCGCCAACCGGGACCATGATTGTCCTAATCAAAGAGGGTATTCTGGCGAGTGTATCAGCGGCCGGCGTTTTGATCCACCCTGAACCCCCGTCAGCAGGGGACATTTTCTCCGATTTAGTAGCGCATTCTCCCCTGCACGCTATCGCCGAAGCCTTAGCGTAGGAGCCTGGCCGAGACCGGGGGGGGGTAATTATATCAAGTACAACCGCACGCAATAACCTTCTCTATTTACCTTCTTTTCAATAGAAGCACAAGCCGCGAACTTTTTTGCAGGCCCGGCTGGTTTTGAAATGACAAAACCAACGGTGCAAAAACAACTCAAACGCCTCTCTCACCCCTCCACCGGCTCCCGCAACACCCTTCTCACTTTCTCATCCGTCACTACATTCCGCCTGCCCCGCTTGCTGGACAAGTACGAATAAATAGATGGGATAACGTAAAGGGTCAGCAACGTAGCAAAAAGCAACCCACCGATGACCGCAATACCCATAGACACCCGGCTTTCCGAGCCAGCGCCCAGCGCCAGGGCAATAGGCAACACGCCGAGGATGGTCGACAAGCTCGTCATCAGAATCGGGCGGAACCGGGCGGCGGCGGCATCTTTGATGGCATCTAAGCGTTCAAGGCCTTGCTCCTTGCGCTGGTTGGCAAATTCCACGATCAAGATGCCGTTTTTGGCCACCAGGCCAATCAGCATGATGATGCCGATCTGGCTGAAGATGTTGAGCGTCTGGCCAAAGTAGTTCAGGGACAAAACGGCGCCGGCAAGGGCCAGAGGCACCGTAAACATAATGATGAATGGGTCCACAAAACTCTCGAACTGTGCCGCCAGGACGAGATAGATCAAAATGAGTGCTAGTGAGAAAGCGAATACGAGGCTGGAAGAACTTTCCGCAAAATCTTTGGACGGGCCTGACAGTTCGGTGTAGAATCCATCCCCCAGCGTTTCTTTAGCGATCTTATCCATCGCCTCAATGCCGGCTCCAATGGTTTTGCCATCGGCCAGGGCGGCTGATACGGTAGCGGAGACAAACCGGTTGAAGCGGAACAGCGTGGGAGGCGTAGTCTGCTCCTGCATGGTGATGACATTGTCCAGTTGGATCATCTTGCCATCTTTGTTGCGCACATAGAGTGCGCGTACGTCAATCGGTTCATCACGTCCCTCCCGTTTCATCTGGCCGATCACCTGATACTGCTCTCCGTTTCGGATGAAATAACCGAAGCGTTGCCCGCTGAAGCCCAGTTGTAATGTCTGGGCGATATCCAGTACAGATACGCCCAGGTCCTGGGCTTTTTGCCGGTCAATATTGATACTCAGTTCCGGTTTGTTGAATTTCAGGTCCACATCAACAAAGCTGAAGGTGGGGTCCTGGTTGGCGGCTTCCACAAAACGGGGCAAGGCTTCCCTCAGCTTGCCGAAGCTGGGCGCCTGCAGTACGTACTGGACAGGGAGCCCACTTCTCCGGTTGCCGATACTTTGTTCTTCGGATAGAAAGGTGACGGCGCCAGTGAGTTGGCTGACCGGCCCCTGCAGGGAATTCAGAATTTCTGACTGGGACCGCTCCCGTTCCTCCGGGTCGCTGAGGATCACCCAGGAAAAGGCGGAATTCACAGAGGTGGAAGCGCCAAATCCCGGAGAGGTTACGGAGCCTACGCTTTCTGCTTCCGGGGCATTATCCTTGATCGTTTTTACCAGCTTCAGTACATAGGCATCCATGTATTCAAAAGTAGAACCCTCCGGTGCGCGGGCAAAGGCGCGGATGCGGCTGCGGTCTTCGAGAGGCGCCAATTCCGAGGGGAGTTCTCTGCCGATATAGTAGATCACCGCGCCGGAAATGGCCATAATGACCAGCCCCAGCCAGCGGGCATTCATAAACGCGTTGAGCGTAAAGCGGTAGCCGTTGGTCAGGCCGACAAAGAATGGCTCGGTAATGCGGTAGAAAAATGGCTGCCGTTTCCGCCGCTTCAGTATTTTGGAGGCCAGCATAGGGGTCAGTGTCAGGGCCACAAAAGAGGAGATAACCACCGCACCGGCGATGACCACGCCGAACTCCCGGAACAGGCGCCCGGTAAGGCCCTGAAGAAAAATGACCGGCATGAAGACCGCAACCAGGGCTACGGTCGTAGCAATAACGGCAAAGAAAATCTCCTTAGCGCCCAGCAGAGCCGCCTCCAAGGGTTCCATTCCCCCTTCGATCTTGGCGTAAATGTTCTCCAGTACAACCACGGCGTCATCGACGACCAGGCCGATGGCCAATACAATACCCAAAAGGGTCAGCACATTGATAGAAAAGCCGGCAATATACATGATGAAAAAGGCGCCGATCAGAGAAATTGGGATCACGACCACTGGAATGATCGTCGTCCGCCAGTCACGGAGAAAAAGGAAAATGATGAGGACCACCAGCCCGAAGGCAATGTAGATGGTCTGGTTGACCTCCTCGATGGAGGCGCGAATGTACTCGGTGGTGTCAAAGCCGATACCTAGCCGGATATCTTCCGGCAGGTCCTTTTTGATCTGTTCCAGGCGCCGGTATACCTCATCGGCAATTTCAATATTGTTGGCGCCCGGCTGAGGGACGATAGCGTTGCCCACCATGGGCACCCCATCGCGCCGTAGCACCGTTCGAAGGTTTTCCGGGCCCAATTCGGCAGTGCCCACATCCCGGAAGCGGACGATCCGGCCGTTTTCTTCTTTTAGAGTCAGGTTGTTAAACTCCTCGGGGGTCACCAGCCGGCCCTTGGTTCGGACGGTCAGTTCGGTATTTACACCTTCAATACTTCCAGAAGGCAGTTCTATATTCTCACGCCGCAACGCGTTTTGCACATCGAGGGGCGTCATATCATAAGCCGCCAGCTTCTCCGGGTCGATCCACAGCCGCATGGCGTAGCGCTTGGAGCCCCAGATACGGATTTCGCTGACGCCGTTGATCGTCTGCAGGCGTTCCTTGAAGATGTTGTCGGCGATATCGGTTAGTTCCAGCAGGGAGCGCCGGTCACTTTGTATGTTGAGGAAGATAATGGGGTCGGAATCGGCATCTGCTTTGGAAACAACCGGAGGGTCCGTATCAGGAGGCAATACGCGGACAACTCCGGAGACCTTATCCCTGACGTCGTTTGCGGCTGTTTCCAGGTTCACTTCCAGGTTGAACTCTACCGTAATGGTACTGCGGCCGTCCCGGCTCACCGAAGTGATGGACCGGATGCCGGCAATGCCATTGACCGCCTCTTCAATAGGTTCCGTGATCTGTGATTCAATGATATCGGCGTTGGCGCCAACGTAACTGGTAGATACGGTAATAATCGGCGGGTCAACGCTGGGGTATTCCCGGACTCCGAGGTACGTAAGCCCAATGATCCCGAAAAGTACTATGACAATTGACATCACAGTGGCGAGGACGGGGCGTTGTACACTTAATGAGGAAAGGCTCATAGGGGGTGATTTTAGTTCAGCTTGGTAATAGTGACATCGGCGCCGGGGCGAATTTGCAGCAGGCCGGTAGTGATCACTGTATCGCCTGGTGATAGGCCTTCCGT
>JAGQXQ010000149.1:29451-33553 GCA_020436535.1 Phaeodactylibacter sp.
GTGTTCATTTCAGGAACAATGGCTTGGGTCGGAACCAGAATTGCCTCGCCAAATTCACGGAGGTCGACCGTGACGTTGGCAAAGGCTCCAGGTAAAATTTTACCACTGGGGTTGGGAGCGGAGGCTTTGAGGCGGAGGGTCCGTGTATCGGAGTCAATCTGAGGTTCTTTGGCAATGACCGTAGCCGGGTAATCCCGTTCGTCTCCATCCAAACGAAAAGTGACTTTAGTACCTTGTCCAGCCAACTGGCTGTACTTTTCCGGAATGTTGAAATCCAGTTTTATAGGGTTGGTACTCACCAGGTTTACGATCGGCGTTCCCGGAGATAAATAACTGCCTTCACTGACCAGCCGGAGGCCGAGCCGGCCGCTGAAGGGCGCCAGCACAACCCGCTTTTCCAATTGAGCGTCAATGAGTGATAGCTCCGCTTTTACTTTCTCCACTTCGGCTACGGCTATTTCATATTCCTGAAGGCTTACCCCTTCTTTTTGGTAAAGTGCTTCGAGGCGTTCTGCAATCTTCTCATTGAGGTTGCGCTGGACAACCAGCCGCTCCCGTTCAGCATTCAACTCTTCATCGTCGAGTTGGATCAGCCGGTCTCCTTTATTGGCCAGGCTCCCTTCCTTGAATAGTATTTTGGTGATCTTGCCCGGCACTTCGCTAGTGATGGACACTTCTTCATTCGGCATCGTCGAACCGTTGACGGTGATGACGTCCCTCAGGGCTTCCGGAGAAACCCGTACTGCTTCGACCGGTACGGCGGGGCGGGCTCCCGGCGGCGGCGCACTGGCCGGCTCTTCTACCGGTGGTTCCGGCCCTTTTTTATTGAGAAGGTCAGATTGGAAAAGAATAAACCCCAATGCAACAATGGCAATGGCTATCAAGGCGATCGTTCGGGTGGCTCTCTTTGTCATAAACTGTTTGAGTGAGTTTTGAGTATTAAAGTTAACTCTTTTTCGGCTTACAGAGTTTATGGAGAGAGCCAGTAATAAAATATTAACAAAGTCTTATTATCGAGAGTCGCCTCCTGTTGGTGGGCCGGGAGGCCCCGGCAGAGCATGTGAGAAAATATCGCCCAGCCGTTGCCGTTGTTCGGGGGTACACACTTCTACCAGCCTTTGAACGTGTTCGATCAGCATGCTGTCGAGGGTGAGCGACTGCCGGTTAGCCAATGCTGCATATTCCCGGGCCCGGGCCGCATCGGGTTGATCCTGGGCAATGGCCTGGATCATCTTATGCCTGGCACTGTACATCTGCTCATGAATGGGCCTGGATTCCTGAAAGTGTGCTTCCTGCAGCACCTTGAATTTTTGAGACTGCTCCTCCGTAAGCTGGAGTTCTTTTCTCATGCGGTCCGCCAGCCTGTGTTGAGGATGGGGCGGGCCTCCGGGGTGTAAAAGAAGAAAGGCGATCAGGGCGATATTCGAAAAGGCTAGTATGCCTATTGCCCAATTGCAGCGTTTGTTGTCGAAGTAACTCATGGCTTTCAGTTTGAGTTGGAATAATAATCCGTGCTGCCAGCCGTCAGGCTGTAAGCTTCGGCCACGGATTCCGAAAGGCTCGATGTATTTTGCCGTAGCGATAGGGCCATAACCGAAAGGTTGATCACCAGCAGAGCCACTGCCGCTGCCATCCGCCAGTCAATTCGGTGAAGGGGAATGGATGGAGCTGGCTCTTCCATGCGTTCCTGCAATCGCCGGAAAAAAGCCGGATCCCCTTTGTATCGCTGGAGTTGATCTAGTGAGCGCATCGTTCGCTCCACTTCCTGTTCAATTTTTTTGCGCTTTGCATCCATAATCAGATCATTTGCTTTTCGTAATATATTTTCAAGCTCTTTTTCAGGTTGCGATTGGCCCGGAACAAGAGCGACTCCACCGCTGAAATGCTGGTATCCATGATCTCACAGATCTCTTTATGGCTCAATCCGTCCACTTTGTGCAGTGTAAACGCTATGCGCTGATTATCCGGTAATTTGTCAATATGTTGATAGAGCACCCTCGCCCGCTCCTGATTTTCCAGTAATATTCCAGGGTGGCCAAAGTTGCTGTGAACATCCGACGCTTCAGAACCTTCTATATTTGTGAGGGATTGGAAGAACGCTATCCGCTTCTTCCGCTTCCTGTAGCGGATAGCCTCCAGGCTAGCTGTTATTGCGAGGCGATAGATCCAGGTCGAAAGGGCAGCTTCCCCTCTGAAGCTACCAATCGAACGATAAACTGTAAGGAATACTTCCTGCGCAAGGTCTTCCGCATCCTGAAGATTGGGGACAAACCCCAGGCAGGTATTCAAGATGTTTTCCTGGTAGATGGCTACCAGCGTTTTGAAAGCTTCTTCCGAACCATTTTGAAGTGCATTGACCAGTTGCTTTTCGTTCTCCAAATCCTGGATTTTAATAGTTAGATGGCATTTCCGAAAAAACCTTGCGGAAGAAGGTGCTTTTTTTATTGCCAGGTAAAGATATGGGATGAGTGCAGCTGAAATTTGGATATGTGGAAAAAATGTTTAACCTGTTGTATGTAGACACGCTGCCCTGTAGATCCTCGAAATTGCCTGGTGTGAGGCATCCGCTTTTTTACTCTGATTTTCAACTGATTTATTAATAATCTATATTAAAATATTAAAACTTTTATGGCAAATCGTTTTGCACTAATAGGCTGGAGCCTTCCTGTTATTGAAAGTATGCAGAAGGCCAAGCTGCCCTATGTTGTTGTTTCATTCCCCGATTTTGAAAGTTACGCTAATGAGCACAATATTCCCTTTGTCGGCTATCATTTGGATGAGTTTGGGAGTCATTCCAACTCTCTGGCGCTGGCCGAGCTGTTGCGCCCCTACAATGTGGATGTCGCTGTGCCTCTGTACGAAGAAACCGTTGAATGGGCTGGCGCTCTGAATTCCATTTATCGGGATGACCCCCGCGTGCTCAACCGGGCCTTCCTTTTTCGAAATAAGGCTATGATGAAACGCAAAGCTTTACTGGGTGGGTTGCGGGTAGGCCTTTTTGAAGAAATACACAACTACGAGCAGGCTCATAAATTCCTGGACCGCCTGAATGAAGCCGAATTGCAGCTTCCGGGTGAAGAGGACGCCTGGTTTCACGTCAAGCCCTTTGCTTCGGCCGGAACGGTAGGGCACCGCTTTATCAAATCGCGGGAAGATATCGACAAAAAGATCAAACCGGCAGATTTTCCCTGCCTGGCGGAAAGCCACCTCCGTGGACAGGAGTTTTCCTGCGAGGCCTTCATCCACAGGGGCAAAGTCCGGTTCCTCAATATTACCGAGTACGTCAAACTGGGGTATTCAAATTTCATTCCTGCCGGCCCCGAACTGGAAGCAAAGCGGGAACTCATTCACAAAGAAATCCAGAAGCTGGTGGATATATTCGGTATCGAGTACGGGATGATCCACCCCGAATGGTTCGTTACGGAAGATGGCAACCTCAATTTTGGCGAAGTAGCCTGCCGGATTCCAGGCGGCCACATCCTGGAACTAGCCTCAAAGGCTTATGAATTTGACGCCCTGCTGGCCTTTGTCGTCAGCCATGATCCCAGCCTGAGTGATGAAGCGCTTGACAAGTTCTTCCCGCCCAAGGGCTACACGCCCCAAAAATACTACGGTAATGTAATGGTGTTCCCCAAGAGTGGGCATATCACCCGCCTGGAAATACCGGAGGAATTGACGGAGGAACCTTACTACCTCGATAATAACCTGTTTCAGCCCCTTGGGCCGCAGAAAATCAGTGGCCGGGAAGGTTTTGGTAACCACTTTGGCACCGTTAATTTTGCAGGCGATAAGGCCAGCAGAATGAGAGAACTCCTGAAACATTACGAGGACGTTCCGTTTTATGTGTAAAGAAACGGTGGCACAATGAAATCTGAATAGCGCCTCTTATAAAGGGGCGCTGTTTTTTTAAAAAACCATTCTCCAGAGTCGGTGAAAGCACCGGCTCATCCGGGAAAGCATCAGTACATGGAATTAACCATCAGTGAATTAGAAAGTCGATTTCTTGAAAGTTTAACATCGTTCAAGGTGGCGCCTTCCTTCGGTAAGAAGGATAAAAAGAGCCGCCTGCTCAGCCATGCGGATATGCTTTGCCGTACGGCTG
>JAGQXQ010000150.1:0-6454 GCA_020436535.1 Phaeodactylibacter sp.
TTTCCCAGGGCAAGTGGAGCCGCCATTTTCTGGACAACCCTCCTGGCCCTTCTTCTGCCAAAGGCACCGGCATCAACTGGCCGATGATGCGCTACGCCGATGTACTGTTGATGTTTGCCGAAGCGGAGAACGAACTCAACGGCCCCACCGGCCTGGCGCAAGATGCCCTGAGAAGAGTGCGGCAGCGGGCCTTCCCTCCTGCTCAATGGGCGGAAAAAGTGGATGGCTACATTTCTACCGTATCGGCCGGCAAGCAGGATTTCTTTGAGGCCATTGTCGATGAGCGGGCCTGGGAATTCGGCGGGGAGATGATCCGCAAATACGAGCTGATCCGCTGGAACATCTATTCCGAAAAGGTGGCCGAAACGGTGGAAACACTGAAGGCCATGGCGGATGCGGCATTTAACGGCTCTGGCCAGTATTCCAACTTACCTGACTATATGTACTGGAAGCGGGATGAAAGCGGCCAGTTCACTGTGTTGAACCCCAGCCGGAAGCTGGCGGCGCCGCCGGATGATACCTGGAACCGGGAGCCCTTCCTGCTCAGCCTCCACGATGATGTCAATACTTATAGCCCATGGATCACCCGGGATTGGGCCAACTACATCAACGGCCCGAAACCGGGCGTGGTGCGGTATATTTTCCCCATCCCGTCCGAGGCTATTACCAATAGCCAGGGAACCCTGAGCAACGACGGCTATATGTTCTAGGTTTGTTTTTGCCACAAATCCGCCTACCCAATCAGGGCTTTCAGGCGGTTTTGTGGCAAACCCCGGCCAACCCATCCGGCGAAAACAGGCAAGGCCTGCCAGCGCTGGACGCGGTTCGGGCATTTCTTAAACTCTGAAATTTTGAAACTATGAAGATCTTAAATTTTAATATATACGGGCTTTTCCTGGCCCTGATCGCGGGCATCCTCCTGATGTCTGGCTGCAAAGACGAAGAGACCTATGCCAAAACCCGCCTCTTTCGCCCGGTGCTGAATGAAGAATTGACGGCGGAACTCAACACCATTATCGTCAATATGGGCAACATCAAGGAGGCGGCCTCATACACCATCGAGGTCAGCAGAGATACCTTTACAACCATTGATTACACCATCGAGACAGACACGAGCTATGTAGTTATCAACGAAGAGCTGCTGAACGGCGATCCTTTACTGTGGAATACGCTTTATCAGGTTCGCGCCACCGCCCATGCTGCCAGCCCGGAGTTTGACAGCAAGGTTTCCGACCTGGGCAATGTGCGGACGGAACGCTTTCCTTCCATCCTGAACATTCCCGGGGTCAACGACGTCATCGATGTGGCGGCAAGGGTGACCTGGCAGGTCCTCGGCGCGCCGGTTACCAAAATTCGGACCTTTGCTCCGGACGACCTCAAGCTGACCACCCCCCTTGCCGAGTACGATGTGAGTGAGGAAGATCAGGCTGCCGGTGAAACCATCGTTACCGGACTGGAGCCCGAAACGGCCTATCAGATTGCCATTTACAGCGGCGCCTCCGGTGAAACCCTCCGTGGTTGGGAAAATTATCTCACCCTGGAAAAAGGCGTAGACCCAGACGACCCCAATGTGATCAACCTGACGGACAGTGAAGACCCCGACGCAGTAGGCGCCGCCGTGATGGCCGCCGCCGATGGCAACATCATCCTGTTGAAAAAAGGCGTGTTGTACAATTTCCCTTCCGAAAACCTCACCAAGTCCATTACCATCAGAGGGGCTTATGGTTTCGGAACGCAGAAGGCCATCCTTTTCACGACCGGCAACTGGAATATTGAAAACGGGGCCACCATCGGCCACATCCGGTTTATCGACCTGGAGCTTAGGGGCGAAGATATTGGGGGAGACTACGTGTTCAATCCCAATAATGATATGACTACCACGGTGGAGGAGCTGACCTTCGACAATTGTATCATCAATAATTTCCGGGGCATTATCCGGGTCAGGACTTCGGTGTACATCAAGAATTACACTATTAATAATAGCATCGTCCACCATATCGGAGGCTACGGCATTTTCACCGCTGATACCGACGGGGACGGGGGCGCTGCCATCGATAATATTACGTTGTCGAACAGCACCTTTAGCAAGGTCAATACCTTCATGCAGTCCCGTCAGAACAGCCAGTCTCTTGTCATTGACGCCTGTACGCTCAATGAGGAGACGGTTACCGGCGGCCGCCTTTTCCGCTGGAGGGGAGGCGATGGGTTCAATAATGTGATCAACGGCATCAGCATCACCAATTCGGTCTGGGGCCATGGCTGGGATGAAGGCGAAACAGGAGCCTATGATTTTCGCGGTAAAGCAGAAGGCCTGGACAATACCTCTTTCACCATTGTCAACACCTATGCCACCTCTGACTTTTCCTTTACTCCGGATTATGAGATACCCGGTTTCCCGGCATTGAATTACAGCGGCACGGCCGCCGACCTGTGGGTAGACCCTTATGAGGGACTGAACTTCAATTTCAAGGATTCCGGCTTTGCCGGTAAGTACGACGCGGGCGACCCGCGTTGGAGGGCCAAGTTGTAGTTTTTTTGTTGGAAAAAGCTCGCCTGCCCGAATGAGGGTCTAAGGGTGAGTTTTTTCCAACGCTTTATCCGATGGCTGCCATAAGAGTCTGGACTTGGGACGGTCTAGCCTCAAAGGCGGAAATCGGAAGGCGGAAAACATGGCATCGGATGCCTATTTTGTGCCCCATTCCGACTTCCGACTTCGCACTTCCGACTTAAAGCAGGGACCCGTCTAAAGTCCAGTAAAGAGTATGTTCAAAATTATATCCAAAATGAATCACGCCAAACAACTCATTTCCCTGGCCGGGCTTTTTCTGATCTTTCTTTTTCCCCATTGCAGCGACTCTACCCCCATGCCGGAACCCATGGGTGAAGACGATAAGCCCGTGCAGGTGGTGGAAGATGCACTGGCCTTCCCGGGCGCCGAGGGCTTTGGCAAAGACGCCACCGGTGGACGGGGCGGGAAAGTCATCTACGTCACCAACCTGAATGATGCCGGCCCCGGCAGTTTCAGGGCGGCCGTCGAAACCGTCGGCCCTCGGTATGTACTCTTCAAAGTATCAGGTAATATAGAACTGAAGTCGAGACTGGACATTCGGTTCGGCAACATTACCATTGCCGGGCAGACAGCGCCGGGAGATGGCATTTGCATCAAAGACTATCCGGTAGTCATCAACGCCGATAATGTCATTATTCGATTCATGCGTTTCCGCCTGGGCGATGAAGCGCTGCAGGAGGCAGATGCTCTGGAGGGGCGGTTCCATGAGAACATTATCATTGATCATTGTTCTGTGAGCTGGTCCGTCGACGAATGCCTTACCATGTACGCTAATGAAAATACAACAGTGCAATGGTGTATTGTTGCCGAGAGTTTGGATAACTCGGTGCACAGCAAAGGCCCTCACGGCTACGGCGGAATTTGGGGGGGCAAAAACGCCTCCTTCCACCACAATCTTCTGGCCCACCACCAAAGCAGAAACCCTCGCCTGGGTGAACCTGCCGGCGATGCTTTTGCGCTTACCGATCTCACCGACCTGCGCAACAACGTCATTTACAACTGGGGGAATAACAGCTGCTACGGCGGTGAAGCTATGAATGTCAACATCGTCAACTGCTACTATAAACCCGGGCCGGCAACGCCTTCTTCCAAAAGAGCGCGCATCATCTCGATCGACAAGAACAAGGACGTCGGCACTGCCGTCTATGACATCTGGGGGAAATTCTTCATCGATGGAAATTATGTAGACGGCAATACCCAGGCAACTGATGACAACTGGGCCTATGGCGTGTACAACCAATTCCATTCGAGTTATGGAGCTGTTTCGGCCGCCGATAAAGCTGCTATGAAAATGGCTCAGGAACATCCCATCAACGGAAATGTCACTACCCATTCCGCCGAGGTCGCTTATGAAAAGGTACTGGAGTTCGGCGGCGCCTCCCTGCAAAGAGACCCGCTCGATGAGCGCGTCATTGAAACGGTTCGCAACGGGACTTTTTCCTTTCCCGGCTCCGATGGCGGCGCCAACGGGATCATCGATTCGCAAAATGATGTCGGGGGCTGGCCGGAGCTGAATTCCACCCCTGCCCCACTCGATTCTTCCGGTGACGGCATGCCCGACGAGTGGAAAACAGCCCAAAAACTGGACCCCGCCGAGAAGCAGGCCACCGGCAACGACCTGAGCACCGCCTACGATAATGTGGAGGTGTACATCAACAGCCTGGTGAAGGATATTGTGGAGGGGCAAAAATGATTCGAAATATCTGGAAGGCATACCTGAAGCGCTGGACTGGTTGGAAAGCCTGGCGCTTCCTGCCCACCTGGTTAAAGACAACCGCACCCATCCCATGTTTGTAGAACTGGGAACCGATAAAACCCTGTATCTGCATCGCCGTGGTTCTAATGTCGTCAATGGGAATACTATGCAGACTACGATCCTGAGTTCACCATTTCGCATTACCGTTCTACCCGTTTTATTGACGTCGATCGACTGCGATAGCAATATAAAACCCTGTTAGCCATGCCTGCAGAGAAGGCAACGGCGGGAGAGGTAAAAAAATCATCGCCGAATTAAAAAGTTATTAATCCCACCAGTACCAGAGGCAGTTATTGGTTATTGCCCATACTCACAACACGTAAAATGACAAAAAACATGGCTAAGCCTATAAAAATTCTTCTATCATTTTCCCTTTTTCTACTTCTGTGCCTACCCTTTACCCATGCTCAATACGCCACCGAAATGACGGTGGCCCTGGACGGGAGCGGAGATTTCACGAGCATTCAAGCTGCCATTGACGCCACAAAAGCCTTTCCCGACAAGCCAATCACCATCTTCATCAAAAATGGCATATACCGGGAAAAGGTAAAG
Organism: Phaeodactylibacter sp.; assembly: GCA_020436535.1. Taxonomy (GTDB): domain Bacteria; phylum Bacteroidota; class Bacteroidia; order Chitinophagales; family Saprospiraceae; genus JACJXW01. Next base: position 4,878 of record JAGQXQ010000150.1, read on the forward strand.
GTATACGCCTGGAACACCCACCTTACTTTACAGGGAGAAGACAAGGAGCAAACCATCATTACCTACGACGACCATTTCGACAAGATCAACCGGGGGCGCAACAGCACTTTCCATACTCCCACGCTGCTGGTACAGGGCAATGATTTCAAAGCTGAGAACCTCACGATCGAGAATACGGCCGGCCCGGTAGGACAGGCCGTCGCCCTGGCAGTAGAAGCGGATCGCTGTGCCTTTATCAATTGCGACATCAATGGCTACCAGGATACCTTATACGTGGCGGGGGAAGGCGCCCGGCAATATTTCCGAAATTGTTACATCGAAGGCACTACCGATTTTATTTTTGGCGCCGCCACCGCCTTTTTTGAAGCATGTACGATTCATTCTAAGGCCGATTCTTACATCACTGCCGCATCTACGCCGGAAGGCATTGATGATGGTTTCGTGTTCCTGCATTGCACCCTCACTGCCGATGAAGAAGTGAAAAAGGTTTATCTCGGCCGCCCGTGGAGAGCCTATGCCAAAACGGTGTTCCTCGAATGTGAGATGGGCAGCCACATCGCAAAGGAAGGCTGGCAAAAGTGGAACGCCCCGGAGGATGGGCACACCACCTTTTACGCTGAATACCGGGCGCAAGGGCCGGGCGCCGCGCCGGAGCAGCGGGTAAGTTGGTCGCACCAGCTCAGCCGGAAGGAAGCCAGGCTGTATACCATTGAAAAGGTTTTGAGGGGTTGGAGTCCGGAGTAGCCAGGGAGAAATGCTCTGGGCGCTCTGGAAAGCTTTCTTAAGTAGTGAGAAGGTGAGGGAGTGAATAGAAATAAGACACAAGTAATAGAAATTGCCATGAGAACAATCGTAAAAAAACAAATAGTCCAATTATTTGGAGCTTTGGGCATTTTGGGAAATGCACCTTTAAGTGGGAAATCGGAAATTGGAAGTCGGGAAACGAGCGTTTTACGCTCATTCAGAACCCGATTCCGACTTCCGCCTTCGCATTTCCGGCTTCAACTTTGGATCGCCCTAAGCCCAAAATTCTTCATCAACTTATTGATCGCCTGCCTGGTTGCGTTGCCTGCCGGAACAGCCTTGGGGCAAGCCCCTGCCAACGACGACGGGGCGGGCGCCAAGTATCACTGGAGCGAGTCGCTGCTTAAACAAAAGCCCGAATGGTATACTACCGCGGAGGCGCGCGAAATTGCGGGCAACGTGCTGCTATATCAAACCGATGCCGGCGCTTGGCCTAAGAACACCAATCTGGCTGAAAAACCGCCCTCCTCCGAATATCTTGAAAAAGTCCGAACCGGCAAAGAAGCCAATACGATTGATAACAAGGCTACGACCACGCCCATGCGTTACCTTGCCTTAATGACACAGGCTACTGGAGAGGCAAAATATAAAAAATCCTTCCTGCGCGGCCTGGACTACCTCCTTGCTGCGCAATACGCAAACGGCGGTTGGCCGCAGTTTTACCCGCTTCGCGATCGAGGTTATTACTCGGAGATCACCTACAACGACAACGCCATGATGAACGTCCTGTTCCTGCTCCGGGATGTTGCTGAGGGCGAAAATCCTTATGAATT
>JAGQXQ010000150.1:6535-7674 GCA_020436535.1 Phaeodactylibacter sp.
CTCACCGCCTGGTGTGCTCAGTATGATGAAAAGACACTTCAGCCGGCGTGGGCGCGCAACTTCGAACCGCCTTCCCTTTCCGGCGATGAGAGCGTGGACATCGTTGATTTCCTGATGGAGATTAAAAATCCCAAGCCCGAAATCATTGCTGCCATAGAGGGGGCAATGGCCTGGTTCGATGCCGTCCAAATCTCCGGCCTGCGCTATCATCGCGGAATCGCTGCGGACGGGCAACGCGACGGCTGGACCGAACCAGACCCAAGCGCCGAACCACTTTGGGCGCGCTTCTACGAGATCGGCACGAACCGTCCCATCTTTGTCGGCCGCGACAAGGTAATTCATTATTCGTTTGACGAAATCGAGCGCGAGCGCCGCGCCGGATATAGCTATTATGGAGATTGGCCGACAAAATTGCTGGACCGTGATTATCCAAAATGGCGCGAGAAGTTGGGTTTAGGGGCTCCTCTTTTGAACTACAGCCAAAAAGCAACCTACCCCTACGAATATCTTTATAAAGACCTGCCCTTTGAAATGCCCAGAGTTCAGCGGCCGGTTTTTCCGGAATTTAAAGTATCTGTCGCAGACTTTGGCGGGAGAGGCGACGGCATTGCCAAAAATACGGAAGCCTTTGAAAAAGCATTTGAAGCCTTGGCCCAGAAGGGGGGCGGGATGTTGGTGGTGCCTGCCGGCGTTTGGTTGACCGGGCCGATTGTATTCCGCAGCAACGTCAATCTTTTTCTCGACAAAGGCGCTTTGATCCTTTTCAGCCCCGATTATGATGATTATCCAATCGTAAAAACATCCTTTGAAGGATTGGAAACCCGACGCTGCCAATCGCCCATTTCGGGAAAGGATCTGGAAAACATAGCCATTACCGGTTTTGGATCGATCGATGGGGCCGGCCGGCCTGGAGGCCATTGAAAAAAGGGAAAGTAACCGAAAAGCACTGGAAGGAGGTGGTCGCCGGAGGTGGGGTTTTAAAAAGAGAAGATTACTGGGTCCCATCGGAAAAATACCTGAAAGGCGAAGAAAACAGCGATATGAACGTGCCGGGCGCTCTGCCTACCGACGAAGACTGGGAAGCGATCAAAGATTTTCTCCGCCCGGTGATGGTGAGTTTCATCAACTGCAAAAACGTA
>JAGQXQ010000151.1 GCA_020436535.1 Phaeodactylibacter sp.
AATGGCCTAAAGGTGCGGCTAAAGGCAGGAAAGCCCAAAAAAAGAGGGTAGACAAAGGGTGGACACCTACTTAATTAGTACCTATGCAGGCACTTCCGCCACAGGGTACCTCAGCAGAAACTCCTGAATATTCACCTCCGATTCCAGCGCCATTTTCTTGCGAAGGCGATAGCGGGCTTTTTTAATCCCATCGGCAGTGATGTTCAGAAGGGTGGCGATCTCTTTAGTAGAGAGATTGAGCTTCATCAGGGAAGCAAGGCGTATCTCTCCAGTAGTCAGGTTGGGATATTCCCGGGCCAGGTAGTCGAAGAAATCCCGGTGGACCGACCGGAAAGACTCCAGGAAGGCCTCCCAGTCTTCGTCGGAAGATAAGTTGTGGCTGATCTGGCGGGCGAGGCTTTGCGCCTTTTGAGCGGAGGGGCCAGCGGCAGGAAGTTTGCCCAGTTCTTCCTGGATGTTCTGCAGCATTTCATTTTTCCGGCATAGGTGCAGCACCTGCGTGGCCAGTTCCTGTTGTTTGTGGTCGAGCTCGCGTTGCAGTTGTTCCTTTTCCAGTTGAGCAGTGCGCAGGCGCTGGGCTTCCAGGCGTTGTTCCTGTTCGCGTAGCTGCCGGTCCTTGCGGTGTTTGAGGCGCTGCCGGTTGTAGAGCAACCCGCCGATGAGCAAAGCAGCCAGCAGGGAACCGGCCAGCAGGGTATAACGAAGCTGAGAAAGCTGAGCCTCCTGTATGAGGGAAGTGATCTCTTTATCCTTCTTTTCCGTTTCATAGGCCACCTGAAGCTCAGATATCTGCCGGTTCATCTGGCTATTGATGAAACTATCTTGTTTGCTGGCGTAGATGCGGTGCTCTTCCAGCGCAAGCTCATATTGGCCAAAGGCAGCGTGAATCTCTGATAACAGCTCATGGGCATTAAAAATATACTCCTTCATGCCTAGCTGCTGAAAAATACCGAGGCTGCGCCGGGCGTATTCCAGAGCGGTTTGATATTGGCCTCGCTCTTTGGCCAGGCGGGCTTTGTTCATCAGGGCCCACCCGATTTCCTGGTCACTGCTGATGGTTTCCGCCAGTTGATAGGCCCGGTTGAGGTATGCTTCGGCCTTATCCAACTGGCCGTAGTGCAAATAAATACCTCCCAGTTTGTTACAAGCATGGGTGATACCAACCGGAAACTGGAAGGATTCTAATATGGGTAAAGCTTCCAATAGCACCTTTTCTCCATCCTCCCATCTCTCCTGCTCACTGTAATAATCAGCCAGAGAAGTCAACGCCTGGGCAAGGTAAAGGCTGTCGCCGCTCTGGCGCAGGATGCCCTCCGCTTGCTTGTAATAGTCCGCTGCCAGGGAGTCACGCCCATTGTCATAGTAGAGCACGCCAATATTATGCAGGGTCGTGCCGACCCCATTTTGCAGGCCGATCTCTTCAAAGCGTTTCAATGCTTTCAGGTAATTTTCCACGCTGGCCACCCAGTTGCCGGTGATCTGCCAGAGATTGGCCAGGTTGGAATAGCCGTTGGCAACCTGTTCAATAGTCCCGTCCGATTCGTACAGCGGAATGGCTTTCTGGAAAAATTCAATGGAAGCCGGAATTTCTCCTTTGTAATATTTCAGGATCCCCAATTCGTTATACATGGCCGCCTGCTGAGCCCCGTTTCCATTTTCTACCATCCACCTCAGCCCTTTTTCCAACCATTGCTCAGAATCGTCAAACCGGTTTTGGGCAATGTAAAAATCACTCAACGCCCTGGATCCATCGAACAGGCATTGGTAGTAATCCGATGCTTCGCTCGCGCGCATGGCCCGCAGGTACCAGTATTCGCTAGAATCTGGGACGGAAGCGCTCTCGGCGTTCCGGAAATATTGGTGAATGGTAGCAGTGTCTATTACGCCCCCGGCCCTTAATAGCAAAGGCAAAACGAATAATGGAAATAATATAAGGCATCGCCGAAAGGAAGAGAAATCAAACATGGATGTTGGGTGGTCTATGTTATTGAATTTGGGATTATTGTTAAAAGGGGGCCCTAAAATTACAAAATGCAGAATACATCAGAAACGGAACGCTGAAGTATTTGTAATACCCGGCCAATCTCGCCACCAATTTGTGGAAAACTTAGAACAAATTTGTTTTCCTATCCGCATCGAAAACGGTAACTTCGGTGTTGTAATAAGCAGCCCTTCTTGTTCTTACAAAACGAAAAAACGACAGGACGCCAGGTTGGTTAGGTTTCCACCGGAAACGGCCCTGGCCACTCATTCAATCATTCAATCACATATTCAGATGCCAGAGTTCGTACACCTTCACTGCCATACCCAATATTCTTTGCTGGACGGGGCAACCGATATCGGAGCGATGATGGACAAAGCCGCCAGAGATGGGCAGAAAGGCGTCGCACTGACTGACCATGGCAATATGTTCGGCGCATTCAAGTTTGTCTCTGAAGCTCAGAACCGCGGCCTTAAGCCGATCGTCGGCTGTGAGTTCTACCTGGTGGAAGACCGCCACAAGCAAGCCTTCTCCCGGGCTGCCGGAGAACAGGACAAACGCTACCACCAGCTGCTGCTCGCCAAAAACCAGAAAGGATACGAAAATCTTTCTAAGCTATGCTCCCTGGGCTTTATCGAAGGCCTGTACGGCAAATTTCCCCGTATCGACAAGGAACTGGTCGAACAATACCACGAGGGGCTGATCGCCACCAGCTGCTGCATCGGGGCGGAAATACCGCAGGCTATCCTGAATGGCAAGCTGGAGGAAGCCGAACAGAAGCTCCGCTGGTGGCTGGACTTGCTGGGCGAGGATTTTTACATCGAACTGCAGCGCCACCGGGGCCTGGACAATATCGACGGGCTGGGCGTCAGCCAGGAGGATGTGAACCAGCAATTGCTGCTGTTCGCCCGCAAATACAACATCAAGGTCATTTGCACCAACGATTCGCACTATCTGGAAGAAGACGACTACCTGCCTCACGATATCCTGTTGTGCATCAATACCAACAGCCTGGTGGAAGAAACCAGCCGATTCAAATTTCCGAGCTCCGACTTTTACTTTAAGACGCAGGAGGAGATGAACCGGCTGTTTCACGATGTGCCGGAATCAGTGGATAACACCATGGATATCTATGATAAGATCGACAAGCTGACTCTGGCCCGGGATATCCTGCTGCCCGCTTTTCCCCTGCCGAAAGGCTTTAATGACCAGGACGATTATCTGCGGCACCTGACTTACGAAGGCGCCAAGCGCCGTTACGGAACAATTAGCCCGGATATTAAGGAACGCCTGGACTTCGAATTATCCGTCATCAAGAATTCAGGCTATCCCGGTTACTTCCTCATCGTTCAGGACTTCACCACCACTGCCCGGCAGATGGGCGTATCTGTAGGGCCGGGCCGGGGTTCGGCCGCCGGCTCAGTAGTGGCTTATTGCACCGGCATCACCAATGTAGACCCCATCAAGTACGACCTGCTGTTTGAGCGTTTCCTCAACCCGGAACGGGTATCCATGCCGGATATCGACATCGACTTTGATGACGAAGGCCGACAAAAAGTGATCGATTATGTGATCGAGAAGTACGGGCAAAATCAGGTGGCGCAGATCGTCACCTATGGTACCATGGCGGCCAAAATGTCCCTCAGAGATGTCGGCCGGGTGCTCAATGTGCCGCTCTCGGAAGTGGACCGCGTATCAAAGACCTTCCCCGCTCACCTGAAGGCCTCCCTCCGCAATGTGCTGGCGCCGGGTGATGTTGACTCCAAGCTAAAAGATGTACTCAACTCAGAGGAACTGGAAAAGGCTTACCAGTTCCGTACACTGGCGGAGGGGCAGGATGATATCGGAGAGATGATCCGCACGGCGCAGAAACTGGAAGGCTCCGTGCGCAATACAGGCATCCACGCCTGCGGGGTGGTGATCACCCCTGATGAGATTACCAAATACGTACCGGTCAAAGCAGACAAGGATACGGGCATGCTCGTTTCTCAGTTTGACAACAGCGTTGCCGAGGCCGCCGGCTTGCTCAAGATGGACTTCCTGGGCCTCAAAACCCTGACCATCATCAAGGACGCCGTCCGAATGGTGAAAGAAAACCACGGTATCGAATTAGACCCGGACGAGGTGCCCCTCGACGACCCCAAAACCTACGAGCTCTTCCAGCGTGGCGACACTATCGGCATCTTCCAGTACGAATCTCACGGGATGCAGAAGTACATGAAAGAGCTGAAGCCGACTTCCTTCGAAGACCTCATCGCTATGAACGCCCTCTACCGCCCGGGGCCCCTGGAATACATTCCTGAGTTCATCGACCGCAAGCACGGCCGCAAGCCGGTGACGTATGATTTGGATGCCATGGCAGAGTACCTGCATGAGACTTATGGCATTTGCCTGACGGGAGACGCCCTTGTTTATGACGCAGATACGGGAAAGCCCGTTCGGATCGATTCTCTCCAGGATAAGGTGGGAGAATTCTACGTGCAGGGTGTCGACGAACAAATGAATACCCGCCGGGCGAAGATAGCCTACTGGGTGTGCAATGGCCGCAAGCCGGTTTTCAAAGTAAAACTGCGCAGTGGCGCCAGCATTAAAATGACCTCTAATCACGAGGTACTGACGGAAGAAGGCTGGCGGGAGATCGGGAAGCTCACGGCGGGAGATTATATTGCTACGCCTCGGAAGCTGGAAGTTGCTAATAAAAGAAGGGGCGATCGCGGCCAGTTAAGAGTGCTAGCGTATTTGATTGCAGATGGAGCCCTTTCCGGAAAAGGCCCGACCGCTGAGTTTGTGTCCAAGTCGCCGGAATTGGTTGAGGCATATAAAGAAAGCTTATCAAGCTTTCCGGATTTAGAAGTTTCTACTTTGCAACAAGTACGCGAGGTAACCAGAGTGATGGTTTCTGGGGTGAATAAAACTTATTATCATCAACCCAATAGCCTGGTTTCTTATTTGAGGAAGTGGGAATTAAAAACCAACAAAGGAGGTTGTCGGTCCCATGAAAAATTTATTCCGAATTTTGTTTTTGGATTAACGGAGGGAGATATAGCCTTTTTCCTGGCCTCCCTTTGGGATTGTGATGGACATGTTGGAGAACGGCTTTGTCATCTCAAGACGATTTCTCCGCGATTAGCTTTTGGGGTTCGTACTTTATTGCTGAGATTGGGAATTGCTTCTACGATTTACGAGTCTGAATATGAAAGCCAAAGGCATGGGAAAAATATGTATGCCTATCAAGTGACGGTTTATGACCTTGCCGCATTTCAAGATACTATTGCACCGTATTTGGTATCTAAATCAATGGTTCGTGATCATTCCAATGTAGTCTTGTATAAAGATTCCATTAGCCGGGAGCTGTTTATTGAAGAGCTTGGAGTCGCGTGGAAAGGTTCTGCTCGTTCTTTAATGGCAACTCATGGGTTCGATCGGCAGCATTTGCTTCCAGATAGACTTGAAAATCATCCCCGGATAGCAACTGAGGTAGTCCGGCAACTACTGGATCATTTGGACCTTCCAGAGACATCCTGCCGTCTGAATGTCCGCTGGGACGAGATCGTCTCCATTGAACCAGCAGGAGAAGAACTCGTCTATGATATTACAGTCGAGGGCATCCATAATTTTGTCGCCAACAACATTATCGTTCACAACTGCGTCTACCAGGAGCAAGTAATGCTCCTTTCCCAAAAACTGGCCAACTTCACCAAGGGCCAGGCGGACCGCCTCCGCAAGGGGATGGGTAAGAAGAAAAAGAAGGAGATCGACGCGCTCTACCCGCTATTCATCGAAGGCGGCACCGGCAACGGGCACCCCAAAGATGTACTCGATAAGGTCTGGAAAGACTGGGAAGCCTTCGCATCCTACGCCTTCAACAAGTCGCACTCCACCTGTTATGCTTTTGTTGCCTTCCAGACGGCCTACCTCAAGGCCCACTATCCGGCCGAATTCATGGCCAGTGTGTTGACGCACAATAAGAACGATATTTCCAAAATCACCTTCTTCCTGCAGGAGTGCAAGCGCATGGGGCTGGAGGTGCTGGGGCCGAGTGTAAACGAATCAGCGTCCGACTTCTCTGTCAACAAAAATGGCGATGTCCGTTTTGGCCTGTCGGCCCTGAAGGGCGTTGGCGAGGGCCCTGTGGAAGAGATCCTGAAAGAACGCGAAGCCAATGGCCCATTTGAGAGCCTGTTCGACATGGTTCGGCGCCTGAGTCTGCGTGCCGTCAACAAGAAGGTGCTCGAAAGCCTGGCGTTGGGCGGCGGGTTTGACTGCTTTGAGGGGCTCACACGTTCCCAGTATTTTTCACCTTCCGACAAGTACGATAGCCTGCTCGAGCACGCGCTGCGCTATGGAAACGCTTATCAGGCCCAGAAAGCTCAGGCGGTCAATTCCCTTTTTGGCGATACAGAGGAGGTCATGGTCCCCGAGCCGCCCATCCCCGAATGCCCACCCTGGCCGCTGATCGAGAAACTCAACAATGAGAAAGCCGTGACCGGTATCTACGTCAGTGGCCATCCACTGGATGACTACCGCATGGAAATCGATAATTTTATTACCTGCTCCCTCGGCGAGGTGGATGACAACCAGAACCGCTCGCTCAACCTGGCGGGCATGATGACCGTAGCTCGCCATCTGGTCAGCCGAAACGGCAATGGCTGGGGCATCTTCGAACTCAGTGATTACAATGGCTCCTATGAATTTAAACTCTTTGGGGAAGACTATCAGAAGTTCAAGCATCTCTTCGAGGAAGGTAAAGCCCTTTTCCTGCAAGTCGGTTGGCAGCGTAGCTGGCGCGGCGACGGTATGGACCTCAAGATTAAGGATGTGAAATTGCTGGAAGGTATCGCCGAAAATATGACCGATGCGATCACCGTTAAATTGCCGGTGGAATCTATTACAATGGATTTCATCAACCGCTTCGATGAGTTGTGCCGCCAGCACGTGGGGCCCCATCGCCTTCGGATGGAACTGCTTGACAAGGCCAAACGTATGCGTCTGGCTATGGCTGCCAAGGAACGCAGGGTGAACGCTACCAATGGTTTCATTGGAGAACTGGAAAAAATGGGGGTGGAATATCAGGTCAAGGGAAGCAAATCTTGATCCCATCCCAGGCCAGTTCTCTGCCAGGAAATCAAAAAACCTAAGCGCTCTTTCACTTACACCCCAACTTTCGCACTTCCCGGTTGATTACAAATGTGCCGGGGCCGCACCCGCCCTGGAGATCCCCACCACTCACGGGCGGCTGCTTACCCAGGGCGAAGCCCTGGTTGGGCAGCCGGAGGCCTTCAATGGCTTCTTGGAGTCCCCCTCCGAAAGCCGGCGGCTGAGGTTGGCCATTTCCGGTATTCGCCTTCCATTTCCTCAACGATAGCTTTGAGTTGTTCCAGATTGTTGATCTGACAAGTTGAAGTAGCTGAAACAATTGATAGTAAAACTATCTATGTTCGAACCCATCTTCTTCTTTTGGCATCTTTACCGGGGGAGCCACAAAATTTTCAATCCATTTTTTTTCAAAGGACTGTATTTTTTTGAACCAGAAGGATTAAAAACTGTTACAATAGTAAAACTATCAATTAAGATAGCTAAACTTACTGACATGGAATTAAAAGCAATTCGCAACCTTCGAGTTCAAAATATTTTTATTCTAATCTGTTTTATAGTGGCTGCTGGGTTAAATGCTCAGCAGCCTCAATTGAGTATGTTCCAGTCACGCGTCAGTGATAATCCGGTGATTGCCGGAGAGGGCATCACCCGCCATCTCATCATGGGAGATAACCTGATGGCCCAGGGTAAGTTTGAGAATGCCATCCTCTCCTACGACAATGCCGTGGCGCAGAACCTATACTTTGCCGAGGCTTATATCAAACGGGCGATCGCTAAATACCGGCTGGGGCGAATAGCAGAAGCACAACAGGATTATACTTTCGCGATCCGGATCAATCCATACGTCGGAGATATGTACGGCTATGGCAATAACCTCCGCAAGTTGAAAGTATTGGCTTTTGAGCCTTACGAGCTGGCAGGGCGCCTCAGCCTGGAGCGCCGCATGGAATATTATAATGAGCGGGTGGGGCCTGTGTTCGGAGATGAGGGTAGAACCGATATTTCTGTCCGTATAGGCTCATTGTCCGCACTCATTGAGCAGTTCCCGGCTTCCCCTGAATATTACCTGCAGCGCGCGGTTGTTTATCTTTGTCTGGAAGACCAGAAAAGTGCCCTCGATGACCTTAATTTTGTCCTGGCAATGGAACCCAATAATGCCGTGGGGTATGACCTGCTGGGGCTGGCCTATCTGGAAGATGGATCTGCTGAATTGGCTGAGCATGCTTTTAAGCGTGCAATTGAATTAGATTCGGGGCTCGCCATTGCTTTTTACAACCTGGGTGTGATCCGTCAACAACAGTTGCGCTACCAGGAGGCATTGACATTGTTTGGGCGGGCAATCGAGTTGGACAGTGGGCTGGAGCTAGCTTACTTTAACCGGGCGCTGGTTTATAAAGCCATGGGCAACATCGACGCCGCTATGCACGATTACGGGCGCCTGCTCGGCCATGAAGGCCAGGCCGAACCGGAAATATGGCTCAACCGGGGCATTACCCGAAAAATGTCAGGAGATATTACTGGCGCCCTGGCCGATATCCAACAGGCTATCCGGTTGGATTATGAAGACAATGCTGCGCTGTATAAAATACGCGGCAATATCTACCTGCTGCTGGGTAATTACTTTGCCGCCGAGCAAGATTACACCCGGTCCATTGAGTTGAATCCGCGTTTTGCGGAAGCCTACTACAACCGTGGCATTGCCAGAATACTGGCTTACAACCGCCCTGACGCCTGCCTGGATTTCCGGGAAAGCGCCCAGCTGGGCTATGACAGGGGAGAGGAACAAATACAATATCTTTGCTCATATTGACAACATGTCCAACTTTCCAATGGTGGCTAACCAGGCCCATAATTGATTCCGTATCAGGCACAAGGAGCTGGAATTAGTCGCAAAAGATGGACGTAAACAGCCACCTACCCGGCCCTTGTCCTGATGCCGGAGCATAAAAAATGCTTCTATTTATCCATATAAATCAATGTGCTATGAAGAAAGTTATGTCTTATGCCATAGCAATGGCTGCCTTTGCCTTTTTGCTGAGTAGCTGCACCGTCGTCCGCCAGGGTGAAGTCGGTGTCAAGAGGACTTTTGGGAAATATGCCGACCGGCCGTACACCGAAGGCCTGAAGGTATTCAACCCCTTTACCTCTATGATCGTAAAAGTGCCGATACAAACAGAGAACATGGAAGTGGGGCTGAACCTGCCATCTAAAGAGGGGTTGAACATCCGCGCGGAGATTTCCATCCTCTACAACATTCAGTCGAATAAGGCCCCGGACATCCTACGCCTGATCGGCAATGATTATGAGAACAATGTGATTTTGCCCGTCTTCCGCTCGGCAGTAGCCGACGTTTCCGCCCGTTTTTACGCCAAGGATATGCACACCGGCGAGAGAGGAACCATCGAATTGGCTATTCAACAGCAGATGACGAAACTGTTGGACGGTAAAGGTATTGTTATCGAGGCGGTTCTCATAAAGAGTATTCAGCTACCGTCCAACCTGGCGCGCGCTATCGAGGAAAAACTGGAAGCGGAACAGCGCGCCTTGCGCATGGAGTTCGTCCTGCAGGAAGAACGCCAGGAAGCGGAACGCATGCGCATACAGGCCGAAGGAGTACGCGACGCTCAGAATATCATCAGCCAGGGGCTCGATCCGCAGGTGCTTCAGTTCAAATCGATCGAGGCCTTCCTGGAGTTGGCGAAGTCTCCCAATACCAAAGTCATCATCTCTGATGGAGACCTGCCGGTACTGCTTGGGCCTGGAGGAGATGGGGCATTACCCAGCAATACCGGGTTGAAAAGATAATTTTCCTGTTCGACTAAGTAAGTTCGCTTTCCAGTACCGGGGCTATTTCGTAAGAATAGCCCCTTTTTATTGGCAAAATTGATAATTTGCACATTGAACACACGCTGAAATTAAATTACACTCAAGATGCCCGAAGACTCAATGACCATCACCGGCGTGATCCCCCCTATGATCACGCCCTTTACCCAGGATGGCGGCCTGGACCTCAAAGCCCATGTCGCCAATATCTCCAGGTGGAATAAAACCGGCCTGCGCGGCTACCTGGTTTTGGGTTCCAATAGCGAAGCCGTTTACCTCAATGAACGGGAAAAGCTATCGTTGATCGAACAAACACGGGAGAACGCTTCCTCCAACCACCTCATCCTGGCCGGAACGGGTATGGAATCCACCCGGGAAACCATACATCTTACGAAGGAGGCTGCTAAAGCCGGCGCTCACGCCGCGCTGATCATTACACCAGCCTTCTATCAGGCACAAATGAAAGACGAGGCTCAGGCCCGCCATTTCCAGGCCATCGCCGACGCCTCCCCCATTCCGACACTGATGTACAACGTTACCAAATACACCGGGATCAACCTATCGCCCCGGGTAGTAGAAGTACTGAGCCAACACCCGAACATCATCGGGATGAAGGACAGCTCCGGCAGCATTCCCCAATTGATTCAGTACCAGAAAGCAGCGGCTAAAGGATTCAACCTGCTGGTAGGGACCGCCTCCGCCTGGTACCCAGCCCTGACGCTGGGCGTCACCGGCGCCATCATGGCTCTGGCCAATTGTGCACCGGAGGAATGTGTCCGCGTGCAACAGTGGTTTAATGAAGGCCGGACAACCGAAGCGGAAGCGCTGTACCGCCGCCTATTCCCGGCCAACCAGGCTGTGACGGCCACCTACGGTATTGCCGGGCTGAAGTACGCCTGCACGCTTCGGGGATATGAGGGCGGGTTCGTCAGAAGCCCCCTGCCGGAACTAAACGGGCCGCAACCGGCGGAAGTGAAGGATATCCTGAAAGAAGCCGGGTTGCTCAGGTGAGTAAGCCGACAGGCCCGGATTACCTTTATTTATTGTCTCGAACCGTTAGGCTGAATTTATTTCGCAACACCGGCCCCCTTTTCATCGATAAAAAATAGTAATTTATCCAAAGTCTATGCGTTTAATGCCATGCTGCTAGTTTTGTTCCGACAAAATCAGCCGGGCATCAGCTTACTTTGAACCAAAGTATATCTAGCAGGTTTTATTAGCTGTTTGAAGGATAAAAAACACCCTCTATGAAAAGCTTCTCCCGGTTTTTGCCCATTGTTTCCGGGCTGGCCTTTATTTTATTCAGCTGCAATGCCTCACCCGCAACCGGCCAGGGGCAGCCGGCTGCTGCATCCTCAATTTCAGAAGCACAAAAAAACACAACCAAGTGGCCTGCTCCGGCCACCTACATCAAAGGCATTCCCATTTATGAGGAATTCAGCCAGACAGAGCCCTTTTTTCATTTTGACAACGACACTACCTATGTCATCAACTTCTGGGCAACCTGGTGTAAGCCCTGTGTTGAAGAGCTACCTTATTTCGAGGAGCTGACCCAGGCCTACAAGGGTCAAAAGGTCCGAGTCATCCTGGTAAGCCTCGATTTTCCCCGCCAGTTTGAAAGCAAGCTGGCGCCCTTTGTCGGTGAGCGGCAACTGCAATCAACCGTAATTGCCCTGGCCGACGGCCGCTACAACGATTGGATCGACAAGGTATCCACCGAATGGACGGGCGCTATTCCGGCAACTTATATCTATAAGAGCGATCAATCCCGCTTTATCGGCACTTCGGTCAAGAGTATGGGCGAGCTGGAAGCGGCCATTCAACCACTATTATAATTTTCCAACAAAAACCATTATAATCATGAAGCACCTTAATTCGATCTTCACCTTTGCGCTGGCCCTCGCCGCCTTTGCCTGCAATGGCAACACCGATACCCGGCAACAATCCGAAGTGGTATCGACACAAACCGATGCACCGGCTAAAACGGTAGCACTTAAGCCCGATGGCGTGGGCGTGGGCGACAAGGCCCCGGCTTTTACCCTGAAGAATATTGATGGCAAGGAATATTCCTTCCAGAATATCAAGGACGCCAATGGAAATACCCCCAAAGGGTACATCGTCATCTTCACCTGCAATACCTGCCCCTATGCGCAAGCCAGCGAACAACGCATCATCAGCTTGCACCAAAAATATGCGCCCATGGGATATCCTGTAGTGGCCATTCAACCCAACGACCCGGAAGTGACGCCCGGTGACAGCTTCGAAGCCATGCAAAAGCGGGCTCTGGAAATGGAATACCCTTTCCTATACCTCTTCGACGAAAAACAGGAAGTATTTCCGAAGTATGGCGCTACCCGGACCCCCGAAGTATACCTGGTGGATAAAACCCTTACGGTCCGCTATACCGGTGCTATAGATGACAACGTCCGCGATGAGGAAAGCGTACAGGAGAAGTTCCTGGAAAACGCCATCAACGCTATTGATAAAGGCGAGGAACCGAACCCAGCGGCGACCAAGGCAGTCGGCTGTGGGATCAAGACGACGTAAGGACGTAAGCGATTTTTTATAGAACACGGATGGCGCGGTTCGCAGTTCGCAAGTTCGCAGGTTCCCACAGCATCCTACCGAACTCCGGACACTCCCGCCCGCGCCATCCATGTTCCATCCGCCCCCCAGTAAGGGCATAGCGCTTAAAAAAACATTTCACCTCCCAGTTATTGCATGGCAGGAAAAGCCTGCCGTGGGTACCTGTAAATAGCCGATTCAGTTTCACTACTAGGAATGGAGCGTGGATTCTGCCTGCACAGCGCTAATCCTCAGCTGATCAATAAACTCTTCTGCCCATTGCTTTACATCCGTTTTTCGGACTACCGCCTGCATAGCTTCCATACGGGCTTCCTGTTCTTCAACCGACATGTTCAAGGCTGTTTCGATAGCCTGCGCTATTTCATTGATATCATTTGGGTTGACGATAATGCTCTCCCTGAGCTGTTGGGCAGCGCCCGCAAATTCGCTGAGAATTAAAACCCCAGGCCGATTTTGATGAACCGCCACATATTCTTTTGCGACCAGGTTCATACCATCCCGGCGTGGGGTGATCAGCGCAATGTCAGCACTGTAATATAAAGCACAAAGTATGGTGAAATCAACGGACCTGTAAAAATACCGGACTGGCATCCAGAAAGGAGTGCCGTATTTTCCATTGATCTTTCCACTGAACTCATCAATTTCTTTTTTTAGCCGTTGGTATTGTGGTACTCCAACTCTTGACGGTACGATTAATTCAAGCAGCGTTATTTTCTTTCTGTGGGCGGGATTTTTCTCGAGAAACCGGTCAAATCCTTTCAGGCGCTGGATGATGCCTTTAGAATAATCCAGGCGGTCTACCGATAGGATTATTTTTTTCCCTTTGTATTCTTTCTGGTACTCCTTTACTTTGGCAATGACATCCGCCTCATTTGCACATTCCGAGAATTTTTTGTAATCGATCCCCATCGGAAAACTTCTGGCTTTTACCGTGCGCTCTTTATCTGCAAAATTGCCGCCGTCGATATTGTACCCGAGCATTTGACCTACACAGTGGAGAAAATAATCGGTATATTGTTGTGTATGGAAACCGATCAGGTCAGCTCCGGCCAGGCCTTTCAAAATCTCTTTTCGCCGGGGAAGCAGCCGGAAGACTTCAAAATGAGGAAAAGGGATGTGGAGAAAGAACCCAATTTTTACGTGGGGCAGCTTTTCCCTGATCATTTGCGGAAGGAGCATCAGGTGGTAGTCATGGATCCAGAAGATGTCTTCTTCATCGGCATTTTCCAATAAGCGCTGGCAAAAGGCCTGGTTGGCCTTTATATAGGATTGCCAATGCCCATCGTCAAATTGCGCGTACTGGCAGAAATAGTGGAACAAGGGCCAGAGCGTTTTATTGCTAAAGCCATTGTAAAACCCCTTATATACTTTTTGAGAAAACCAGACGGGAAATAAGTTCCGTTTCGCCATAAAGCCCTCTATTTTTGCTCTTTCTTCAGCAATAGAGGTATGAATTCCCGGCCAGCCCGTCCATACCATATCATATGCCTGCCGAAGGCCGGACAAACCGGTTGCCAACCCACCACTCGTTTGTTTTGTGGATAACTTGTCTTTGTTCTTTTTGATTTCTATTGGTAACCGGTTGGAGACAATTTGGAGTTTCATAGCTGAAATTAATAATCGTTCATTGTTTGAAAGATAATTGCAACCGCCCAGTTCAATCAAATACTGCTCTTTTCAAAGGAGCATATCCGCAATTTTGTCTGGAGGCGGCTAAGTAAGTGGCCGGGAAGGAATGGGGCGATTTTCAGGTAAGAACAGAAGGGTAGTTTTGGGATTATTTTTCCGGCAGCCTCCAATCAAAAAGGATAAAATTACTATTGTTGTTTTGATGTGGGCCTAACTATTTAACGGCTCCGGTACTTCCCATGTTCAGAGGTACTGTTTTTTTAACGATCTTAATCAATTGGAAGAGCGATAGCGAAGAAGGGCAGGAAGTGCGGTTGTCTAGTCATTCAGGAATGGTCAAATAGCTCACTACAGGGGAGCCACTTTAGCGTTTGTTCGAATTTCGATGAGGAACCGGGGCCGAAAATTTTCATTCCAGCCAAAGCCCAAATTGGGAGGCCATTGATTGAATTTGGGCTTGTTCAAACCACTGTGTTTTATATAAATTGTTTGCCACCCGGCCTCCAACCTGATGGCAAACAACTCACAAACTTACAAGGAGCAAAACTTACTCCTCCTCCAACTTCGTCATCTTCTCTTCCAATTCCCTGTAACGAGCCTGTACTTCCTGCTCTTTGATCCGTTGGTCCACTTCCATCTGTTGCATCTCATGGTGCAGGTTCATCATTTTGAACTCCATTTCCTGTTCCTCCATCTGCAATTCCTGCTCCATCTGGACGCGCCGGTTTTGAAGTTCCTGTATCACCTTTTCCTTTTCGAAGCTCTGCTGGCGCTGTTTTTTCTGTGCTTCGAAAGTCCGTAATTCCAGCGCTCTTTCCTTTTCCATCAGTTGTTGCTGGGCTTCCTGGAATGCCTTGAGTTTTTGCTTAAGGCCCTCCCCTTTTGCTTGCTCCAATTGTTCCTCTTTCAATTGCAGGGCATGTTGTTGTTCTTCCAGCTCCATTTGGGCGAGTTCCAGCTTCTGCTGGTCCATTTCGAATTCGTTTTCCTGCATCTCCCTTTCATGCTCTATGCCGCGCATCTGCATTTCCAGTTCCATTAGTACCTTCTGTTTGGCTTGCATGGCCTGTTGGCTTTCTTTCCGGATCTGTAGCTCTTTGCTGCGCAGCGCCTGTTCTTTTTTACGGAGCTCCATTTCTGAGGCTCGCACTTTCTCTTCCAACTTGCGCATCTCCTTTTCGATCTCCCTGGCTTCGGCAGGAATGGTGTCAGCAGGAGCTGTTTTTGGGATGAATTGGGCGGGGGGAGCAGGTAGCGCTAAAGGTAAGTTTTCCGTTTCAGCCGCCGCAGGGGACGCAGGGGAATTTGCTTCTGTTTCAGCTGCCCATTCTGGTTCGGGCTGCGCTGGAGGAGCAACAGTTTCCTGCCGGCTAACGGGCGGAGAAACCTGCCGGGGGCCGGCCTGGAACGCTAACAGCGCCAGGCAGACGGAAAAGATGGAGAGCGGCCAGAACGCTTTGGCTGCCACCTGCCGCTTGTCATTGTGTTGTAGCAATCGCTGTACACGACTCAGAACGCTGCCATCGTTGCCCATAAAGGCCATTGCCAGGGAAGCGCCGTTGAGCCGCCACTCTTCCAGCATGGCAAGGGAGCGGACCAGAGATAGCGTGTCGCCGGTCATTTCCAGAGCAAGGTCGTCGCAGGCGTGTTCCCGTTCCGCCTTGATCTTTTTGCTGATCCACCACATCATTGGATTAAAGAACAACAGAATCTCCACCAGGGAAAGGAATAGGTTGGCCAGGTAGTCATTGCGGCGAACATGCGCCAGTTCGTGGGCCAGCACCGCCTCCACCTGCTCTGGCGAAAGGCCGGAGAGCAACCCAACAGGCAATAGGATCACATGCTTGAAAACCCCTACTACCATTGGGCTGTGAATGCGATGGGTTTCCCGGGCCTCTACTTTCCGGCGGATGCCCATCTGCTCTTTCATACGGAACAGTTTTTCCAGCCAGATGCCCTCCACCTGGCGGCAGCGGTAATGCCGCAGGTGTTGAATGTAGGCGATCTCACCCAACATCCGTAAACTAAGCAGGAGGATCCCTAACAGCCAGCCTGTAACCAGCAAGGGCAGATGCTGCTCAAAATAACTTAAATAAGCAGTCGGGTGATCAGTGGCAGCTTCCGATATTGCCGGCCCAGAGCCGGAAGGGAGCGCCTCCTGCGTGTCTGAAATAAAAAGTGTTACCTCTTCTGTCGAGTTGGTGGCCAATTCCGGTTGGGGTTCATAGGCCCAGGCAAAGGTGCCAGCGCAAGCTAACAGCAAGGCCAGCATGGCCGAAAATGCCATGTAATAGCGGACAGTAGACGATAGGCCACGCGCCAGGATCAGGCTTACGGCCAGCAGCAGAGCGATAGCGGCTCCCTGCCAGAGCGAATGCAAAAGGGCCCAGCCCAGGGCTTCGGCCAGCTCGGTGTTCATCCAGTGGGTGATGGTTGTCATTTCTTATCTTTTTCCAGTTTTTCAATAATTTTTTTGATCGCCGCCAGGTCTTTGGCGCTGGCTTTCTCATGGCCAAGGGCCTGCATGGCCAGCTTCAGAGGCGAGCCCCGAAAGACCGTGTCGACCAACTTGGCTACAATGTCCTCCTGCACCATTTTTTCCTCAATAATCGCCTCGTACAGATGGGTGCGCCGGGACGTATCCCGCTTGAGAAAACCCTTTTCAGCCATCACCTGCATCATCTTGAGTGTAGTGGTGTAAACGATTTCCCGGTTCTTACTCAACTCTGTATTCACATACCGAACACTGGAAGGGCCATGCTGCCAAAGGATCTGCAGCACTTCAAGTTCGGCGTCGGTAGGTTTTTTTTCCTTATTCATAATTGATGTTTCTAATCTACGACGAATATCGTACAACAAATATATACGACAAGTATCGTACTTTCCAAATATATCTACGGCAAATATCGTACTTTAACATTTGGGAGCACATTTCCTGACGTTGGCAGACATCACCTCTGCCTGAACTGGGGCAAATCACCAGAAACTCAACCACTCACTTACCAGGTTGAAAAATAAGGCCCCCATTTGGGGGCACACGATAAGATCAAATATGATGATATCCGGGTTAGATTTTCGTTCTCTTCAAGTTGGGGGAAAGTGCTGAATAGTTACCATTTTTTTTACAAATTATAGCATGAGGCGAACCTGACGGCCGTCTACTCCGCTCCCAGAGGCAAAATAACCGCAGGCATTTGGTATTCGCGATAGAGGCGGTTGAAAGAGGCGATATCCTCGTTGATGATCTTGCGCATCTGGTTCCTGAACTGCGACCATTCACTCAGTAATTCCTTTAACCGCTGCCGGGCCCCTTCTGTGACTACAGGATTATGAGCATCCACCCTTTGTTTGAGGTTGAGGAGCTCGGCGGTGAGCCGGTTGGGGAAATTGATGACATCCTGGTAGGTTTTCTGTTTCGGCTGCACCAGCTTTTCCTCCCAATCTTTTATATTATTGACGATATTCTGGCTGGCGTCCAGCAATTCTTTGGTGCATTCGATCTTTTTCAGGCTGGAATGCAGGCTTTCCACTTGTTGTCTTACCTCCTGCATTTGCTTAACGCTTCGGTGGATATCTCTCACGGCCTGTTCAATGGATACAAGAACTTCCTGTTGTTCGAGGTAATCTTTCGGGCAGGCGTTCAGCCGGGGGTCCGGCAAAACGGTGAGCGGCTTTTCCAGTATTTGTTCCGCTACTTTAAGCTGCACCTTATACTCACCGGGAGCCACCAGGCTGCCTTCGTAGCTGCCCAGGATGAATACGCCCGGAATACCCGGCAATGATTCCCGGCGAAGATCCCAGTAAACCCGGTTCAGGCCGCGTTCATCCGGGAGCAGGGCCTCTGGTTTGGGGCCACCGTCGTATTGCTGAAAATCTTTATCCGCCTGGTTGCAATAAGATCTAAGAAGGTTTCCGTAGTCATCCAGGATATTGAGTTGAAAGCTACTGCTATCCATATCTTCAGGCAGAAAATAGTAGATCTGCGCCCCATCCTGTGGGTTTTGTCCCAGCCCGGCGATGGGCGTTTCAGGTGTATTGCCGGCAAAGCGCACCGCTGGTGAGGGCAGGAACAATTGAACGCTGCTATTAGCTTCCGCCCCTTGTTGCTGCAATGGCTCCAGGCCGTCCAGTATCCAGAAAGCGCGCCCGGAGGTTGCGGCAATAAGGCTATTCTCCTTGACGGACAAATCATTGATGGGAGTAACCGGCAGGTTGAGTTGGAAACGTTGCCAGTTCCGGCCGAAGTTTAAGGAAATGTACAGGCCCGTTTCTGTCCCTCCATATAACAATCCGGGCCGTACGGGGTCTTCCCGGATGACCCTCAGGAAATCTTCCTGATCAATACCCTCGGCGATTTCCATCCAGCTCTTGCCGAAATCTTGAGTGTAATAGGCAATTGGCCGCAGGTCATTGAACCGATACTTCGTGGCCACCACGTATGCCGCAGCTGGATTGTGCGGCGAGGCTTCAATACAGTTGATCAGGGCTTCGCCCAGGCGGGGAGGTGTGACGTTTTGCCAGTCCTGCCCTTCATTGCGGGTGAGGTGGAGGAGTCCATCATCGCTGCCAGCCCAGATCGTTCCAGCTTCAAAAGGAGAACAGGCGATATAGCTGATCGTATTGTAATTTTCCCCACCGGCGCCTTCATTGGTATAGGGAATACCACCCTTACCCTGTTTTTCCGACTCATTGCGGGTGAGGTCGGGGCTGATCTCCCTCCAACTCATACCACCATCCTCTGTTCGGAGCACCACATTAGCCCCGTGGTAAAGAATGCTGGGATCCTGAGGCTGGGCCACCAGCGGAGCGTTCCAGTTGAAACGATACTTCATCTCGCGGGGCAATTGGCTCAGGCTTAGGCCGGGGTAGGCCATTATGTCTTTTTTCCTGCCAGTTTGATGGTCATAAACAGTGAGTTCGCCCTGATAACTTCCACCATATATCAACTCCGGGTGATCCGGGTCAAAAGCAATAAAGGCACTCTCGCCTCCGGCTACAGAATACCAATCCTGAGCCGTAATACCTGCCTTGGGAGTACGGCTGGGAATGGCAATAGCCGAATTGTCCTGCTGGCCACTGTAGATGTAATAAGGAAAGCGGTTGTCGGTGATGATGCGATAAAACTGGCCCGTAGGTTGGTTGTGTTGCGTCGACCAGGACTTACCCCCGTTAAAGGTGATCGTAGCGCCCCCATCATTACCAAGGATCATGATGTTCGGCTTATGGGGGTTAATCCAGAGGGCGTGTTGGTCGGAATGAGGGTTGGGTATGCTGCTGAAAGACTTGCCCCCATCGCTGGAGCGCAGTAAAGGGGCGTTCAGTACATAAACGGTTTCTTGATCCACAGGATCCGCTACAATTTCGATATAATACCAGGCGCGGGCGACGGTACTCCGGTGCTGGTTCACCCGCACCCAGTGCTGCCCGCCGTCATCGGAGCGAAAGACGCCCCCCTCTTCGGCTTCGATATTGGCGTATATACGTTCCGGGTTGGCTGGTGAAACACAGATTCCCACCTTGCCCATCGCATCCGGAAGGCCGTTCACTAGTTTTTCCCAGTTGAGGCCCCCATCGGCAGAGCGGTACAAGCCGGAGCCCGGCCCTCCGCTGCGGATTTGCCAGGGCGTGCGTTGATGATCCCACATGCCGGCGTAGAGGATACGGGGATTGCCAGGATCCATACTGAGATCACAAGCGCCAGTAGTTTCATTCACAAAAAGCAGCTGCTGCCAGTTTTGCCCGCCATCCTCACTATAGTAGATGCCTCTTTCCAGGCTCGGCCCGAAAAGAGCGCCCTGCACGGCCACATATACAACGTCGGGGTTCTTGGGATGCACCTGGATAGCTGCGATATGGCGAGAGTTGGGCAATCCCAGGTACTGCCAGTCTTTACCTGCATTGAGCGAGCGATAAACCCCATCGCCATGAGAAGTCATCACACCCCGCACCGGATGTTCCCCCATTCCGACATAGATCACATTGGGATCGGAGGGTGCGACAGCAATAGCGCCAACCGAACCGGTATTGAAATAGCCATCGGAGATATTGAACCAATTCAGGCCGGCATCCTCTGTCTTCCACAGCCCGCCGCCCGTCGTTCCCATATAGAAGACTAAAGGATTATCGGGCAGGCCGGCAACTGCCACAGCACGGCCACCCCTGAAGGGGCCAATGTTGCGCCACTGCATACCCTGAAAAAGGGCCTCGTCGATCGGTTGCGGAGACTGAGCGCCGGAAGGAAAAGCCAATAGTAGCAGTGCCATCCATAGGATTAGATCTCTCATCCCTTTAGATTTTATAACATAAAGCCTGTGGGGGGTGGAGGCACGCTTTCCCGTAGATAGTTTTCTCACTTGTAGTATGTTTTATGCAGGAAGCATTGACTGTCTGTCGTAAATAGCTGCTGGTGCTTCTCTGTTCTCATAAGTGTTTGCAGCCTTAAAGATAGTATTTATACTACAATTTATACCCATGACCGAGCCGGCGAAGTGAAAATCAACGGCTACCCGACACCTCCACCGATGTCATTTCAAGGAGTTTTACGGAGGGGAAATGGAAAAGTTACGGCAAGGGGTTGGTTTTCAAGGAAGTGGGGCATTCAGCATTGATGGGAGAATTGTCAAATCAAAAAACACGACACCCATGTTTCCGGGCGGAAGTAACATAACCAGCCCCCATGGAACCATGAAGCAGTGAACAAATGGACCATGGCCCAATTTCTCAAATACACGCTCATCGCCCCAATTGGAGTAGAATGCACAAACCTACACCAATACCCTCAGCCCCCTCAACTCCGCCCTCAATCTCTCCGCCCCCTGGAAATGGATGCCCGCCATCCCAACTTCCCGCGCCGCATCAACATTCCTTTTTAGATCATCGATGAAAACAGCCGTCTCCGCCGCCACTTCGTAGCGTTGTAGCAACGTCTGGTAGATGAGGGGATCCGGTTTGATGAGCTTTTCCTGGCCGGAAACGACAATGCCTTCAAACAATTGTAAAAAATCGTAGCGCTCCTGGGCAACGGGGAAAGTCTCCTGGCTCCAGTTGGTCAGGGCGTATAACCGGTGCTGTCCACGAGCGTGTATTTGCTCAAGAAGCTCCACACTGGCGGTTATGGGGCCGCCCAGCATGTCTTCCCAGCGGCCGTAGTAGGCGCGAATGGCCGACTCGTATTCCGGAAATTCCTGCACCTTTTCTTCCGTGGCTTTCCACAGCGGCCTCCCGGCATCCTGCCGGACGTTCCACTCAGAGGTACAGACCTCTTGAAAAAAGTAGCGCATTTCCTCTTCACTGTCAAAGACTTCGCGAAAGACATATTCGGGGTTCCAGTCGATCAATACCCCGCCCAGGTCAAAAATGACCGTTTCAATAGTTGCTGACATCGCTCTGGTTATTATTGAGTTTCTGTCGAATTATCATTTTGTTAAGGTGGGGGCAAATATAAGCGTGTTGTACGTTGAAATGCGTTATTTATGATGAAAAATTCACCCCCAATCCCGATCGTTAAAGAACTATAAAAAGCAGCCCCATGGCCCGATTTCTTTCCATCCTTCTCCTTGGTATCAGCACCACCCTCCAGGGGCAGTTCATTCTCAATGGCCAGGCTGTTCAGACCGGCAACTCCTGCTACCGCCTGACCAACCCGGAAAACTGGTCCGCCGGCTCCATCTGGAACCCCAACAAGGTCAGCCTGGATGAATCTTTCGAAGTGGTCATGGACATCTACCTGGGCTGTAAAGACCAGGATGGGGCCGACGGCATCGTCTTTGGCTTTCAGCCGGTCAGTACTTCTATTGGCTCAGCTGGAGGGGGAATTGGGTTCCAAGGCATTACGCCTTCGCTGGGCATCGAGTTCGACACCTGGCAAAATATCAACCTGACGGATCCGGAGTATGACCATATCGCCGTTATCAAAAACGGCAACCTCGACCACGCCTCCGCCGGCACCCTGGAGGGCCCTATTCAGGCCAGTGCCAGCAACCCTAATATCGAGGACTGTAGCTTCCACAGCCTGCGGGTCAGTTGGAATGCACCGGGCAACCTGCTGACCGTTTATTTTGATTGCGAAATCCGCCTGGCCCTCGAGGTGGACATGGTCAACGACATCTTCGGCGGAGACCCAGAAGTATTCTGGGGTTTTACTTCCGCCACCGGCGCTGCCAACAACTTGCATCAGGTGTGTTTTAACTACACCAGCTTTCTCGACCAAATACCCGATGTGGTGATGTGCCCGGGTGGCCAGGTGCAACTTCAGGCCACCGGCGGACGCTCCTACTCCTGGACGCCTGCCGATGGGTTGAGCAACCCCAATGTGGCCAACCCCATTGCTTCGCCCCTCCAAACAACTACTTACACCGTGGAAATGAGAGATGTCTGTGGTATTCCTCTCTACGATGAAGTAAAAGTGGAGGTGGCCGGCGATTCGGCCTTCTTTGACCTGGGGCCCGACACCAGCATCTGCGAAGGGCAACCCCTGCTGCTGGATGCATCGAGTTCCAATTCCATCTACGAATGGAATACGGGGCAAACCGGTGCTCAGTTATCGGTCAGCCAGGCGGGCCGTTACGCCGTAACCGTCACCAAGACGGATACGGCCTGTGTGGCCGAAGATTTTATCGAAGTTGGCCTCATTCCCCTGCCCAAAGCAGACCTGGGCATGGATACTTTGCTGTGCGAAGGGCAGAACCTCCTGCTGCGTTCCACCTTCCCGCAAGGAGAACAGCGCTGGCAGGACGGATCCACCGCCGACACCTTCCGCGTGCGCCGCACCGGCCGCTACGAACTGACGGTTTCAAATGAATGCGGGACGGTAAGCGACGGCATCAATGTCAGCATCGAAAGCTGTCGGGAAGTGTACATCCCCAACGCCTTCTCCCCCAATGACGACGGACGAAATGACCGCTTCTTCATTTACGACGGCGGAGATGTGCAGGTGGTCAAAACCTTCAGCATCTTTGACCGTTGGGGCAACCAGCTCTTTCTCCGAACCAATATTGGCTCCAATGATTATCCGAATGGATGGGACGGCACCTTCAAAGGGCGGCCAGTGAACCCCGGCGTCTACGTTTACTTCGCCGAAATCGTCTTCCGGGATGGGCACTCGGAAGTGCGCAGCGGGGATGTCAGTTTGTTGCGATAAGTGGACGGCAGCCCTCTCCTATTTACCCGGCTTCCGTTCCTTATAAGCCGACAGGCAATCCTGTACAAAGCTGGGCTTTTGTTCTCCGATCTCCGGAAATTTTTTCATCAGGGCAGCCATGGCGGCTTTCATCCGTTCAGTTCTCGCCGGCAGAAACGTTTCGGGAGTGGCGCCCAGCGATTCATCGATCTGACTAACCGCCGCTTCATACTCCTCTTTTGACAATTTTTTCTCCCCGTTCAATAAGGCTCTGATCTGACGGTTGCGCTCTTCCATTATTTTTTTTGCCTCTTGTTTCTTCTCCTCACTCTCCCCCTGGAGACTTTTCATTTCATTAAGCAGGTCAACGCCTCTATTCTCATAAGCTTCCACTAAGGCGGCAAATTCGGAGCTGGCCAGTACCTGTTCCCGCAACTTTTCCGGATCGACTGAGTTCTGGCAGGAAACAATGATCGTAGCCAAAATGGCAATGAAGGATAATGCTCTTTTCATAGGATAGATTGTTTTTTCCCGGCGAAGATAAGTAGGGGAAATAAAATAACCGCCACTTTGATTTTTTAAACGATTTTTTTTAACCCGCTTCCGATAATTGCTGGTGTATTGGCAACTTGTTCTTTCCCTCATTCCCTCCCCAAGCCGGTACACCTCCTATTCAACCACCGGTAATTCTACGAAGAAATCCGTTCCCACATCCTTCACGGTTTCAAAATAGAGCCGGCCACCAGCCGCTTCGATAATTTCTTTACACATGGCCAATCCCAGCCCCATACCAGAAGACTTGGTCGTGAAATTGGGTTGAAACACCTTAGGTTGTACTTCTTCCGGGATACCTGTTCCGTTATCGGAGACTTTCACGATGGAGGAACTATTTTGTTGGTAGAGTTCTATAGCGATTCGCCCGGACCGGCCTTCGGGAATTGCCTGCTGAGCATTTTTGACCAGGTTGGTAAGTACCCTTACCAGCTGTTTTTTGTCGGTAAAGGCGGTGACAGGCAGTTCGGGTAGCAAAAGCCGGATCTCTTCAGCTGGCTCCTGATGTTCGGTGAAGAGACTGTAAACAGAAGTGACGACCTCATTCAATACCAGCTGTTCATTTTGAGCTTTAGGCATCTTGGCAAAATTGGAAAACTCTGTAGCGATGTGCGCCAGCCCGTCGATCTGTTCGATCAGGGTTTTTGAAACCCGCTCGATCAGCGCGGCTGCTCGCTCGGGGTCAGACCGCTGGGCATGTTGCAGGTACTGTATACTCAATTTCATAGGCGTGAGCGGATTTTTGATCTCATGAGCTACCTGTTTGGCCATTTCCCGCCAGGCGCCTTCCCTTTCCGATTGGCGCAGCTTCTGAGCGCTCTCCTCCAGTTTAGCGATCATCTGGTTGTAAGCCTCCACCAGGTTACCGATCTCATCCTGGCTGTCCCACTCCAAAGCCTCATTGCTACCGAGACTGAAACTGCGCAGCTTGTCGCCAATGACGGCCAGCGGGCGGGTTATGGAATTGGCTACCGCAATGGCGATAGCGCCGCCCATGAGCAGTAGGAACACATAAAAGTTAAACAAAGCGCCCATAAATTCAACCACACTTTCCTGCAGGGCCTGATCGGTCGCGGTGTACGGGATTTGGAGAAAAAAAACGGGGGTTCCCCGGCCATCGGACAGGGCAACGTAAGCAGCTTTATAGTGCAAACCTTTTACTTCTTCATCGAGTACCACCGGGCGGAAATCTCTGTCTGCCAATACCTGAAGAACTGACGGCGCCATTCGGGGTTCTTTCCATCCATTCTGAAAAAGAAAGGGAGCAGAAGAGGCGATCAACTGCCCATCCTGCCGGAATAAGCTGATATCTATATTGTGGGTATTAGCCAGGCGGTTGAGGCGCAACGCATCGATATCCGGGTTATCTTTCAGGTTGATGCTGCGCACGAGCAGGTTAACCGTCTCAAAAAGCCGCTCCTGATGATACTGTATGGCCGTTCTGCGGAAGTAGGCGATCGTCGCCAGGCCGATGAAGAAGAATGCCGCCAGGCCCAGGCCGATAACCGAAAGTTGAATGCGGTGCCGAAGGGAAGGCTCTCCGATCAACAGCTCCGGCGGCGTTGCCGGAAAAAATTGAACGTAACGACTCGTACCCAAAACCAGAAGCGCTACCATCAGCAACATGGCAAACAGATACGAAAACAGCGAAAGCGGTTTGAGGTAACCGCCCAGGGCCTCCCCTACTGCTACTTGATAGCCATTGGGAGCATGGTAGAAAAGGGCTGCGTATCGGCTATCGATTTGCTCCCGCCACTTTCCGGGTGCTGGCCATTGGTTGGT
>JAGQXQ010000022.1:0-476 GCA_020436535.1 Phaeodactylibacter sp.
TGGCCATCAACACAAAACACAAAATACCTCCCAGGATCAGGATCATGGCCTGTATCACGTCAGTCCATATCACTGCCTCAATGCCACCGGCAATGGTGTAAAAAGCGATAAAAATCCCCGCGCCGACAATGACCAGCTCGATCGGAGCTCCCGTCAGAAACTGGATGGGCAGAGAAACCAGAAAAAGGATTTGCGCCATCCGTATCAACTGCATCGCGATGAAACTACAGGTGCCGTAAATCCGGGGAGCTACGCCGTAACGGTTGCCCAGATACTCGAATGCCGAAGTAAGTTTTCCCTGCCGGAAAAACGGTATGAAAACTACAATGGCAATGATGGCAATAAAGGGCAACACCAGGTTGATGCTCAATTGCCGCCAGTCCAGGACATAGGCCGCCGCCGGCAAGGCCAGAAAAGTAGCAGAACTGATGATGGTGCCCAGCATAGATAAGCCGATCACCCACCCGGAAAACGCC
>JAGQXQ010000022.1:489-8734 GCA_020436535.1 Phaeodactylibacter sp.
CCCGGTTGCCCACGAAATATTCTTCTGTAGTATTATTCCGGCGGCTGAAATAAGCTCCGATCAGGATCATCCCTGCCAGATAAATAGCGACGGTAGCGATATCGAGTGGCCGTATTGCTAATTCCATGTCATTGTAACCATTTAGTTTTCTGTAACTTTCTCTTCCCAGCTTTTAAATTGGCGTCGCAGGGAATCAACCATTTCCGGATGGCCGGCGGCCAGATTGGCCTTTTCTCCGGGATCTTCCTGCAGGTTGAACAAAAACTGCTTTTTCTCCTTTTCTACGTATTTCCATTTGCCTTCCCGTACGGCCATGGCTTCTTTTTTGGTGTAAAGGTTATTGAATCGCCAAAACAGCGTCCGCTCGGGCAAGCCTTTATTCTCCAACCATACGGAAGACAGGTCAATACCGTCGAATTCGACCTTATCGGGTTGGGCTACGCCCGCGATTTGAAGGAAGGTTGGGAGAAGATCCATCGTCATAGCAGTTGCATCGCTCAAACTGCCGGCCGGGACATGCCCAGGCCAGTTGACAATAGCCGGAACCCGGTGCCCTCCCTCAAATAAATCTCCTTTCTGCCCGCGATAGGGAGCATTGCTCCCGACCCATGAATAAGCGCCATTGTCGGAAGTTAAAAATATTATGGTATTTTCCCTCAACCCCAACCGCTCAAGTGTTGCCACCGTTTCGCCTACACTTTCGTCAACGGCCATCAACATATCCCGATAAGCCCGCTTGTATTCTTCTTCCGGCAGAGGCCCGTATTTTGTGTCATGCCAGATCTTGCCGACTTGCCGGTGGGGCGGGTCATCCGGCCCCTGAAAAGGGAAATGGCAGGCGACATGCGATACGAAAGTAAAAAAGGGCTGATCGTGATTTTCTTCTATAAATTCAATGGTGTGGCGGGTGACAAGATCCGTCAGATATCCCGGCTCATCATAAAGTTCCTGGTTTTTGAACCAGTCGATCTCTCCTACGCGGGATACATGCGTGTGATAGTCCGGCGAATTATTGCTTACCACACTCCAATCGAACCCCTGATCGTTGGGGCCGAATCGGCTGACATGCCCGACATGCCATTTTCCAAACACTCCGCTTTTATATCCGGCCCTGGCGAGCGCTTCCGCAATGGTGGTTTTGCCTAAGGGCATCCCTTCGTCCTTAGTAAACCCAATGGCACTTTCCACTCCTGACCGCTGCTGATACTGGCCCGTCAGCAAGGCAGCTCGGGTTGGGCTGCATACGGCGCCGTTGGTGTGAAAATCCGTCATTCGCATCCCCCCTGCCGCCAGCTTGTCAATATTCGGAGTAGGGATCAGATCGTTGCCGTAACACCCCAGGTCATTGTAACCGATATCGTCGATCAGGATGAGTACGATATTGGGAGGAGAGCCGGAAGCATCCTTTCTACAGGAATCGCCCTTCGTTATAGCCAGGATAGCCAAACCGATCATCAAGCTTAGGGAATACAATCTGTAGGTAGTCATGGTCATTGGTTTAATTGACGGCTTGCGAATGTTACTGAACTTAAGCCGGAAGTGCGAAATCGGAAGTCGGAATGGCCCCCAAATGGGCGTCTTGCGCCTGGTTTCCGCGTTCCGACTTCCGACTTCCGACTTCAGCGTTGATCCGTCCAAAGCCCAGGGATGTCAGAAAGTGTCAGTTTTTTATCGACTCCAGATCACTGATCTTTATTCTGAGCAACTCAACGGACTGCTTGCCTCCCGAAAAGGCCACCAGCAGGTAGCCACCGTGTTCCATTACGTACGGATAATCGACTCGCCGGCCGCCGATGAGGTAGCCCATTTTGTGAAATACCATTCCATCGTCGCTGATGGCCAGCGTCAGCGGGTCGCGTTTGCGGGGATTGGCATTCGAAACCAGCACGTAACGGCCGTCACTCAGTTGAAGGCCATGCAGTTTGGAAGTTGCGTCCGGAAAATCGGTTTGGACCGGCTTGCTCCAGGTCCGGCCGTTATCGGTAGAAAAGGAGCGATAGAGGTATCCGCCTTTGCGGTTATCCCGGAACAATGCCATCAGATTGCTGTCCGGAAGCATCCACCAAAGCGGCTCTTCGGCTGCCAGTTCACTTGCGGAGCCCAGAACGGGGTAAGACTCCCACTGATCGATCGCTTCGGCCCCGCCTACCATAAAGTACACGCCCTTTTCTTTGTAGTCATAGGGCCTCCTGGACGTCATCCACTCGCCGGTCGGGATTTTTTTGGGAGGGAAGTTATTAATCGCATTGTCATAGATAACCCCCAGATCTTCCCAGCCTTGCTGCTCCGGATCCCAACGGAAGGCGTGCAATTCGAGGCTCGGCCCGAAAAAGCCGGCTGCCTCGTCCAGCGAGGCCAGCGCCAGCAATTCGCCCTCCCGCAGCCAGAATCCGCGACTGATCCACCGAAAGCCTTTATCGGATCTTGTTCCGTAGTATTCAGAATCTTCGCCCGAATTGGGAGGCGCCGGCGTCATAAACTCCGGTTCGCTCCATTCCAGTCCATCTGCACTCGTTGCGAACTTCACCCTTTGCCCCACCTCATCCTCAACTCCCGGCCCGTCGCTCCACATCGCCCAGAACTTTCCATCGTGGTAGATCAGGTAATTGTGCTGGTTGACGCCATCTCTGTCCCTGACGTCGCTGATGACTACGTGCTCGCCGGGGACCTTCGGAAGGCTGTCAAAATTGATCTGGCTCGGGTCATCCGGTACCCATTCCGCCCTAAGCATTACTTTGGACGAAGGATTCTTTGCCGGATCCGGATAATCGGCCGTTTCTTCCGCCGGAGGAGGATTGGTGCAGCTGCCGAGGATGAGTAGGCAAAGGCTGGCAAGAAGGAAATTGTTGTTACTTCTTTTCTGTTTCATTCTTAAAGATTATCGAGGTCAGAAATTTTAATTTTCAGTACTTCCACTGTTTGCTTGGCGCTTGCAAAGGCGACCAGCAGATAGCCATCGTGTTCGATAACATGGGGGTAGTCTACATGCCGCCCGCCGGCCAGGTACCCCATTTTGGTGAACACCAGCCCATCGTCACTGATGGCGAGGGCCAGCGGATCCCGCTTTTCCGGGTTTGGATTGGATACCAGAACATGGCGGCCATCCGGTAATTGAACTGCATTGAATTTGGAAGTGGCATCGGGAAAATTGGTCTGCACCGGTTTGGTCCAGGTCCGGCCGTTGTCCGTAGAAAAAGCCCTGAACAGAAAGCCGCTTTTCTGATTGTCGCGAAACAGCCCCACCAGATTATTATCCGGCAAAACCCACCAATAGGGCTCTTCTGCGCCCAGGCTGGGATCGTTGCGCTTTACAATCGGGAAGGACTCCCACTGATCGAAAGATTTGGTACCGCCTACCATCATATAGACATCGCCGACACTGTCGCGCCGGGACATCATCCACTCCCTGTTTGGTAGTTTTTTGGGAGAAAAATTATTAAGCGTATTATCGTAAACCAGCCCGAGATGGCTCCAGTAAATGGAATCCCCCTGATGAAGCTCAAACGCATGCAGTTGTAAACCCTCTCCACGATAGCCGGGAGCTTTGTAATAGCTGGCCAATGCCAGCAACTTTCCTTCCCTGGCCCAGAATCCGCGGGCTATCCACCCGTATCCCTCTTCCGGCATACCGGTAAGGTTGAAGATAGGGCTCCAGTCCAATCCGTCCTTACTGTAAGCGAAGGAAACCCATTGATTGGCGCGGTCGTGGCGGGGCACCCGGTCCCGGTGTTCTTCCGGAGCAGCCCTCGGCTCTCCCGGGCCGTCGCTCCACATGGCCCAGAAACGATCGTTGTAGTATTCAAGATAGTTGTGTTGGTTGACCCTGGTGCCCCCGGCATCGCGTACATCGCTCACTATCACGTGTTCGCTTGGAATTCTAGCCAGGCTATCGAAATTGATCTGATGCGGGTCTTCGGGCACCCAATCCCCGGCCAGCATGAGGGGAGACTGGGGATTGGCAACCGGATCGGGATAATCCTCCGTTGTCGGAGTGCTGCAAGCCGCCATCACAACTAAGGCCAGGCCGGCTACCGTTCTAGCGTTGGACAAAAGTCGGAAATCGGAAATCGGAAGTCGGAATGGTACCGAGCCTTCCGCAACTTCTCCGCCATCAATAGTGTCCAACATTAGACGGATAGCCGTCAGGCCTGATAAGATACTATAAGGCATCGTCCAGCAGGCCCGGTGGTTGAGTTTATTTCTTTTCATTCTATTGTTTATCATTTAGACAAATTCATTTCCTCAAAAAGAATGATGGCGGCTTCTCCGCGATTGAGCATTTTGCCACTGGCCGGCCGGTTAATACCCAGCGTCGAAATGAATTCTTGCTCAGCCACTGCCGCTGATCGAGGCGCTCCCTTCTGTATCCTCTCAGCCAGTTCCATGGGATTTAACTGCCCTTTCTGAAAATCCTTGAAGCCGGTTGCCCAAAGCTCGGCGACGCCGCTGGCCAACGGCCCGGCGGCCCCGCAGTCATATCCCGGAAAAAAGCCTTTTGCACCCAGATACTGAATAGCGGGAACCCAGAGGTCCTCGCCAGCCACATCCAGATCGTTGAAGAAAGAGATCATAATGCGTTTACCGGCCAATGCCCGCAAGAGCAGTTCGGGATCCAGTTCGGCAGGAGGGGTGTCTCTTTCTACAGCAAGAGCGGCCGCCAGTCCTGCAGATTCGCCGACATTCATCCAGGTTGGTTCCAGACGAACGGCATTCCATCCGACGTGGCTGGAGGACAGGCAGACGGGGATCAGTAAATTGTCCAGATCACAGGGCAAGATCGCACGATAGGGAATCTGCCCGGGAAATGTTTCCTGATGGAGCATAATCTTACCCTCGTGCAAAGAATCCCCCATCTTTTCATCGGTGCAGGCATGAGGATCTACATACCAATCAGAAATGGCAATACTATCACCATGGATGGGCGTTCGGCCGATTTGATCCATCAGCGAGACATCTTGCTGGGTGAAAACATACCGCCCTTCCAGGCGGCGTGCCTCCCGGACGTAGATTTCGTAGGGACGGTAGTTGTTGTCCTTAAATTCATCTTTAGCCCAGCCGTATTCCCGCAACATTTTCCGATAGGATATCGGAGCGTCCGGATCATTTTGGTAATAGAAAAGCATCCCCTGTAAGGCTTCCCAGTGTTCGTCCATTACTTTCTGACGATCTTCCCAGGTTCCTTCCACATATAAATTCTGGAGGCCGATCAGCTGAGGGCGATTGATCCGGAGCTTGTCATTGGGAAGTTCATTCCGGTTTGCCAAGGTGAACTCCAGGTTCCTGAGTTTTTCCGGCTGATAATTATCCGGCCTGGTGGCCGTTACCCGGTTGGCGGGTTCGCAGGAAAGAAGTGTGCGCCAGTTATAGGCCTGTACCCGGTTATCTCCAATGCCCGAATCTTGAGTTTCAATGACCTCCATAAAGGTGTCGAAAGAACGCAGGTTCAACTTTGCGCGTTCGCCGGCCAGGAATCTCTGGCGTTCATTGGGCGCCTCTCTGACAGGGCGCGCAAAAATCCGGCCCGCATGCGGCTCATTGAATTCGTCTCTGGATTCCCGGCCGTATCGATAGGCCGTTCCCGAAAGGGCCATCAGGTCTCCTTCGTAACTACAATCGGCAAAGACTTTCCCTCTTGCGACAAACTCTTCATCGCCACCCATTGCACGGAAACGCACAGATTGGATGCGGCCCGAATCTCTGAATACCTTTATTGGGAAGTAGCGCCGCCGAACCTCGATATTTTGTTCCTGCGCTACCATTTGTTCTATTATTTCACGGGCCACTTTGGGTTCAAAATTTCCGTTATTGTGTCCTTTTTCCCCTGGCAGAGCCAGCTGGTACTGGCTTGAATCCGCGCCATAGGTTATGCGGTAGTG
Source organism: Phaeodactylibacter sp. (assembly GCA_020436535.1). Classification (GTDB taxonomy): domain Bacteria; phylum Bacteroidota; class Bacteroidia; order Chitinophagales; family Saprospiraceae; genus JACJXW01. The sequence goes on from JAGQXQ010000022.1 coordinate 6,366, forward strand.
GTTGAAAATGTTTTGTCGCAGCTCGTCATATACCGGAGCGCGATTCCCTTCGTATTGAGTGTCCCAAACACAAAGGCCGCTCGTCAGCATCCCCCCCAGGTGGGGCGTATGGACTACCAGAAGTACGCTCAGCCCCTCGCGGGCTGCCCTTATCCCGCAGGCAATACCGGCGGAACAACTTCCGTATATCACCAGATCATAATTTTGCGCCGTCTTCATGAACCGCTGTTGTGGTGAACGTTGACGTTCCGTTCCTCCATCAGATGAAAATACAATTGGAATAAAGCCATACAGGCCTCGCCCCTCAATACCGGAGTATCCGGATTGCCGGGACCGTACTTCCAATCGGGGGAAGTCATTTTTGTGGAGTCTGCGATGCCGGTTTCTTCTGCCAGGCTCCGGATCATCCGGCCGAAGCCGGCGTAAGTTAGATCGCCCCATTCCAAAACCCTGCTTCCTGCGGTTCTACCTGTTTCCGCAAGGAAAATTTCAAGCCAGCATCCAAGATCCTCTTCCTGGAGGGGTTGCCGGAGCGCTGCCATGTAAGTAGGAAAAAAGCCCCGTGTACCCCAGAACTGGGCCGCATGGTAGGCTTTGTCGCCGGTATCGAGATCATCGAACAGCGTCAGCACCTGTCCACTTTCGAGAAGCACCTTTTGCAGAAGTTGAACGGGAACCTCATCGGTATTTCGCTGCAGGCTTACGGCCAGCTGGGCCAATGTCCCCGCTGCCTGCCCCATGCCCATCCATTGCGGCTCCATCCGGATGGTGGAATAGGCCACATGAGATGTGGCGGCAGCTACCGGAACAATAAGCTGGTTGATCTTTTCGGGAAGCATTATCCGAAGCGGAACCTGATAGGGCAATATTTCCAGGAGGCAAATATATCCTTCCAGAACTTCCTTTCCGGAGCTTGGTTCTTTGGTCACCGGAAAACTGTCGATCGGAAATTCACCGGCTATGATGCTGTCCGGGAAAATGGTGGATCGGTTTTCGGCATTTTTGGGGTGTAGGTCATTTTCCGTAAGGATGTATTTTCCTTTCAGCCTTCTTGCTTCCCGGACATACAACTGCCAGGGAAAATGGCCATTATCGGTAAATTCATCAAGTGGGAGGTGGTATTCGTTTGCCATTTCCCGGTGTTCCCGGGGTACTTCCGGATCGTTCTGGACAAAGTACAACAACCCCAGAACCAATTCGCGATGCCGTTGGAAAACACGTTCTCTTTGTTCCCAATCCGCCTCGACATAGTTCCGGTTCTCTCCGGGAAATGGAAACCCTATCGCTCTGGGGTTGATATTGACATCGTATTTGCGGTTGGGAATTTCCGCAAAGGAAAATACCCGGAGTATGGTATTAAAATGAGCTGGATAATACCCATGGCCTTCTCTCAAAACCTTTGGGCCCCCTAGCCTGCCTTCCTCCAGGTCGCTGAAATAAGCGGCATAATTTTCGCGCTCATAACCGGAGGGCGGTTCTTTCAGTACGTAGCTGTTGTCTGGGTCATCGGTCAGGCATAGCCGATAAGTATAGGCCGGAAGGTTGTCGTCACCTTTGCCGGTACTGCCGGGCAGAAAAATGTGTTCGTTGTGGTCAAAAAAAATCTTGCCGGCATGAGGTTCGCCAAAAACTTCTTTTCCCTCCCGCCCCAGGTAGTAATCTGCACCTGCAAGTGCGTAGAGGTCGCCTTCGTAGGTAGCATCGATAAACACTTCGGCTTGCAACTTCAGGGACTCTTTATTGCGGCGATTTTTAAACCCCGCCTCCACGATCACCTGCGCGTCCGTCCGGGCGCTTTCTATCTGATACCCCAGCAGAAGGCTGATGTTTTTTTCTTCCCGGATCATTTCATTAAAGATCATCTCCGCCACGGAAGGTTCGTAATAATACCCATCCCGGCACAACCGGACGTTTTCCGAATCTTTCCCGTATTTGCCGATGTAGTATTCGCGCACCCGGCCGGTAAACTCGCTAAACAAGCCGGAAATGGCGTCTTTATTTTCAATATCGCTTTTTCCCAGGCCGCTTGTCGACATCCCTCCTATATGATCATGGTATTCGGCCAGGGCTACAGAAGCCCCCAGGCGGGCAGCTGCGACAGCCGACATAATTCCGGCCGGAGTGGCTCCTACTACTACGATGTCATAGTTGTTTTTCTTTTCTTTCATAATATACAAACTGAGTGCCCTTTGGCCAGTAGGGTGTGAAAAGGGTTAAAGAAACTAAAAGCGGAGGCAGGCCAAACAGTAACCTGCCTCGCTTTTCTAACTCACTAGTTTAATCAGGCATGAAGGAATTAATTACATGATGGTATTCCTTAGAGCATGTTTGGAAGTAGTCATTCGGGCTGCAAATGATAACTTCCGGAA
>JAGQXQ010000152.1:0-2232 GCA_020436535.1 Phaeodactylibacter sp.
AAAGAGCTTTGAGAGGCTATCTACATACCAAAATTGAGGATATCCTTTGATATCCCCGAAAAATCTTTCATGGGATAATAATAGCACATGGGATAATAATATAAAAGCATTCGTGGGATTGCAATTTTTTTTCATCCTCTGCTTTCAGAAGATATTGTCAACAGTCGTTTATTCCCGTTGACAATACAAAAGTCTACAATTGGGGATCGGCAGTGAAGTACAATTCACCAAATTACTGGAATGGAAAATAATTACAACAAAAACACAAACAACTATTTATCAATGTTTTAAGACTAAAAAATCAAACACTTCTGCAAGGGTACATATTTTTTTATCTATTATCTATCATTTTTTCTTCTCTCCGAAGCTTTTTTGAATGCCCCCCCATTCGCAGTTTATGCGTTATTTACCACCTGCACTTTAAGCTCGAATAACGATCCAACTCATTCCAGCACTACCTTTTCTATTTGTACCGCTTCCCCGGTTCGGATCTCCAGAAAGTAGGCCCCTGGCGGCAGCCCGGCCGTATTCAGGCTGGCTTCCCGGACGAGCTCATACTTTACCCGCCGGGCGGCTTGCCCGGTAGCGGAGAAAAGGGTCAGTTGCAGGTTGAGTGGCTGTTTCATTTTTACCTGAAGCGACTGCCGGGCGGGATTGGGAAATACCATTGCGAAAGCAGGGCCACCGGGGGCCAGGCGGTTCCCCAAGGTGAGGGTATCCCCCGAGGCTTTCAGGGCGATCACCTCCTCACGAGTATTGATCAGCAGGACGCTGTCGGGATTGACCGGCATTTCCCGGAGAATGATCATATCCTCCATCACAATGAACATTTCGGCAAGTTGCCGGGAGTTGGCCAATGCGCCCATTCCTCTGCCCGCCGCTGCAAATTCAATCCGCCCGGGCGCCACCGACCGCCAAAACTGAGCCTGGTTTGCCGTAGCGGCTACAAACATGAGGTCACCTGGCACCGTATCCGGGAAGATCCGTATTGGTGGAACGATGGGAAGCGTATCCAGCCCATTGATACTAAAGGCGATGCCGAGCGGCGGTGCGGTAGGAGGAAAGGCGCCGGGGTCGGGTACGATGTATTCTACGATCAACCGGACGGTATCACCCGGGCTGGCCGTTGGCGGCTCGAACCGCAACCGAAGCTCCGGCGGGTTTTCCACAAAAAAGGTATCGGTTAAGATATAGGGCTGGGGCGCCGGAATAGAAAGCGACTGCAGGCTATCGTAATTTAGCGCAATGGGTTCAAGGTCAAAGGTGTCGATGAGGCCATCGCCATTGGCGTCTGCGAAGCCCAGGTTGACACCGCTAACCGGCAGCACATCCGGCCAGGGAATATTCTCCTGTGGGATCCACTCCAGGAAAGCCGGTTCGCGGGGTGGGCCGAAGCGGTTGTAGGCGACACCCAGCGGGAGCAGGTCGAGGTGGTTGGCCGTGCCGTCGTTGTTGAGGTCACCGGGATACATTACCTGTCCGGGCAAAGCTGCAGAGCAGGATAAGAGGAGGTAAAGTAGCAATAAGTGCTTCATTTTTGTAATATTGAGAGATTAAGAGCACTGCAACACATTTGTTGTAACTTATTCTGCTTTGGAAGCGCAGCATTGAGAACGCTGGCCCTGAAGCAATGGCTCAATTGCTGAATGGTTGAATGGTTATGCTGGATGTGTCCAAGGACCAGAAGCCGCCTGCTTATGCATCAGAGTAAATTGATAGAACTATTGCGCCAGCTATCCACCCGGCAATTGAGCCGTTTTGGAGAGTTTCTGCAATCGCCTTACTTCAATAAAAATACGGAAAATTGCCTCTTTTTCAATTATTTGAATGCTTTTGCCCCTGCCTTCGAGGGCCCGGAACTGGAAAAGGATGCTGTGATCCGGGCGAACCCTACAGGAGCAGAACTGGATGAGCGGACACTTTTCTACCGAATGAACGAGCTGATGCAACTGCTGGAGCAGTTCTTGTCGGTAGAATACCTGAAAGAACAGCCCTTGGAGGAGCAATGGGCCTTGATGGAAACCTACCGTAAACTTGGCCTGGACAAGCACTATAATACCGCCCGGAAAAGAGCGCGGAAATGGCTGGATAAATACCCTTTCCAGGATGCCGCCTTCCTGCAGTGGCAGTACCGTCTGGCTGAATTGGAGGACCGGTACGCTCAACGGTACGACCGCAAATACCGGGAAGAACTGCAACGGGCGGCTGATGCGCTCGACCGCGCCTACCTGG
>JAGQXQ010000152.1:2463-2772 GCA_020436535.1 Phaeodactylibacter sp.
TTCAGGAAAACGAGGCCATCCTCCCGCCCAATGAACTGAAGGATCTATATACTTATCTGCTCAACTATTGCACCCGCCGCATCAATCAATATCGGGACCGGTCTTATCTGGGATACTTCCTGGACATCAATCAGTATCTGCTCGACAAAGGCCTTTTGCTGGAAAACGGCCTGCTGGCGCCCTGGCGTTACAGCAACCTTATGACGGTGGGCCTGGCCACCGGGCGCCTGGAGTGGGCTCATCAATTTCTGGAGAATTACAAAAACCTGCTGCCCGAAGATTTTCGGGATAACATCTACCACTTTAACC
>JAGQXQ010000001.1 GCA_020436535.1 Phaeodactylibacter sp.
AAATTTTTAGCTCAGACTGCATTTATGGAGGAAACTTTGAGCAGTGCGCCCTGGCGGAACTCAGGGACTGGATCGGCCAGTGGGTGGAATACACCGATGCGCAACGGGCCTGGATGGAAAGCTACCCGCACATCATGCCGGGCATTGTCAACTACATTTTGAACAACCAGGAAGATCCGGAACTCGCTCAGGTGCTGGATGCCGCTTTTGATTTTCTGGAGGAGAAGGGGTTTGATGATGCATCCGCTCAGGCAGTGAAGGCCATATTTTCACTAATCGACAGTGATCAACTCGCCGGCCCTTATACAGACGCTGAGAGAGAGGCCATTATCCAGGAACACTTCTTTAATCCCGATCAATATGTTCAATTCATTACCCACTGCATCCTCCTGAGGACGGAATGGGAGAACAATCACTCCGGACAAACCTGTGGAACCCTGTGCCAGGTAGGAATAGCTTTGGAAGCGTACTGGAAGACGATGAAGGGTGTTGTTCATACGGCGTTTGATATTTGTGGCCTTATTCCTGTTGCGGGAGAGCCTTGTGACCTGGCCAATGGCACGCTTTATATTATTGAGGGAGATGGTGTAAACGCAACGATAAGTTTTGCGGGAAGTATTCCATTTTTGGGTTGGGGGGCCACTGGAGTTAAGTTTGCCTCAATAATAATTGCAATTCCTTCAGGTGTTGAAAAAACCTTAAAAATCACGAAACAAGGCGGGAAATATGTCTTTAGCCACAAAAGCCAATTTAGACAAATACTTGGAATCACTGATCCTGACAAGCAAGCACATCATCTGGTAGCATGGGCTTCAAGGGAACATGATGTTGTTCAGAAAGCAGCTGATGCAGCAAGTTCTCCTTTTCACATGAATCATCCTAAAAACGGCCTGGGTATCGAAACATGGAGGAACCAGCCAAATCACAATAATTATAATAGTCAAGTTACAGCCGCTCTTGATCAGATAAAAGCAAACCTGGAATCTATCCATGGACAGATTCTAGACGATATTGATCCCAATTTAGTCTCTACTGAATTAAAGTCATTTCAGGATTATTTGAGAAATTTAGTATCATCAAATCCAAATTTACATCTGGATGACTTGATTATCGATTACCCGTAGTGCCTTAATAAATAGATTGACATCTTCACGAAATGAGCATATATAAAATATCATATCAAGTAAATAAACCAGAGAGCGCGGCATTCCCTCAGGTTCAGGAAACGCTAGGCTCTTATGATTTCAGTAGCCCAAATTCCTTTCGCAAAGCTCCCATTTCAGGCAGAATTGATTTCCCTATTCAATTCCCTAAAATGAAGATGGAGAATAAGGCCAAAGAAACGGACCTAATACAATGCGTACCTTTAGGAAATAAATTTTTAGTTGTTAGCCCTACTGTCAGTACTTGTATTATGACATTTAATATTGATGAAATCCAAACATTCACTATTGATGTCATACATAAAAAGATAAGCCACACTTATCATGCTTTATATTTTCCAAATTTAAGGCAGGACAGTCTCATCGATTGGGAAAACTCAACTTTCTTTGTAATTGACAAAACTTCTTACACCCTTAGTGACGGGAAAACCCTTTGGCATAGGCTTGAAGAGGGCCTATCGATAAGAAACTATGAAGACTATTTAAAATATTTACGGGAACTCCATGCCCGATCAGCAGGAAAACAGGCCTTAAAAACAGACCATATTCAACTTATAGACAAAATAGAGTTTGATCTATTTAAAATGAGTATACCTCTGATGGGATATTTCTGTTCCAGCCGCCTGAAAACCGCTATTGAACAAGCCGGACTTACCGGCTTTCGCTTCGAACAAGTAAGTCGATAAGGCTGCCCAGCCAAAGAGAAAATGCGAATATATTTATATCATCGGAGATCCTTTTAGTTTCAGGGATGGAGGAAAATAAGTTCATCATTTCTACGGGAAGCCATCTCTATTAAAGAAGCTATTTTCTCCACGCTCAAATTTTAAAACCTGTAATTATGAAGTATTTTGGATTGATCTTAAAAGACAAATTGGTAAAAACTACTCCTCAAATTGAAGTTGATCAATAAAATTGAACTGGATTTATTCCGAGTAAGCATTGGAAAAATTAATTTTTTCATATCGGAAAGATTGAAAAATGCGCTCCTGGAAGCAAACCTTACCGGGTTTAGTTTTTATGCCCCTCCAGTAGAAGACAATACTTTCATTATGGACGGGCGAATTTATATGACTTGATGAGGTTGGCCCTTAAGCTGCATCCTTAAAAGAGCGTAACCCTTCCCCTCCTTTAATTGTTATCTACCAACGACGAACCGGTTCCCGCTTTCGCATATCGCTTCGTCCGTTTATATTTGCCGGAAGCGGCTCGTGGTTCGCAGTTCGCAGTTCGCGAATACCGAACACCGAACACCGAACACCAAACACCGAACAATGACCACCGACGACTACAAGGCCATCTCCGATACCATCCCCCGGCAGCCGGGCGTCTACCGCTTTATCGACAAGGAGGACACCATCCTCTACGTGGGCAAGGCCAAGGACCTGCGCAGCCGCGTGTCCTCCTATTTCGGCGACCGCCGGGACCGTGCCCACAAGACCCGCGTGATGGTCAAGAACGCCGGCCGCCTGGAGTTCACCGTGGTGGAAACGGAAGCCGACGCCCTGCTGCTGGAAAATACCCTCATCAAGAAGTACCAGCCGCGCTACAACGTGATGCTGCGCGACGACAAGAGCTACTCCTACATCTGCATCAAGAACGAACGCTTCCCCCGCGTCTTCATCACCCGCCGCGTCATCAAGGACGGCTCCACCTACTTCGGGCCCTACACCAGCAAGGCCCGCATCAAGATCATCCTGGAGCTGATCAAACGGCTCTTTCCGCTACGCACCTGCCATTTCAACCTGTCACCGGAAAATATCGAGGCCGGAAAGGTTAAGGTGTGCCTGGAGTACCACATCAAAAACTGCATGGGCCCCTGCGAAGGGCTGGAAAGCGAGGCGGACTACAACGACAAGATCGACCAGGTGAAGAACATCCTGAAGGGCAACTTCGGAGCGGTGAAAACCCACTTCAAAGGCGTGATGGAAAAACACGCCGAGAACCTGGAGTTCGAAAAGGCCCATCAGATGAAGGAAAAGCTGGGCGCCTTTGAGGACTACCAGTCCAAGTCGACCGTGGTCAACCCTACCATCCGGGATGTGGACGTCTT
>JAGQXQ010000624.1 GCA_020436535.1 Phaeodactylibacter sp.
AAAATTGTTAATGTTCATAATGCCAATATTGGGTATACTCGATCCATGGCCGATAACGCAAATATAAACAGAAACTGCCCAGCCAGGCCATTCGTGTGTATGACAAAATGCACAAAGCTATGGAAATCTGAGCTTCCCCGTAAAAGGGCGGGATATTTCCAGCCGCCTCTCTCCCCCCGATAGGATAAGGCCAGAGCCTGAGCCCTGCCTCCGTTGGCCATGGCCCTTGGCGGCGAGCCGAAGGGGCGAGACAAGCAGCGTTATCGTCTTCGACGCCAAAAAATTTTGGCGAACCGAATGAACGATAGCATTGCGTCTCTGAATCCGGGGAAACGTCTTTTTAGTTGCGTAAAACTGGCACTAAACAACTGGCTGCAACTGCTCAAACTGCAGCGCTTTCAGGTCTTTCTTGAAGAGGGGCAAATCAAAATCCACACCAAAACGTTCAAACATATACCAGGTCCTTTTCCACAAATGGCATCATATTAGGCCGGATGGCTTTTTTAGATACGATATCCACTTTGTGCTGGAGAAGCTCCTCCAACTCTTCGACGAGGTCGACGATTTCAAAGCCTACCGGTTGGGAAAACTCCACCATGATATCAATGTCGCTGTCTTCTCCGGCTTCGCCACGGGCAAAAGATCCAAAGATGGCTAGTTCCTTTATCGGATAATCCGCAAACAGATGGCTCCTGTTTTCCCGCAGTATCTTTTTGACGTCTTCCAGGCCGATCATGGCAATCAGTTTTCCTAAAATTACAAAATAATTGGGTTTGCCGTTTCTACTTCCCAATACAGGAAGTTTGAAATATCCACAAAGTGCTAAAAATAAATGATTTGGTTTAAATCAACCGATTTAGAGGTACAAAATAAGTACAAAAACCGTCGAAAACAGGCCTCTACTATTATCCCCATCTCAGCTTCCTCTTTTCGCACTCCGCCAGGGGAAGACCCAGATGCGGATTTACTGTTTCGCACAGCTCGTCCAGTTTTTCTATGGCGTGTGCCGGAGAAATGGTTTCCGTTTCTACCATTCGGTCAAAAATCCACAGATGCCCGTGTACCTCAACCTGTTGGCTTTTCGCAAACTTGCGCAGTGTATTGTCGCTGGTCAGTAAGATACCCTGGAGAGATTGCGCCTGGTAAAAGGCGGAGCAATCTTGCTCAGACAGCCTGGGGCGCTGCGTCTTTATTTCATAAACCGCGATTAGATCGTCATCCGTCATTTCGCTGACCTGTAACCTTTCCATATCCATGTAGGGCATGAGCGCTTTCTGCTGATCCTCCCGCAGTTCTTCCAGGATGAGGTCGGTGGTATGAAAGGCGTATTCCAACTCAAAGAAATGCGGTAGCAGTCGTAGCTCGACCAGGTCGATTAATATGTTCGCATCGTTTACTACGACTGTCATAGCGCCACGAACTCATCCCGAAAGGCCGCCAGCTTCTTGCCTGCCAAATTGGCCGCCTTACTCATCGAGATGATGCCCTCCGAGGCGGCCCGGTAGACCAACTGCATGAATCGGCCGGATTGCTCTTTGCCTTCGTATTGCCCCCAGCCCTCTTCCTTCCGGTTGCGGCTGACAAACTTCCGGAACCGAACGTAGGCGCTTTCCGAAATGACGTCCAAGTCCCTGGCCCTCGCCATCAGGGCCTGTATCGAAATGCCGTAGGTCTCTTTTACGGAGATGAGTTCCGGCAACGAAATGCCGGACCGGTGATCGCCCAGTTCAGTGAAAAAGGTTTCTCGCGGGATGAGTATAGCGCCGGCAAAACGATGGCAGAGCTTTTCGATGGATTTGGGGTCCAGCCCTTCGGCAAAATTCATCAGCAGGTGCCCCAGTTCATGCAAGGCGGTAAATCGCTTGCGTTCGATAGTGAACTGCTTATTGACTACTATGACGGGGATCTGCTCATCCGCCCAGCCCGATAGGCCATCAAAAGCCGGAGCTGCTTCGATCTCGATGACCTTGATCTCTTTTTCTTCCAATAGTTCGATCACATTGGGCAAGGCGTTCAAGCCCAGTTTCCAGGTGGTCAGCAATGCATTGACTGCTTTTTCGACATCCTCTCCGGTACGAATGGTCATGCCGGCGATCGGATTCTCAAAGAGGGAAGAGATTCGCAGCAGGGCTTCGATCTCCAGGTATCGTTCCACCTGATCGGTCACCCGCTGTTTTATGGCGTTGATCTGTTTCGCGCCCAGCTTGTTCCTTTTCCGAAACTCCACACTGCCGATTTCCACGGTAAACGGCCGGAAGAAATAATCCGGCTTCACCGAAAGGGCTTTCGCCAAAGCGATCAGCACTTTGCTGTTGGGCATCATTTCTCCCCTTTCATACTTGGCGATGGCGTTCTTGGAAACGAGGCCTCCCATGGCCTCCACCAGATTGTCCTGTGACAGGGAAGCCAGAAGCCGGGCCGCCTTGAGCCGTTTGGCGAATATTTCTTTCATGGGGATGCGGGTTTGGTTTACAATATAAACAAAAATATTGGATTTGTAAACCAATTGAAACGAGAAATAGTTTTTAAATGCAGCGGAGACTATGAATCATACAACCCCGATTCTTCGTCCTTTTTCATGATCTCAATGATCAGCGCTTCCCGCTCCGCTCCAGCCTCCTCTCGCTGATAAAAAACCTTACCCACTCTTCTGATGTGATCCACCAGGTCCGGATTGTCGATATGATCAAAAATGGAGAGGTCTATCATGTAGGGCAGCAGCAGGTCATCCAGTTCGGTTTCTATTCGGAATAACGTTTTGAGGTTTAGGGCGGGCCCCAGCAAGGTAAGGTCGATGTCGGAACCAGACCGATACGTTCCCTTGGCTCTCGAACCATAGAGCATGACCTTCTCCACCTCAGGAAATTTAGCAAAGACGCCGTTCATTTTTTCAATCGTATGTTCTTTTAATCCGTATTTCATAACTCTTCGCTAAAGATTTCGCCTTGTTCGCCACTCCTGATGGCCTCCATTTTTTGCTGAAATTGCTTGAATGCCTCAAAATAGTGATCCACAATGGCTTTGTAAATTTCATCCGCTGTCTCCTGGTTGTAGGTGTGGCTGGTTTTATTTCTACTCCGTATCATATCCATCCAGTCTTCCCCATTGGTTATAATTTCAGCTTTAAATGCAGCGCGGGTCGCGTCCCGAGACCCTTTTATTGAGCTGTCCCCTTGATATTCGAAGTAGTCTTTCATTGTATTCCATGCCAGCTCATGCGTATATTCAAAGGCCTGGATAATCCCTTGCTGCTCCAGGTCAGATAGCGCCCTTTCTTTTGAAAGTTTTACTGCTTTCGCCAATTGAGCTAAGGCTTTGTTATAGTTGGAGAACCGTTGATGCCAGCGGATGTCTTTTTTCATTAATTCAGGTTTGCCTACAATCTACAAAATATAGAACCAATTTACAATGTACGAAGTTACTTGCCAGGGCAATCGCATTAAAATTGGACTGACCTCGATAGTGCGGCAGGCTTCGGCGTGAGACTTCAGGGTCAAAAAGCATTTAATGCGATTGCCCTGGATTCCCCACCATTTTTCGGCAAATATTCCCCAAATTTGCCAATGGCCCCAAGCCGAAGCATACAAAACCCAGGCAGCATGAAAAAGATATCGGAAGCCATCGCCGCAAAGTTTAAAAGAGCGCGCCTCTTTAACCTGGAAGACATAAATGCCGTCAGAGAGGACGGCTCTGAGCTTAAGAATCTGGTCCGCCGGATCTATTCCAGCCAGGATTATGATCTCGACAATAAATTATACCTCATCACCCAGAACATGATCTCCATTTTCGGGGATGAGCTGTCGACCTTTCGAATCGCCAATCAGTACTATGACGTTATGGACGAATTGGAGGAGGAATATATGCCTGACGGGCCTCCATTCAGCCCCCTGACCCGGTCGTACTTCAGCTATTGGCAAAGCTTCGACTACCCCTTCGGCAAGACAAGGGAAACCCTTGGCTCGATTTTCTATGACCTGGCGAAGAACTCGAAGCTGGACAGGAGAGTGGTTGACGCTACCGCCGCATTGAACGCTTCGCGCATGGGCATCTACGAGGTGCTCGAAACGAAAGACGGCCTCACCAGCCTGAGGGAGTTGCTGACGAATGCACCCTTCCACAGCACTTGCCTAGCCGGATACCAGGGCAACCCCGGAGACCTGGTGTTCGCCCGGATCGTTCCCAGCCTGTCCGGCCCGGAAGAACCTTCCCTCATCCTGACTACGCCTTATATCCTCCTGAATTACAAAGCGGAAGACTGGCTGGCCTTTTTCCTCCGGCAGGGCGTCGGTGAAGCCGGCCTAGACGGCTTCTTCAAATACGGCCCGGCAGAAAGGTACTGGCATGACTATATCATGGACGGCTATGTTAATTTTACATCGGACAGGGTGTATCTTACGGGCATTCCCGATGTGCCGGCGAGCTTGCCGCATGCGGGGTAGGGGGGCTTATCACAGGGTAAAAGAGTATCAGCCTTCTCTGTCACATTCGCCAAGGCTATGGTGATTAAAGAAAGCTACGGCTGACGAAGAAAGAGGCATAAGGCTACGGGCGCCGGGCAAGCTGGAAACCTATGTTGATAGCCTGAATGAAAGGAATGAGCCTGAAGCGGAAAACGTGTGAAGCAAGGCAGAAAATCTGTAATCCAACATATCGGCCGGGAGCCACCTTCCCTCTCGGTACCAGCCGCTCCCGGGCCTCGATGTGTTTGCCCTCGCGGGCGGGATAAAAACCTCGCGCTTACCATTGCACGCTCATGCCGGCAAAGATGAGTAAGGATACCATCATTGCTAAGGCTTACGATCTGCTGAAGTACAGCACCCCCTTCATCGCAAAATTTCCCCGAGGGCATAAATTCACCCTCGGTGACCGCCTGCAGGACCTTTTGGCGGAACTATTGGAAATGGTGATCGAAGCGTACTACCTGCCGCCGGCCCAAAAAAGGACCATTCTCTTAAAAGCCAACATCCACCTGGAAAAAACCCGCTACTTCTTCCGCCTGGGTTACGACCTAGGACTTTACGACTCTCTCCGCTATAAGGATTTCGCCGAGCGGGTCAATGAGATCGGGCGTATGTGCGGCGGTTGGCTTAAAAGCCTTGAAAAATAAATTTTTTTTAGGTGCTTCGCACCTTTTAAAATTGAAAAGTTTTCAAAGGGTAAAAGGGTATCAGCCTTCGCTAAAGCTACGGCTGACGGAGAAAGGGCTCAAGGGTTATACAGGCGCCGGGCAACCCGGAAACCTAAGTCGTTAAGCTGAAGGTAAGGATTGAACCAGTAGCGGAAGACGGAACGGCACCCTATCGCATCTTCGAGCCAGGACCCGCCACGAACCACCCGCAGCCCACCTTGGCTGCTTTCTGCTCCCCGTGGATTG
>JAGQXQ010000625.1:0-3149 GCA_020436535.1 Phaeodactylibacter sp.
TTGGCCTCCTGCAGGTTGCCTTCGGCTTTGAGCACTTCGGTATTGCCAGTAAGGGCGACGACATTCTTCGAGAAACGCTGTTTGATGAGCAGGTATTCTTGTTTGGCCTCCTGCAGGTTGCCTTCGGCTTTGAGCACTTCGGCATATCCATTCAGCGCAAAAACGTAGTTTGGGAAGCGTTGTTTGATTTGTTGGTATTCTTCCTTAGCCTCTTGCAGGTTGCCTTCCTTTTTCAAAATCTCCGCTTCCTGACAGTAAATAACCGGATCCTTCGAGTTTAACTGGCGTGCATACTGAAGGAGTTGTCTTGAATAGGACACATGAAAACCCGACGACATCGTTTGTTCAGCTACTTTGCAGAGGGACTTACAAATTTGTTCTGGGGTGCTGGTAGAAATTTGAGATTTCAGAAGTTGTTCTAAATAAGAATCAGCGGTTAGTTCATCGCTTTGGTTTAATGCCGAAAGAATACGGGTGATAAAGTAATCGACATTGCCCAGAACTTTTTCTATGTCTTTATATTCAAGCTTCCGATTTTGTTTCCTTTTCCCTCTTTTTGAAGGATGGCTCTTTCTGTAAGGCTTATTCCTTTTTTGTCGGCTGTGCCGATCTAAATACTGGTTGATGAGTTCTTCAATTTCATCTATTTCAGCAGAAGTATTGGGTCCAATTGCGGTATCTTCTTCAGGATTGCGAACCAAGGAAATACTGTAAGTGCGTTGGAGTTCCTCATCAATTTTCCGGAAAAGCATGGCGCTTTTCAGTAATTTTTTTTCCTGAAGTAGTAAAGTGGCGTTCAACACGGCATCATCCCATTGTTTTCGATTCCGATGATGGATACTTTTTACGAACTGCTTGGTATATCCATTATCGGCAAGCAGGTGAGCGGCTCTTTCGATATGAGCGCTTTTCAAATAATTGGTTCGCAGCGTTACCTTTTTCCAGCACACATCGAATATGGAAATCGCTTCACGGGCTTCCTCCAGGTTTTGGTAGAGTTGGGCTAATCTGGCAAATCCCAATCCCTTCGCAATTTCCACTCCTGTGGAAGGCAGGAATACGGAAGGCATAGGAGTAGACCAAAGGCGGTTCTCAAGAAACTTAAAGGTCTCAGGTTTAGCGATCAGCTCATTGAGGTACCCTGCAATTAATTGTTTGGTGCTATTCCTTTTTATGGAAGAGTCGATGAATTGTAAAGCCGCAGTTAAGGCTTCCTGACGCTCTGTCTCGGTTTTTAGAGATTGCTTGATCTCTTCCAGCGGTTTTTCATTCTGGAATTGAACCACTTCGGAATTGGAAAGCAAAGCGCTATTCAGGTCAAGAGGATGACACTCCCGGGGCGAATCCAATGCGCCGGAGTCCAGAGCGAACCACTTTTCTTCCTGTTTGAAGAAAGCCAGCCCGGCATTTCCCAATATGTAGGCTTCCTTTACCATTATTATGCGATCTCGATCTCTATTCCTGCTTCTTCCAGTTTCTCTTTAGCAATACTAAGAGCAATCAGGCTTTGCTTGTCTGTCAGTTTGGCCTGAAATTTTACTTTTTGAAAATTAAAGTACGTTATTTTATCGAATATGTGCAACTCAATAAATTCGTCTTTACTCTGATCGTTGGTTGAATGCAGGAGTATTGGACAAAAATCCTCGTCCTTTTCATTCCCGTCCAGTTGTGTATGACACTTGGCAACGGCCAACTGATGACGGCTCTCCCAAATCCCGAAGTGCCCGGTTGGTGGCGGAAAGTCTACTGGTTCCCACCCCTTTTCCCTGGTCAATTCATCATACAAGACAAAGCTGTTCTTTTCAAAAACGCTGATTCGTTTTTTGACCAAAGGCACACTCAGCACAACCGAAACGTCTCCGTACGAAGCCAGGCCGTCGTCATCCAGGCTCAATGCTGCAAAAACGATATCGCCGCCGTGCAAGCCGTAAAAACAAGAGTCGATCACGATTCTTTTGGGATCGTTAAATACATTGGCGATCAATCGTTTGCTCTGTTCTACAGCCCTTCTGTACGGTAAGTAATGCTCATTGTTATTAACAAGCTCAAACAATAAACGGTTATCCATATTGATGACCGCTTTTGAGTTTTCCTTGAGTTGTTGTTCAAATTGGGCTATGATGCTTTCCTTTCCTTCGCTTTGGCATAAGGCTAATGCTTCCTCATAACGCTTTTCCAACTCCTCTGCAAAATAAGGATCGGAATAAATGTTAACGTTGGGGTAGCCATAACTAATAGGATCATTGCATCGGTCACATTTTCCCCGGTTGCGTTCGTTTTGATGGCCGCAGTTGGCACATTCTAATTTGGATAATTCTACCATAAACGCGTCGCTAAACATTTTATTAAGCCTTCAATTCCAGTTCTGCCCTGAAGATATTGAGAAGAGCCTCATAGGCTCCCCTGATCTCATCTTTACTAGTAGCGTCCTCCGGTAAGAAGAGATTGTTCCACTCCTTTTTCCAGTTGGTAGTATGCTTTACCCTGTTCTCCCAGTTTGACCTGATTTTCGCATCTTTGCCCATCCCGGTGTAGGTTTGAAAGCAATTTTGGATAAATGCATCGTAATAATGCAAGATATTCCTTTCAAAGAGGTGGGAATAAATGTGAAAGTTTTTGTCCAACACCCTTTTTGCCTCAATGATCTGCAAGGGCGTTAGCTCTTTCCAATTTCCAATGTAAAGAAAAAAGCAATACAGGTCATTTAAAGAGGGAACCAACTTTTCATAAATTTCCAATCTTTTCTCAATGATCTTACGATCCGTCCATTGCCTGGTTTCAATATCTTTACCAATTTTGGCTAGCTTCCAGGCAATGATGCCTCCTATTATTGGGGTCAATGCAGATATGATAACATTGGTAACTTCTAAACTATTCCAGGGGCTGTCCATCTTGAAATTTTAGGTGTGCAAGGTTATTAATCTATGCTGATCGGCAGTCAATATAGCATACAATGGTAAAAATAAAAACAATAATTGCTGAAAACCGTCCTTCAAAAGCACTACAGTTCTTTATGAAGAGTATAAACACCAATTAAATTCCCCTCAACGCTCCCAGCAAGGCTTTCGCCCCTTTTTCCAGCAACCCCGTATCATCCCCGGTAGAGAGCAATTGGAAGCCCATGCCGGACAGCTCCGCCAGGTGTTCCG
>JAGQXQ010000625.1:3193-6837 GCA_020436535.1 Phaeodactylibacter sp.
GTGTTTTTGGCAGGCTTCCAGTACTCGTTTCAGGACGGCCCGTAGCGCAGGGTCGTGAATATCGGCGATTCCCTTTATTCCCAGGCTGACACTCAGGTCGTAGGGGCCGACAAACAAGCCGGACAGGCCGGGTACTGCGGCGATGGCCTCCAGGTTGTCGGCAGCGGAGGCGGTTTCGATCATAGCGAAGGCGAGCACCCTTTGATTGGCTGTATGAAAGTAGTCGTCCTCGGCCAGCCGGGCGGCCCGGATAGGGCCGTAGCTGCGTATGCCTGCAGGCGGGTAGTGGCAGGCGCGTACGAAAGCGGCCGCCTCTTCTGCAGTATCGATCATCGGACAGAACAGCCCGGCGGCGCCGGCGTCCAGCATTTTCATGATGATGCTGGGTTCGTTCCACGACAGGCGAACCAGCGGTACGGCATCGGTAGTGCCGATAGCCTGTAACTGATGGAGGGCGGTTTGGAAATCGATCAGGCCGTGTTGCATATCCAGTGTAATGGATTCGAAACCACTACGGGCCATCAGTTCTGCCGTCCAGGCGTTGGGGATGGTGAGGAAGAAATTGTAGGTGGGCAGGCCCTGCGCCCATTGGTTGCGGAGGTGGGACGTCATTGGTCGTAAGCATTGGTTAAGGGGCAATTTAAAGAAAAAAGAGGTTACCCCATTCTTTTGGGTAACCTCTTTCTCAATGGCTAATCTTAGGAAGTAGGCTTTTGATCACGGGAGCCGGGCCCTGGGCTGATTCAATAGTCCTGCACTATACATTTAACGCTTTATCAGGCTTGATTTCCGAAGCAGAATAACTTACTGATGCGATATCATAACCTTTTGCTGAAAACCATCCTGTAGCCCCTTGCCTTCCGCGGTGAGGAAATACATTCCATCGGGCCAGTCGGCTACATTGACTTCCTGCGCTTGCCCTTTGTATACCGGGAAGGAAGTTGTTCTGTACAGTTGCCCCTGGGCATTATAGGCCTTCAATTGAAGTTGGGCTCCGTCGGTGACGGCCGGAAATGTCAGATTCAGGGTTTGGCTGGCCGGGTTGGGATAGGCGTGGATCTGGTTGCCTGACGGAGGCTGTGTGCGAAAAGAACCCAGTGGTTTGGTCGTGAAATCTGTCCAGTCGGAAAATGCGCTGCCTGTTCCATTACTGCACCAGCTTCTTACTCTGAACCGGTAGTCCGTTTTCGGCGCAAGCCCACTGGCAGGATAGCTGGTTTGGCCTAGAAAATCATTGACAAAATAACGGGCTCCATCAGATACCTCTATTTCGTACTTCAGTGCATCCGGTGCGGCATCCCAGCTCAGTTTTGCCCCAAAGCTCGTGATGTCGGAAGCGGCCAGGCCGGTAGGAGCGGCACAGCTCATCGGGACGCCGTCTTCCGGGGTGCGGAATTCCAGCCAGTCGGAATATGCGCTTCCCGCTCCATTTCTGCACCAGGCTTTTACTCTAAACTGGTATACTCCATCGGGGGCAAGCCCGAGGGCCTCCAGACGGGTCTCGCCAATGTTAACAGAAACCTCATAAGTCGGGGTATTGGCGCCGTTTTGTATTTTCACGGCATACTTAAAGGCGCCCTGCACTGCCTCCCAGCTTAGTTTTGCACTGTTGGTTGTAATGTCAGCGGCTTCAAGGCCGGTGGGAACGTTGCATTGCGCCCAGCTTTTGGGAGCCAATCCAAGAATCAAGGCCATCAGTAGGAAGGTCAAATTCAACTTTTTCATAGTCAGATAATTTTTTAGTTTTCTAATAATTTTCTTTAAAACCATAGCTTCAAGGTAGAAGAGGAAGCATGCAAATGGAATTAATATTGGCTGAACGGGAATTTTTGAAGGCTGAATAAGGATGCGTTATTGTTATGTGTAAATGTTTGTTTTTCAAATTTTTAGGAAAGAAATTTTTTGAATTGGAATTTTTTTTTGCCGAGTGGGAAATGTAGGAGTCCGAACAGGATGGGGGCGGTTTTTCGGGGGGGAGGGTGAAATTCAAGTGCGGACAGAAGCGGCCGGCGTCGTTTTCTTTCCTTTCAATTGGCCAAAGCCCTATCCAATTATCTGCAGAATTGCTAAATTTCAACTCCAATAACTGCCCTGACAATGAAATACTTCAATCCGGAAATTGAAACACTGCCTTTCGACAAGCTTCGCAAGCTCCAGAACGAACGCCTGCAAAAGCTGGTGGCCTATCTCTACGAACGGGTGCCATTTTACAAAAAGCGATGGGAGGAAGCGGGCGTCCGGCCGGCTGACATCAAAAGTGTACAGGACCTTCCAAAGCTGCCTTTTACCAGGAAACCCCACCTGCGGGAAAATTACCCCTTCGATCTGTTCGCCATCCCGGTAAAGGACACCATCCGCCTGCATGCTTCCAGCGGCACTACCGGCAAGCCGACCGTGGTGGGGTATTCGCGCAAGGATATCGACACCTTTTCCGAGGTGGTGGCCCGCTCTCTGGTGGCTTCGGGCTGCCAGCCGGGTATGAAGCTGCAAAATGCGTACGGATACGGCCTGTTCACCGGCGGCCTGGGTATGCACTATGGTGGGGAACTGCTGGGTATGACCGTCATTCCCGTTTCCGGCGGCATGACGGAGCGGCAACTGCTATTACTGCAGGACTTTCGGCCTGAAGTGATCTGCTGTACCCCCTCTTACGCCCAGCGATTGTCGGAAGAACTGGCCGCCCGGGGCATCAGCCCGGAGAGCCTTCACGTACATACCGCCATCCTGGGGGCTGAACCCTGGACAGAGGGCATCCGTACGCAGGTAGAGGCGGGCATGGGCGTCAGGGCCGTCAATATCTATGGATTGAGTGAGATCATCGGGCCGGGCGTTTCCAATGAGGACTACGAGGAACGCGGCACCGGCAGTTACATTTGGGAAGACCATTTCTTCCCGGAAGTAGTGGATAAAGATACCGGGGAACCGCTACCGGAAGGTGCGTATGGGGTACTCGTTTTCACCACCCTCACCAAAGAGGCTATGCCGCTGATGCGTTACTGGACCAATGACATTACGAATATCTATTACGAGCATTCCCACAAACGGACTCACATTAAGATGGGCCCCATTCGCGGCCGCTCCGATGACATGCTGATCATTCGCGGGGTCAACCTGTTTCCCACCCAGGTGGAGGACGTGATCCAGGACTTCGATCAGTTGCTGCCCAGCTACCAGCTGATCGTCAGTCGTGATGGAGCGATGGACCGCCTGGCGGTGAAGGTGGAGGTGAAGGAAGGGGTGCTCCGGGCTATGGGGCGCCCCAACCTGGAGCAGCAAACAGCAGTACTGCCTGATGCCCTGCGCAACCTGCATGGCGCTTTGGTAAAAAAGATCAAGGAGCGTATCGGCCTGACCATGGCCATTTCCCTGGTGGAGCCGGGCAGTATCCCCCGAAGTGAAGGGGGAAAATTGAATAGAGTATTGGATTTGAGAAAAAGTAAAAAGGAATAGCATGCTTACCAAATACGTCCACACCAATATCATCAGCGCCAACTGGACGCAATTGGCCCAATTCTATATCGATGTTTTCGGTTGCCAACCGGTACCCCCCGCCCGCGACCAGTCCGGCGAGTGGCTCTCGCGCGGCACCGGAGTGAAGGGCGCCGCTCTTCAGGGTATCCACCTGCGCCTGCCCGGTTGCGGAG
>JAGQXQ010000626.1:0-1016 GCA_020436535.1 Phaeodactylibacter sp.
TTTCTATCGCCCAGCTACCCTATGGCCAATACACCTTAAAGGTGCGGGCTATGGGACAGGATGGCTATATGGCCGGCAATGAGTTGGCCATCCCCCTCCACTCGATCCGGCCACTGTACCTGAGGTGGTGGTTTTTCCTGGTAGTGGTGGCCACCATTACCGGGATAGTCGTGCTGCTATTTCGCTGGCGCCTCTGGCAACTGAATCGCTCCAAGTTATTGCTTGAGGCCGAAGTGGCGCGGCGCACTCAGCAGGTTGAGCAGAAAAGGCGGACCATTGCAGCACAGAAGGCCCATCTTGAAGAAATGAATGCCGCCAAAGATAAGCTGTTCTCCATTGTCGGCCATGAATTGCGCGGCCCATTGATGTACTTCGGCAACATTGCCAACCGCATCAGCTATGCGCTTCAAAAAAAAGAATATGATACTTTGGAAGGCTTGGGCGAAAAGGTCAAAAATATAGCTGGTAGCACTAATGATATGCTTAACAACCTGCTAAACTGGAGCCTGCTTCAAGGCGGGCGCCTCTTTTTTGGCCAAGGGCCCGCTGATTTACAGGCAGTCCTGGAGCAAGTAACGGAAACGTATCAGGAAGTAGCCGCTTTAAAGAAACTCAGGATAGAAATTGAAACGGAACCCGGCTTACGCGTTCAGGCCGGCGCGGACGGATTGTCTATTCTCCTGCAAAACCTGTTGTCCAATGCCATTAAGTTTTCCCAGGAAGGGAGTATTGTTGTAATCCGCACTTTCCGGAAAGAGCAACAGGCCGTCATTGAAGTAAAAGACCAGGGTAAGGGAATGTCTCCTCAGAAAATACAGCAATTGTTTTCCGGCGCCATTCAACCTCCCGCAAAGGGGACGGCCGGAGAGCGGGGCGCCGGCCTGGGCCTGCAGATTGTCCGGGAGATTGTTAAACGGTATAATGGAGAGCTGAGAGTTCATAGCCAGGAGGGGGTAGGGAGTAGGGTTACACTTTTGTTGCCTCTCGCAGAAGAATCTTAGTACTCTGTAAATTAA
>JAGQXQ010000626.1:1150-4227 GCA_020436535.1 Phaeodactylibacter sp.
TATTTATTTTACAGAGTACTTAGGCCGTTTTTCCTTTGTTCGCCTGGCGAATCCCGAATTTTAACCGGCTCGATTGTGGCAGTCACCAATTACCTTGTAACCGATCAATCAACTCCTGTTTGCTGGAAATCTCCAGTTTTTTGTACAACGACTTTACGTAATGCCGAACTGTATTGAGCCCGATGTTATGAGTCGCGGCAATTTCTTTATAGGACAATCCTGATGCCAGGCCTTCTGCTATTTCCACCTCCCGGCTGTGAAGTTTCACTCCCAACCTTTGAATTGCCGCTGAGACGTCGATACGAGGCGGCCGTGCTCCTCTTTTTTCAGGCTGGAAAAAGCGCAACAGCGAACTGGCCATCTGTGGTTCGATAAAGGCGCCTCCTTTTTGGGTGTCCCGGATAACGTCCAGGATGCGCTCTGGCCGGGTGCTCTTCACAAAATACCCCTGAGCGCCTCTCTGAAGGGCCTTCATCAACAACTCCGGCTCGGTATGGCCCGTAATGATAATGACCTTCGCCAACGGCAATAACTGCTTAAGTTTACCTAACTGATCGAGACTGTTTTGCTCTGCCAGGCTAATATCCAGCAGGACAATATCCGGCTTTTGATCCAGTTGGAGCAACTCAAAGAACTGGCCCATGGAAGCAGCTTCAAAGGCCAGCTCGAATTCATTGGGGTGGCATTGCAGGAGAAAGATTATTTCTTCCCGAACTAAAGGGTCGTCGTCTATTATGCCTACGTGGATCATATTCTATGGGCTCTATTCTGCAATTGTCGGAAACATTGCTTCCAGGAGTTTAGTAAAGGTAATCCGTTATGGATTTCCATCAAATTTGAATAGCAGGCTTAAAAACAAATTAAAATATTTCATAATATAAAAACAATCATTTATATTTGTGGTATTGGAGCCTTTTACCGGCTCTAGTTATTGCTTACCAGGAGCTATCTACCTACCAGTACTAATTTCACCTTTTATTTTATTTCTGCGACTCATTCGCATAAGCAATTATCCGTTTCAAACCGATTTTATTTCTGAAGAGGCACCTTCATTCTGAAATTCACAAAGGAAACTAATGCATAAGGCGTCAGGGGCTCGCCTGTTGCTTAATTCATTTTTTGTATACGAACAGTGTACTAAACAACCATTCCCAGTTACACAACTAGTCTTTTTGTATTGGAGAGGGTGGAGCCAGCAAGTTTCTGGCTTCACTCTTCCTTTTTAGGGGAAGGGAAGACTGGCGTTACACTCTTTTTTACAGGCTGCGGAGTACAAAGTTACAGAACGAGCAACTACAAATCAATGAATCTTCAAATCAGGTTGCGCGATGAGCGTTCTTTTTAGGAAAAAAAACTGTAAAAGAAGCACCCTGTCCGGGCTGGCTTTCGACGGATATTTTTCCTCCCATGGCCTCTACATAGCGGTGGGTGAGATAGAGCCCTTCACCCAGGGAGCGCTCGCCATGAGCCAAGCCGGGGTGAAAGGTAGTACCTTGCTGGAAGAGCTGATTTTGCTCTTGGCGAGAAAGGCCGGGGCCCCCATCTTTTACAGTGAAGGCTACTTCATCATCGGAAGTATGGAAGGAGACTTCGACTTTTTTATGAGGAGGAGAATACTTGATGGCATTAGAGAAGAGGTTGGCAATGATATGCCGGAACAGAAATGGGTCGCCGGTGATGAACCCGTGATTCGGGCTGGCCTGAAATTGCAGGCTAATGGATTTACTGCGGGCAAATGGCTTGAATTCCCGTATCGATTCTATCAAAACTGGTTTGGGGTCAAAGGTTATATTTTGGATATTGATGTGGCTCCCCGCTTTGTTTTCCACCTCCATGATCTGGAGGCTGGCGCGGTCGATATCGGCGGTGGCCTGTTCGATCTCTGCCAGTATTTCATTCCGTTCTTCTTCATCAGCGGTTTCGGCCTGGGCCAGGGCATGGGTATTGAGCTGAATGAGGGAGAGGGGGTTGCGAATGTCATGAGCGATCAGGCTGACCATGTGCTTTTTTTCGTTCATCAGAGCCAGCAGACTGGAATTCATAAGGATGGTGGCCTCATTTAATTTCTCCAGCTCTCCTTTACGGCGGCGCAGCCGGTGGTTGAAAAAGGCAATGATGGCAATGAGTAAAAAAAACAGGAGTAAACTGATCAGCAACAAAGTGTTTCGGAAGTTGGCCAAAGCGAACTGTTCTCGCAGTAAACGATTCTCCCTCGCCTTTTCCTGGGCCTGGTACTTAGTGTCTATTTCCTGGATGGCCCGGGCTTTCTCTTCTCCGGTGAGTTTCGTTTTCACCTCTGCATACAAGCGGTAATAATACAAGGCGCTGTCGGGCTGGTTGGTAACGGTGAAGAGGTCGGACAACAGCTCGTAGCCATCGGCCAATTCCGGCAAGAGGCCTCTTTGCCTGGCCAGGGAGAGCAGGGCGCGGGCATAATACTCGGCGCTATCAATCCGGTTGAGCTTCAGGTGAGCTTTGGACAGCCCCTGATAAGTATCTCTCAGCAGGAGGGAGTCCTCATAGAGGCGGGCATGAAGCTGGGCCCGGTATAGTATCTGTTGGGCTTGTTCGTGAAGGCCTATGTGCTGGTAGGTCGTTCCCAATGTAATAAGGGTAAAAGCTTTTCCATTCCGGGCCTCCTCTGCCTCGTAAATCTCCAGGGCCTTGTTGAGGTAAATGAAGGTGGAGTCATAATTTTCCGCTGTTCGTTGTATAAGCGCAACAGTGCGGTAGGCATCCGCCAGGGTTAGTGGTTCCTCCATGGCCTCCAGCTGAGCCACATTCTGGTAGGCATAAGCCAACGCCAGTTCGATCGTTTCCAACTGCCAGTGGATGCCGGAGATGTTGATCCGGCTTTTCACCTGACGCAGTTTCCATTTTTTTCCCTTCCCGTTCTTAGCAATATTGAGGGCATCGATAAAATGCTGCAAGGCCGTTTCCAGATCCTCTCCTTTGACGGCGTAGGCTACTCCGGTAGACATATGGCCCTGGTAGAGGAGCTCTGGGTCCTCCAGCAGGGCAGCCAGGCCTATGAGTTCTTCACCATAGAAAATGGATTCATCCGGAGCATCCTCGCG
>JAGQXQ010000627.1:0-1759 GCA_020436535.1 Phaeodactylibacter sp.
TGCGCGCCTGCTGGATGAGCTTGAGCGATTCCGATTTTTTGTCGATGTAGAGCGGGATGGAGTCGCCGGGGAAGAAGATCTCCTCCAGGCGCTTGGCGATGCCGATGACGGTGACTTTATCCCGGATGCCCAACGCTTCCAGGCTTTCCACGGCGGCACTGAGCTGGCCCTTGCCGCCGTCGATGATGATGAGTTGGGGCAGCGTGTCCCCCTCGTCGATCAGGCGGCGGTAACGGCGGTGCACCACTTCCTTCATGGAGGCAAAGTCATCCGGCCCTGTTACCGTTTTGATGTTGAAATGGCGGTAGTCCTTCTTACTGGGCTTCGCATTCTTAAAGACCACGCAAGACGCCACCGGATGGCTTCCTTGTATGTTGGAGTTGTCGAAACACTCCAGATGCAGGGGCAGGGCATCCATCTGCAGGTCCTGCTGCAGGGTGCGCAGGATGCGCTCGGCGGAGGTCTGCTTACGTGTCTGGCTGGCGCGCTGCTTCTGTTTTTGCAGCATGTAGTATTTGAGGTTCTTTTCGGACAGGTCCAGCAATTTGCGCTTATCGCCGATCTTGGGCACAATCGCTTGAAGGCCTTCTTCCAGTTGCACTTCGTAGGGCAAAATGACATCTCTGGAGATGCTGTTGAAACGCTCCCGGATAATAGGGATGGCGTAGGCCAGCAAGCCAGGTTCGTCATCGTCGTCCAGGTTCTTGACCAGTTCCTGAGTATGGGTATGGATGATGGCGCCGTTCACTACCTTGATGTAATTGACGTAGGCCTCCTTTTCTTCAGAGGCAATTGAAAAGACATCCACATCGCGAATAGAGGGGTTGACTACGGTCGACTTGGCCTGGTAGTCTTCGAAAGCACTCAGTTTTTCCTTCATTTGCTGCGCCCTTTCGAACTCCAGGTTTTCGGCGAGCTTTTCCATCACCCCTTTGAAGTGGGATTTCACTGCGCCGAAGTTGCCCTTCAGTATATTTTTAACCTGATTGATCTTGTCGTTGTATTCCTCCTCGCTTTCCAACCCCTCGCAAGGCCCCATGCAGTTTTTGATGTGGTATTCCAGGCAGACCTTGACCTTACCGGCCTCGATATTTTCCCGGGAGAGGTTGTAATGGCAGGTTCGCAGTGGGAACAAACGCTTGATCAACTCCAGGATGATCTTGATACGGTACTTGCTGGTATAGGGGCCAAAGTAGGTAGAGCCGTCCTTGATCACACGGCGGGTAATGAACACCCGGGGGAATCGCTCGTTCTTGATACAGATATAGGAATAACTCTTATCATCGCGCAGCATCACATTGTACCGCGGCTGGTACTTTTTGATCAGGGTATTTTCCAACAACAAGGCATCGGCTTCCGTTTCCACGACGGTAAACTCCAGATAGCCGGCATTTTTGACCATCACCCGGGTCTTGTGGGCGCGGTCCCGGCGCTCCCCAAAGTAGGAGGACACCCGGCTGCGCAGGTC
Source organism: Phaeodactylibacter sp. (assembly GCA_020436535.1). Taxonomy (GTDB): domain Bacteria; phylum Bacteroidota; class Bacteroidia; order Chitinophagales; family Saprospiraceae; genus JACJXW01. The sequence goes on from JAGQXQ010000627.1 coordinate 1,469, forward strand.
CTTGGCCTTCCCCACATAAAGGATGGTGTCTTTTTCGTCCATAAAGCGATAGACGCCGGGTTGCCGGGGTATGGTATCGGCAATTGCCTTGTAGTGCTCTGTCGTCATCTGCTTTTTCAGTAATATTTAGCTGGTAACAAATATAAGGGTTCACCAGCATTGGAAACCACTTACTGTTGGAAAATAACAGTTGAAACCGGCAAAGGGTTACGGTCATAGCTAATTGGCTGGAGGTTTGTATATTGCAAAACATATCAAGGCCTTCATACACTGAGAAAACATGCAAATACA
>JAGQXQ010000627.1:1823-3839 GCA_020436535.1 Phaeodactylibacter sp.
ATCTACCCCGACCGCAGCCAATTTCTCAAAGACGGCGATCCCGTTCCGACCATCAACCTGAGCTATTATAAAAGTGTACAGGAACGGCCAGGACAAGACTCCACCCTGGCGGTGGCCATGGCCATCTCAGGTGGAGGGTCCCGGGCCTCCAATTTTGGAATTGGCATCATGCTGGGGCTCGAACAGATCAATACCGGCGAGGGCCGAAATATGCTGAACCAGGTGGATTACCTGTCTACGGTCTCCGGTGGAGGTTTTGCCGCCGGCGCCTATGTATCGGCCCTCTATGAACACCGTTTTTTCAAAAGGCAAGAGGCTTTCAGGTTGGGGGATTACCTGAACCGCCAGATCCGGGAAGACCTGGCCTTTCCCTACTCCGGCATCATCGTACGCGCCAATTTCAACCCCCTGCTCTGGTTCTCCATGGTGGATGACGGGGATGCGCTGGAGCGCGCCATCGATGAGCATGTGCTGGGTTACCGCCGGCGCGCCAAAGAGGTAAGGAAAAAGCCAGAGAGCCTGGTGCTGGGCGACTTCTTTATTCCTGTCAACAGCCCGGATTCGGTTCGCTTTCCCATGCACATAACCAACAGTTCTACCCTCAACACTATGACCATATTCCCATTTACGCCCGATATCCTGAAATTGTATCGGATCAATGGCTACACCCACCGCCTCCACAAGGTGGTTAAAGATACCCTTGATCCATTCAAAGTACCGTTAGCTGTCGGCATCAAATCCAGCGCCAGCTTTCCGGTCCTCATCTCCAATACCACTCTGTATAGCACCTATTCCCCCTTGCGCCCCCACCTGCATCTCATCGATGGCGCCATGACCGACAATATCGGGTATCACACTGCGCTGCAAATCCTCAAACAGGAGAAAGCGCCCCGAAAGATACTACTCATTGTCGATGCCGATGCGGCCGGCAACCGATATACCTTCTCCAAACGGGAAGGCGCCGTTTTTTCACTGAGTGTTATGGGCAGGCTTCCTTCCAGCGGCCTGGATGCGCGGCGCGCGACGCTGGTGCGTGATATCCGGGATGTCTGCCGGCAATACGGCATTACCCCTGTTTTTTTCAGTTTCAATGTTCTGCTGGAAGGCGCCGATGTCCCGGCGCCGGCCGAATTCACCATTAAGGACGAACAGCAACGTCTGATCAGCTTATTCCGGCAACGAAAACCACTTACCCAGGACGACCACCAGATCCTGTACGAGTTGCTGACCCACATCGGCACCAAGCTGACCATCACCGATGAAGAACAGGAACTGTTACTGTACGCCGGGCAACTCATCGTAAAAATGCAGGAGCCGGATATCAGCAAAGCGCTGAAACGAGAACAGCCGGGGAATTAATTCCCTGGTAGGCTGCAATCTGCTGTCAGCTGACAACTTCGAGTTGGCTGCTGATCCGTCATGGAGGAAAAAGCTGGACGCTACCAACGCACCCTCGGAAAAAACCAACGAGATACAGGCCGGTTTGACAAAACAATTACAAAGAAAGTAGTTACTTTCCTTGCAAATAATTAGTGTAACAACTATTTTTGTGGCCATAAAAATCCTTACAAGTGGCTGAACTGATCACATCGAAAAAACTGGATAAAAAATCGGAGAGCTCGGGTTTCATCCTGGAGCGCACCGCTAAACGGCTGAAACAGTTTTTCCAGCAGCAGCTCGCCGCCGCCGATACTGGCATCACCATCGACCAGTGGGTGGTCCTGCAAGTGCTGAACCGGCAAGAGGGCCTAAGCCAGCTAGAGATCGCCCGGGAGACCTATAAGGACGCCCCAACCATCACCCGCATTATCGACTTGCTCTGCCGAAAAGGCCTGACGCACCGCATCACGGACCCCGCCGACCGCCGCCGCTTTAAGATCCAGCTAACGAATGAAGGTAGAGAAAAGATCGAAGGCGCCCTCCCTATCATCCGGGACGCCCGCCGACAGGCCTGGCAAGGCATAGAAGATGCCGAGATCGACCGGCTGGTTGATGTACTGAACAGCTTATTCGACA
>JAGQXQ010000153.1:0-2096 GCA_020436535.1 Phaeodactylibacter sp.
TTTTGTGGCCTGCAAGGCGAAAAGCACAGGCGTAGCCCGAGGGGAGTGTAATAAAAAAAACATCCGGTATTGCTGCTGGAGGTTAGCTCAGGGCCCGGTGAAGAATAACTTCTCCATTTGTTACCCTTTATCAGGCTTTTTGTGGTTGAGTTACTGGAAAAGGTAGGCCACATCCTTCTCTTTCAGGTTTCGCAATAAAATGAATTCTTCCTGGATTCTTTTGACCACCTCGGCTCGCGTCAGTTCATTTTCTTCACCGTATTTTTCCAGGCTTATTTGCTCAAAGAGTAATTTGTGTAACAGCGGAGTACTTTCAAATTGCTTGAGCGTGAAATTATTTTTTAATTGGGTGGAGTTGAGTTGCTCATGCGCTGTCCGGATGATCAGCTTGATGAGTGTCGCACAAAGTGATGGATGGGCCTGCTGAAGTAAATTTTGTTTGTATATTTCATGAAATGTGCTGATCAGGATTTCTTCGGCTTCTTTTTGGGCCGGTGAAATTTCTAATGCAATACCATAGAGCATGGGGCTATAGGTGTTGTACAAATTTTCTAATGTGGGTAAAGGGCGATTCATGCGTATTTATTTATTGATCAACACGGTCATAAGTTAAATTTTTTGATTCAGGAAACTTTATACAATTCCGAATAAAAGTTACATAATTCACACATCAGGCTTACTGGACTTTGGACGAACCAAGGGTGAAGTCGAAAGTGCGAATTCGGAAGTCGGAATTGGCCTCCAAATGGGCACCACACGCCTGTCTTCCAACTTCCGCCTTTAACGTGGGAACGTCCAAAGTTTAGTTACCAGCTCGTATTTCATCAAAAAAAGGCGTTCTCTTTTCTTCCACGCATTTTGCGGCATACAGGTAAAGGGCAGCGCTCCAGGTTTGCCAGTCCTGCCCCATGGGCTTGCCGTCCTGAGCTTTCAGCCATTCGTTAAATCCAAAAGCTACGGTTCCGGTATTGGAAAGTTTAATGATTTGGGTGAGCGCCAGGAGTTTTTCCCTGGCGAGCGCATATCGTTTAGCAGCCACCAGGGCCGCCACATAAAACCCGCATATAAAGGGCCATATACCGCCATTGTGGTAGTCGCCGGGATTGTTGTAGATAGCATACCGCGCATGCCAGTCCGGGTCTTCCGGTTTGATGAAGGGAAAGAAGTTGGGCGGCAGGCCAACGGCCAATTCTCCTCTTTTTCTCATATCTGCGCACTCCTCCTCGATCCAGGAAACCATTTCCCCTGCCCGCGAGGGGGATGCTATTCCGGAGAGAATGGCCAGGCTGTTGCCGAGCAGGTCGAAGCGTTCGCTGCTGTAAATTTTATAGGACCAGAAAGCATAGTAAGGCTTGTGTTTCACGACAAATCCTTCGTGGACATGATGGTGCATAGCCCCTCCGGTAATGGTAAACCGGCGCATCTCATGGCGCACTGCATCTGCCCTTTCGTTCTGCCCCAGGAGCCGGAGGCAGCTATATGCCAAGGTGTTCACAAACAGGCCATACCCGATCACCCATTGTTCATCGCGCCAGTCACTGGTGGGTTGCTGGGCAACCAGATACCGGTCAGAAGGGCATTGGTAAGCCATCCACGTTAGGGCCTTACTGACCGCCTCCTGAAGAAAATCAGGTTCATCGGTTATTTTTCTGAAAATGCCTACTCCCAGCAAAAACAACGGTGTGGTATCGCTGGCGCCCCGGTCTTCCTGATCGTGCACCAGGGATGGGATATGGCCATGTTCCGACTGGTTTTCCGCCAGCGTTTCCAATACCCTTCGAATGCTCTTGAGTAGTTCTTGATTGCCCGAGACAGCAATTCCCAGGATAGAAAACATCAGATCCCGGGTATAGGGCTCCGGATACCCCCAACCGGCAGTGCGCGGAAGGCCGTGAAAGGGGCCGTGGGCATTATGAAGCAACACTTCCAGGGCGGCTTTCTTGGCCGCTTCTATCTCCGTCCAGTTTGCGGTTTCCATCATTTTTTAACTCTAACGTAACTATTCAGCAATTGGCGCTTAGCTGTTGGCCATTGGCGCCCGATGCCCATAAAAATGGGATATAAGCTTAAACTACCGGTTTTTTGCTTAACATACC
>JAGQXQ010000153.1:2143-2321 GCA_020436535.1 Phaeodactylibacter sp.
AAGCTAACTGCTGAATAGTTACACTCTAACAGCTTTTAAAAAGCTTGGCTTTTAGCAATGATCTTTTCTTGTAATAGTTTTCGAGCCGTATACAAACGACTTTTTACGGTGCCTATGGGCAGCCCCAGTTTTTGGGCAATTTCATTATATTCATACCCTTCATATTGTAGGATAAAAG
>JAGQXQ010000628.1:0-980 GCA_020436535.1 Phaeodactylibacter sp.
TATTTATTTTACAGAGTACTTAGAGACTTTGTTCCTACCGCATCAATCTTTCCCCATCTCCTCAACCGGCTCCGTACCGGCGGGCGCCACCGGCAGGCCGGCCTCCTTCTCATTAGGAGGGCCAGGCTCTTCGGCCGGGCGGCCCCGGGGAGCCGTCGCCGGTGAGGGTGGAGCTTTGTCGGGGTCGAACAAGTCGGACAGGCTCATCGGGCGGCGCTCTTTTTCCCAGAAGAATCCCGGCATGCGCAAGGCATTGTGATCGGCTTGTTGCATGGGCTGCATTTCCGCTTTGGGTTCGGTGAAGAATTTGAGCTTTTCCACCTGGTTGTCTCCAAAGTACATCAGCATCTCACTGCAGATCGTTTTGTTGACCCCTACATATCCCCCCTCTTCATCCCGGGCATAGTATACCGATTCGGCATTACCAACCACAGCCATACGGCGCAGCTCATTCTCTTCAAAAAAAGCCGTTACGTTCTTGCCCTTGACCTGGTTGAAGAACAATTCATCCGGCGAGTTGATGATAAACCCATCGTTGCGCATGAAGATCTTATCGATCTTGCCATCCGCCAGCACCATCAATATGGTATCGGCGGTAAATTGCGAAGTGTCCGACCAGACGATGGGGTTTTGGCGCAATGGGAAGAAGTAAAAGGTGGAATCACTGGATTTATAGGCCAGGGAATCGGCAACGGCCTGCATGTCGCTTTTATAAATGCGAACATCGTAGTAGGCGAGCAACTGGCGTGCGCTATCGCTGGCCACGGAATCCTCCCGAATGGCCAGCAGCGTATCGGAAACCATAAACAGGGAGTCGCCTTCAATGGAGGTGATGAGCATGGGCCTGCCGTTGCGCCCGCCGCTGGCTTTGAGGTAATCCGTTTTGCGGTCGTATTCCGCATGTTCACAGACGATGGTCAGATCAGCGGAAGTATCCCGCCAGACCACATTACCAATAGCAATGCCCAACCCTTTTTCTT
>JAGQXQ010000628.1:1100-7144 GCA_020436535.1 Phaeodactylibacter sp.
TTTTCATCCTGGTAGCGGGCGTTACCGGAGAGGAAGGTCTTATCATTGGCCTCGTCGTAGCGAATGAAGTCGGCAGTAGCCAGCCGTTCTCCTTCTTCAAAGCGGGCGTTGCCTTCCAGGCTGTAAAGTTTGCGCTTTCCGTCGTAGCGGATGATGTCGGCCGTGGCCTGTTGCTCGCCCTTTTGATATTGGGGGTTTTGGGTAAAGACAGCTAAATTGTTCTCGGTATCGTAGTATCCGTCCTCGGTATAAATCTTACTGCTGTCTGTACTAATGAGGGTCGGCCCAAGGAAAGAGACCACTTTTGTCTCGGTATTGAAGCCCAGCGTGTCGGAGCGCAGGTTAAATTCCGGATTGACGACGATAACGCTGTCCTTGAAATAGATCTGCTTTTCCCGGACGTAATAGTAGCCCCGTTTGCTGGTCAGCTGGGTAGAATCCAGGGTGAGGGTGGCGCCGTTGGAATAGGTGGCCAGCTTTTGGTTGAGGTCGTAGGTGAGCCGATCGGTAAACAGTTTCTGTTCGCCGTTGACCAGTATCACATCGCCGTACAAATCCGAGGTCCGAAGGATGCCGTCATACATGGCCGAATCGGCGAATATGCTGGTGGTGTCTCCCTGCTGTATGATCACATTCCCGGTGGCGGTGACGTGGGTATTGTTTCGGATGACGGCCGTATCGCAATACATGTAAATACTGTCCTGCCGCAATTCCACATTGCCGTTCAGCTTCTGGAAGACGGTGTCTTTTTTCTGGATATATTCAAATACATCGGCGTGGTCTACATCGACTTTGTTTTTCTTCAACGTATCCTGGGCCGGTTTTACCGGCGCTGCGGGACCCGGGCTGAGCTTGCCGCCGGTTTGTGCGGGCAGGGCGGCGGCGGCAAGTAGCAGCCCCAGCATTAGGATGATATGTCTTGACAGTAGTTTCATTCAGGATGCAAACATCTGACTTTCCTGGCAATAAAACGGCCCCTTTCGGCTTTTGTTAACGGGATTAACCGTTTTTTAACGTGTAAATGTACGTTAAGCGAATACCGAAATCCGAAAACTCCCCCGGCTGTATCCAAAATAGACGCCAACAAGTTCTTACCCCAGCAACACCTCCGCTCCCTGTTCTCCCACCAGTGTACCGATAGCCACGCCCATGCCGCCGAGGCGGACGGCCGCCACCACGTGGGGTGAAATCTGTTGGATGATGGGGTCTTTCCGGTTGCCGAGGCCGAGTATACCACTCCACCAACTGTCAACCGGTACTTCTTTTCCGGGTAGTATGACATCCCGGAGCAATTGCAGCAGGGCATTGCGGATGAGGAGGGTAGTACCGAATTCGTCCGTAGTTTCTCCCTGCTCGTCCAGATGGCGGCCGCCACCGAGCAGGATGCGGTTGTCGATGTTGCGAAAATAAAAATAACCGCGGTCGTAGTGGAAGCAGCCTTTAAGGCGCAGGCCGGGTAGGGGAGTGGTGATCAGCACCTGATTGCGGGCAGGCCGGACGGATAGCTCGGGCAGGAGCTGCCGGGCAAAGCCATTGGTAGCAATGAGGGCGCTCCCGGCGCGGAAACTCCAGCCGAAACCCGTCTGTATTTCTACGCCGGCAGGTAGTTCATCAATGGCCTCCACCGACAGCCCGTGATAAATAGTAATACCGGCTTCAACCGCCTTCTCCTGAAGGGCTTTGGCCATCTCTCCGGTGTGGATCTGCCCTTCGCCGGTATTCCAGATGAGTTGCGAAGCACCGTTGAAACCAAACTCGCTGATCCGGCCGTTGGCCAACTGGTAGGTTTCCGCCAGTCCGGTAATGGAATGCGCCATTCGATTGAAGTGGGGAATGGCCTCCGCACAGCGGGTGGCCGACTCTTTTTCCTCCGGGCGAAACAGCTCAAAGCCGCCCCAGCTTTCATATCGGATGCGGGAGTCGCCCAGGCGCCGGCGCAGCCTTTGCAGTCCTAGCCAACGTTGCTCGACCAATGCCCAGACGGCGTCTTCTTCCTGCTTGTCCATATCATCCAGCAGCTCCGAAACACTGCCAAAACAGGCAAAGCCGGCATTGCGGGTGCTGGCCCCGATGGGCAAAGGGCCTCGCTCCAGGACGGCGACCCGGGCGCTGGGCGCCAGCTCGCGCGCCCGGAGGGCAGCGCTCAGGCCCACGATGCCACTGCCAATGACCGCAATATCAATATCCTGGAAAAAGCTTTCCCGCTCCCAGTAACTCAGTTCGTAGGTTATTGTTTTTTCTTGCAACTCAAAATGTTTTTATACCCTCCCAACAAGCTCTCAGCGGGCACCTTAACCCGGAGTTGCAATATAATACTAAAGGAGAAGATTGAACGATCCGGCTCTCCCCCCTTTACCCGCAATTTTTATTACATTTGGACAAAAAACGTATTATACTGTATGAATCGATACCCTGTCTTTTTTCTAATGGCCACGCTTTTCCAATTTTCCACTATCACCATGAAGGCCCAGGATACCGGCCGTTTTGATGGAGAAGTCCAGCGCCTGATACAACAGCGTGACAGTTTGCAGTTGACGGCGCCCATCCTGTTTGTCGGGAGTTCCACCATTCGGATGTGGCGCTGGCTGCCGGAAGATTTCCCCGAAGCGGCTATTCTAAATATGGGTTTTGGCGGCTCTCAGATGAGTGACCTCCTGCACTATGCGGAGCTTTTGGTGGTTCCGGCCCGCCCGGGCAAGATTTTCATTTATGAGGGGGATAATGATATTGCTGCCAGTAAAGCCCTCTGTCGCATCATGCGTGAGACCCGTCGTTTGCTCCGCCTGTTAGACCAGGAGTTGGCCTCAGTACCCATAGTGCTAATCTCCGCCAAGCCCAGCCCTTCGAGATGGGATAAACAAAAGAAATATAAGAAGCTCAATCGCCGCATGGAAAAGTTATGCGAGCGCCATTCTGCGCTTTCATACGCCGATACCTGGGGCATCATGCTGGATGAGCAGGGTAGGCCCCGGGCCGATATTTTTTTGGAAGACCAATTGCACATGAACCGAAAGGGCTATAAACTATGGGCAGAAGCGCTTCGCCCATTTCTGTGATATTTTGGTATTCGCTTTTGTGGGAATTCATGCCCTGTCGGTTCAGTCAGGTTGGCTTAGGGAGGAGTAGCAAAAGGATTGGGGGATAAATACTTTTCAATTTTCTAAATTTACGGTTCATAACAAAACAAAAAATAAAGGCATGCTACAACGCATTCAATCGATCTTTTTACTACTGGCAGGAGCGGCTTCTCTGGGCTTGTTTGGCGTTCCCTTCGCAACCACGCCAAAGGCGGTGGAAGGCTCCATGATATTTGCCGATGCGGCTTATAATGTCCAGGACCAGCCTGCGCTTATGGCCCTTTTTGGGGTGGCAGGGGCTTTGGCCCTCGTTGGTATTTTTCTTTTTGGCAACCGCCTGCTACAGATGCGGATGAGCATCTTTGCATTTATCGCCAATCTGATAGGGGTGGTTTTCGGAGTCCTCTTTTTTATGCAAAACAGCAATGATGTGGAGGGCGCCGCGATTAATGACAGCCTCGGCGCCTATCTGCCCATTGTGGCCATGATCCTCCTTCTGGTGGCGTATCGGTTTATCAATAAAGATGAAAAGCTGGTTCGTTCTATGGACCGGCTGCGGTAAAAAAAAAGTGACACCTTTTGTGAAAAGTGTCACTTTCTCACTCCATGAAGGAGCGGTATAAAAATATACTTACTTACTTTTCTTTGGATCTTTTTTAGCAGAGTAGTTCACTTTCAGCTGACCCGATTTACGGAGCTGGGTTTTTACATCCTGAACGATACCCATCGTCACTTCACCATCCACCCGCAGGGAAGACGTGATCTGGCCATGACGGGATTCCGGAACCTTGATCTTGTGTTTTTCAAGGAAGAGCGGAATATCGACGATGTTGGCAAACTTATCTCCTAACTGCAGGCGCGGCTTGGTGCCATAGAGTTCGCGGAACTTCTCTACCGGCCGGCCAATATAAAGGTAGTTCACAAGTGATTTCTCCTCCAGCTTGGTCAGTTCCGTAGCATAAGGCGTTGACACCTTAACCTTTAGCTCTGCATCTCTAAGTACGGTTACCACCATAAAGAAAAATAAGAGCATAAAGACGATATCCGGAAGCGAAGCAGTGGAGACTGTTGGAGAAGCCTTACCTCTTTTTTTAGTAAATTTAGACATGATGATTCATTTTTGTCTCCTCACAGAGAGGAGGGGGCGTTGAAAGAATAAGCGGCAGGTTTTCGACAAGCCCGACGGAACGAGCCGTCGGGAGATGCCCTGACGATTTCGATTTCGTCAGGGCATTACCATTTATTCTTCACCGAATGATGTCGGTTCAGCTTCCGAAAGGACGAATGGGATCTCATCGCGAATGGTTTTCTTATAGGCGAAAGGCATGTCGTCGCTGTAAGGAACACCATATTTGCTCAGGCTCATTTCGTCCCAAAGTTCGTTGTAAGCAGCTTTCAGTTCGTTGTAAACTTGCAGATAGGCTTTGTAGCTGGTGCCCCGGTCATTTTTCAGAGAAATAATGGCCTTGGTCGGCTTTTCCGCCATATCGGGCTGGTTGTACGGGTTGGCGATGAAGAGCTTAGCTTCTTCGCGTAAACGATCAACATCCATCACTTGCCCCCGAACGAGAAGTTGGTCCTGGGCATTTACAAGAACAGAGAAAACGTTACGGGTTTTCAGCCTTGTAATGTCCGGTTCCTCTTCGGACCAGGGTGGAAGCTTTACAGTAATACCCTTGTCTTCCACAATTGTTGTGGTCACAAGGAAGAAGATCAGCAGCAGGAAGGCGATATCGGCCATGGAGCCTGCATTGATCTCAGGTGACATCCGGTCTCTAGCACTCGTCTTTCCCATAAGCCTCTATTTGAATAAGTTACGAACCTCTGCAAAAATAAATGCAACGGCGGCGATAACCACCAGTGCAACAGCGGTGGAGATGCCACCACTGATAAATTTGAGGTTATTCGACGTAAACACAGCGCCGGCCGTTTCAAATTTATCGATTGCTCCCTGAATATAGGGCGTAGCCTCACCGCTTGCCATGGAATAGGTGATAAAGAAAATAACCAGCAAAAAGCCGAAGCCAAGGATACCTTTTAAGGATCCTTTGAAGTCGCTAGCGACCTGGAACAGGCCGAAGCCCACCATTGCAAGAGCTGCAATGATTGTCAGTGCGATCGCTCCCGCCAGGCCAAAATTGAAGATGCTCGTTTGGTCCTGTTCGGCTTCCGGCAGGGCAGAGAACTCTCCAACACCGGAAAGCACTGACCCCAGGAAGATAATGGTTATCAATACACCTAACCCGAAGGCCAGCGCCTGGCCATTTTTGGTTAAGAATTTATACATAATAGTATTGATTTCTCTTATTTCTTAAAAATGTTGTTGGCGGCCATGATGTCAACCAGAGCGATAGAAGCGTCTTCCATCTTGTTGACGATCCCGTCGATCTTACTAACGATATAGTTGTAAAAGATCTGCAGGATAATGGCTACGATGAGGCCGAATACCGTAGTCAGCAGGGCTACCTTAATACCTCCGGCAACAACCGAAGGAGACAGGTCACCGACAGCTTCGATACGGTCGAAGGCCTGGATCATACCAATTACCGTACCCATAAAGCCGAGCATCGGGGCAATGGCAATAAAGAGAGAAATCCACACGAGGCCTTTTTCAAGGAGGCCCATTTGTACGCTACCATACGAAACAATAGCTTTTTCTACTGCTTCGGGGCCGTCGTCGGCATTTTTCAGTCCTTCGTAGAGGATGCTGGCGGTCGGGCCTTGAGTGGACTTACAGACCTCCATGGCGCCCTGAAGGTCACCAGACTTGAGCCTTTCATCGATCCGGGACAGCAACTTGTCTGTATTCGTGGTTGCGATGTTGAGGGTAATAATACGCTCAATACAAAAAGCAAGGCCAAGGATCAAACAGATCAATACGAAGCTCATAAAGCGCCAGTCGCCATCGATGAAATACTTCTTAAGTACCTGATAGCCGCTTTGTGGCTCATCAGCAGCTTCTTCAGC
>JAGQXQ010000154.1:0-13722 GCA_020436535.1 Phaeodactylibacter sp.
ACGTCGGTGGCGATGGTGTACTCCATCATCTCATAGTTGGGCCCCTCCTGATAGGTGAGGTCGGTGGGGTTGCGGTGATTCATGCAGGCCTCCGCCAGGCGGAAAGCCGGGTTGCCGCCGGGCTGGTTGGTCTGTATGTAGGGCGCCATTTCGCCGAAATAATTGGAGAAATCTTCAAAAGCCCGCCATTCTTCGGATTCCTTTTTATATTTCATGCCGACTCCGAAGCGCATCAATTTGGCCATGGGCTTTAAGCTCTTGCGGTAGTCAGAAAAGCTGTTGCCCAACCCCAGGATCACCTCGCCGTTGAGTTCGCCGGCGTGGCAGGTAAAGCAGTTGCCGTTGACCACCTTTACGCCATTCGGCGCGGTAAAAACGGTAGCGCCATAACCAACGTTGGCGTTGTCTCCCTCGCGGCGCAGCACCGTATCGGGCTGGTTGCTCATTTTCTTTTTGAAAAAATCGTAGGGGACCCCCGATCCAATATAGTCCCCGTAGATCAGGTAGTTCAGTCCGGCGGCGGGGTCACCGCCTTCCTGCTGTACGGAAGGGGGAAGTTGTTTAACCTTCCAGCTGTCGTCTACTTTGGCGCCGGGTAATTCCCGGTAAGCATTGCAGGCGATGAAAGTGGAAATGATGGCGAATATCAGTATCTTTCTCATGCTATTTCCTTCTCTTTACTCAAGGTAACCAAAATGGGAGGGGAAGTGTTGTGGGAATATTCTCCGGCAGGATAGCGTGCGTCCTCTAACCCTCCTAAAGTGGAAAATGCACCCTACCCCGGCGGAGGGCAAAAATTACTTATGAACGACATCGAAGCCTACCTATCCGATCTGGCCAGCCCGCAGCAGGAAATGATGGACTACCTGCATCAACTGATCACATCCTACCCCGAAGTGACGGCGAAAATCCGGTATAAGATTCCCTTTTACTACCGCCGCAGCTGGATCTGCTACCTCAACCCTACTAAAGACGGTGGTGTGGAACTGGCCTTTACCCGAGGCAACGAGCTGAGCAACGAGCAGGGCCTGCTCGACGCCCGGGGGCGCAAGCAGGTGTCCGGCGTTGTCTTTTACCAGTTGAGAGACATTCCCGAAGCGGTGTTGCACGAAGTGTTGCAGGAGGCTTTTTTGCTGGATGAGGAAGTGCCGTATAGTGTTCGCAAAAAACGTTAAGATAATCCTAAAGCGTTTGATACCTTGAGAGAAACTCCTTATTATAAGTAAGGGTTTTGGAGCGCCAAACGCATCCTACCTGTATAATCACCTGATTCGACTTGTTATGAAGACCCACATCCTTCCCTTGGCCTTGTTGTGCCTTTTTTTCTCTTTGCCTGGCCTCAGCCAGAAAACGGTTATTCCCGCCACCTCCTTTGGGGAACGGGGCCTGCCGTACACCATCCTGGATATCCAGCAGGATAGCCGGGGATTCATTTGGTTTGCCTCTCTCAACGGGCTGGTCAGATATGATGGCTACAATTATACGCTTTATCAGCACAACCCCTTTGATACCGCCAGCCTGGCCCATGACTTTGTTTCCTGCATTATCGAAGACAGGCAGGACGGCTCCCTTTGGGTGGGCACCAACAACGGCCTCAGCCATTTTGACCCCCGAACGGAGAAGTTCACCAATTATTATCACCAACCCGGAGACACCAGTAGCTTGCCGGGTAACATCATCATCCGGCTGGCCCAAAGCGATAATGGGGATATCTGGATAGGAACCCTGCAAGATGGCCTGGGGCGCTTCGAAAAGGCCAATGGCCGGTTTCGCAAGTACCAGGCTTTTCGCAAGGAGAATATTTGCCTTCAGGATGTGTGGGGCATTGTGCCCGACGGCGGCCGCCTTTGGCTGGGCACCGGAATGGGAATCTTTTCCCTGGACATACCAACGGGCAGGAGCGCACCGGTGATTATGCCGGACGACCCGGAAGAGGGGGAGCGCAGCATCTGGGTCATTGCTATGAGGCGGCAGGGGGAAGATGGCATTCTTGTCCGTCTCGATTCAGGTAAGGAGTATTTATTGAATCCCCGGGATCACAGCCTGCAATTTATTAGAGACTGCCCGGGCGATGGTTTTCAAAACAGAGTGCTGCCCTTCACCGACCGGGAAGGGAATACCTGGATCGCTCTGGAAGAAGGTGGTTACCAGAAGCAAAGCCCCTATTCGCCTAAATTCAAGCCTTTTGGAATCGAGCACGAAGGCGTTACTTTCGGACGGGAGGACCCCATTGTACAAACGGCGGACAGCTCGTTGTGGCTGGGGCATTACGGGTACGGCCTGCTGCGGATCGATGGGCGCACCGGAGAAAAAACGCGGTATTTCGAAGAAAAAGACAGCCCCCTCAGCCGGATAATCGGCCTGGCGGCCGGGCCCGGCAGTTCCGTCTGGGCGCTATCCAAAGGGATGTTGGTTCAGGTCGGCCCGCAATTGGGGCCCGTCCATACTTTCTCCTTTCCAGATCCCTATTTTTCCTTTTTCCCCTCCACCATCATGGTGGATTCCCGTGGGTGGGTGTGGGCCGGCAGTTATAAAATGGGCGTTTTTATCTACAAACCTGAGTTGGGGGCCTTCAGTCATTTTTACCAGGAACCCGGCCGCCCGGATAGTAAAGACCACAACCAGATCGGAGATATTCTGGAAGATAAATACGGAGGAGTATGGGTAGGCACTTACGGAGGCGGGTTATACCGCCTGGACCCTTTGACGATGGCGGCTGAAAATTTTCAGTTTGATCCGGAAAATGCCAACAGCCTCATCAATAACCAGGTCAATTCCCTGATGGAAGATGCCCTGGGGCGCCTGTGGATAGGCACCGGGAGAGGCCTCAGTATGATGCATTGGAATGCCGGGCAGCCCGCGTTTTTCAACTGGACAACCGAAACCTCCGGACTGCCTAATAACCGCGTATTCGGCATTTTGGAGGATGGAAAGGGCAATATGTGGCTGAGCACCGACGGAGGCCTGGCCTGTTTTAATCCCGAAAAGGCGCAGTTTGAAGTATTTTCCAGCCACGATGGTTTCCGGGGCGTGTTCCTGGAGCAGGGGGATTATAAATATCAGGACCTGTATGGCAATATGTACTTCTATGAAGAAAGTGGCACCGTCGTTTTTCACCCGGACAGCCTTTCTGATAACCCCTATGAACCTCCCGTATTGCTCGCTGGCTTGAAAGTGAATAACCAAGAAATCCGCCCGGGAGGGGAGGCTTCTCTGCTGAAGCACGACATCAGTTATTTGGAGGAACTCGCCTTGAAGTGGTGGCAAAACAACCTCACGATCGAGTTTGTTGCCTTGAGCATGGCCATACCCGAAAAGAACCGCTACCGATATATTTTGGAAGGGCATGATAAACATTGGGTAGAAACCGGGGCTTCGAACCGGGTGGCTATTTACAATAACCTGCCCCCCGGCCATTACCTGCTCAAAGTGCAGGCGAGCAACAACGATGGAGTATGGAATGAAACCGGCACGGAATGGGCCTTCACCATTGTTCCACCCTGGTGGAAACGCTGGTGGGCTTATACCATGTACGGTTCTGCCCTTCTATTCCTTGTATACAGCCTGTACCGGTTTCAGCTCAACCGCCGCCTGGAACAACGTGAAGCGGAGCGGCTGAAGGAAATGGATGTGTTAAAAACCCGGTTGTATACCAATATAACCCATGAGTTCCGGACGCCGCTGTCCATCATTGCCGGTATGGCTGCCCGCATCAAGGACAATCCCCGGCAATGGGCGGAGGATGGGGTTCAAATGATCCAGCGCAATACCAGCCGCCTGCTCCAGTTGGTCAACCAGATGTTGGAACTCGCCCGCCTGGAATCGGGCAACCTGCCCGTCAATAAGATACGGACGGACGTGATCCCTTTCCTGTATTATCTCACCGAGGCATTTGAGGCTTATGCCGGCAGTAAGGACATTCGCCTCCACTTTCTGCCCCGTATTGCGAGTCTGGAGATGGACCTGGACCCTGAGAAACTGCAACAAATACTTTCCAACTTACTGTCCAATGCCATCAAGTTCACCCCGGAAGGAGGCCACGTTTATGTGTTAGCTGAGCGAGGGGAATATGCTGGTAAGCCGGCGTTGGAACTTCGGGTCAGAGATACGGGGATCGGCATTCCGGAAGATAAACTGGAAGCAGTCTTTGACCGTTTTTATCAGGCCCCGGCCCCTCCCGAAGGAGAGGAATGGGCAAAGGCAGGGATACAGGATGCAGGCCCCTATCCCTCTCGGAGGGATCGAGGGGAGTCAGGGGGAGCTGGCATCGGTTTATCGGTGGCACGTGAATTGGCCCGCCTGTTGGACGGAGAGCTCATTGCCGAAAACCGGGCTCAACGGGGCGCCACCTTTACAGCCTTTCTTCCGATCACCCTTCAGGCGGCGGTTGGGGAGGCGATGCCTGGCGCTGTATCCTATTTTCCCGCCAGGCACCCAAATGTGGAAGCCATTGCAGGCCATAGTGCGAAGGAAGCGCCTACCTTGCTGCTGGTGGAAGACAATGCTGATGTCATTTATTACCTGGCCTCCTGCCTCGGCGATACCTACCGGCTGATGATAGCCGCCAATGGTAAGGAAGGCCTGGAGATGGCGATAACCCATACGCCGGATCTGGTCATCAGTGATGTGATGATGCCGAAAATGGATGGTTATGAGCTTTGCCGCCTACTTAAAGATGAGGAACGGACGAGTCATATCCCCATCATTCTGCTTACTGCCAAAGCGGACCAAAGCTCTAAGCTGGATGGGCTGAAGTGTGGCGCCGACGCCTATCTGGCCAAGCCTTTTGAAGAGGAGGAACTGCATGTGCGGATCCGGAAGCTGCTTGAGTTGCGCCGCCGTCTGCAGGAGCACTACCGGGCGAGCCTCACCGGCGAAAGAGGCGCCGCCGGAAAAATAACGGAGGCTTCCGTCGTTGAACGGCCAACGGACCCTTTCCTTGAAAAGATCCGGGCGATCATTGAAACACACCTCAATGACAGCAGCTTTTCGGTCGGGCAACTCTGCCAGGAAGCTGGCATGAGCCATTCCCAGCTTCACCGGAAGCTGTCCGCCCTCACCGGGCAGTCTGCTACCTACTTCATTCGTTATCTGCGCCTGCAACATGCTAAAGCCTTGCTGAATGACCCCCGGTTGACGGTGGCGGCAGTGGCTTTCGATACCGGCTTTAGTGACCCGGATTATTTCTCCAAGGTTTTCCGAAAGGAGTTTGGCAAGACCCCTTCCGAGTACAGAGAACAGGCTTGAATGCACGTAAACACAATACTATTCCAGCGAATGCAATGAAATTCCAGTAAAAAGACAGTTCTGTCGGGCTATTTGACAGCTGCGTACAGGCCGGTTTGGTTAGGATCGGGCACCTTTGTAGCAATTGTAATTAATCACCGATTGTAAACCAAAATTCACGATCATGAAAACGATCTTATTGAATGCCATCCTGTGCCTGTTAGCCTTTAGCCCTGCCTTTTCTGCCGGGCCTATCGTCCATTTCCATGCTGCCGACGGGGAAGCGGCGGTGGTTGTCCAGTTGGCCAACCTGGAGCAGGCCCGTACCGAGATCTTCCTGAAAACGATTGACGGCCGCCTGCAATACTCCGATTTCATCAGTGGTGAAAACGGCTATTCTCTTCGGCTGGCCATGGAGGGAATGGAAGAAGGAACTTATATCCTTGGAGTTTCGAACAAAGCAGCCCGGGAGTTGAAGGCCTTTACATTTTATGCCGGCCGGGCTCATTTTTTTGAAGGCCAGGGCAGGGGGGTAAGCAGGAATGGACTGAGCCGCAATGTAAGCCAGCCTTTGGGCAGGAAGGGACAGGTGCTGGCCAACATCAGCGCTTCGGGCGAGGGGGCGCTGATCAATGTCCGGTTATCGAATCTGAATTCAGAACCGGTACAAACCCGCATTACCAGCCTGACGGGCTTGAACTGGCACCAGGAGGTGAAAGAGGCCCATAACGGCTTTTCCAGGAACTATATTACTAAAGGATTGCCAGACGGAGCGTACTACCTGTTTCTGAAGGCCGGCGCTACCCGGATCTTACAGTTTTTCGATGTAGAGGATGGGCAGGTTGTTCTTGGCGACCTGCAGCGGGCCGAGGCGCCGGAAGGCTCCAGGAGCTAAGGAAGTTTAGTCACTTTAAGTTTCATATATTGCCCCGTTCAGGCTTTGCCGGACGGGGTTTTTAGTTTAGAATGCGTCTAATATCTCGTCGGGCCGGGAGCTGCTGGCCAGCACCTCCTCGATGACGACCAGTTCGATGAAATTCTTCCGGCGGTCGAAGGAATCGGTATAGGCTTCATTGAAGTAGAACTGCAGGTCGTCGAAGAGAGAGCAGCGCATGAGCTGAAAATTATCTTCGCGAGGGTCATAAACAGCCATGAGGTATTTATTCGAGTTCAGCTTGGGCGAACAGAGCAGAAAGACCGGATAGTCGAAATAAGGAGCGTGCCAAAAACCGAATAAGTTGGCTTCAAAAAGAGGATAATAAAGTTTCTGACTCCAACGATTATTTTCGATGAGGAACTGCTGCATGACATCCAGCCGGCTTTCCATTTTTTTTAGCGGCACTTCTGATTCCGCAAGTTGGTTGTAAGGCTGCCATGCCCTGGTGCGGAGGTCATAGTACTGGATATCTTCCATTTTACCGATCCGGAGCTTATAATCGAAGCGTTGGTAACCCGGCACCACATAACCGGGGTAGAAAAACTCCAGCCCTCGCTCCATGCTAAAGTCGATCTCCATGAGCATGGTGAAAAAACCGAGGCTGTATTTACGATAGTCGGGGTCGTAAATGCCCATAATGCTGGCAGCGCTGTTTTTTCCGAGGTCAAAAAAGCTGAGCGCGGCAAGCGTACTGCCGTCGTAGACAGCAACTTCGTAGGTATTGTAGACATTGAAATCTTCACCATCCAACAGGGAGTCTCTCAGGGAAGGCGCCAAAATGCCGGGAAAGGAAGCTTTGTAGCGCCGGTAGAGCTGTTCCTTTTCCGGGGTAATGGAAGCCGGGCCGATCTTTGTCCGAAACTGTTCCTGGTTTCGGCGATGGGCTTTGCGCAGGCTCTTGCGGAATTGATAGCCCTGCAGCGGCAGGCGGATCCAAATGGCGGAGTAGAAAGTACGGCCAAAGCAGAGAAAATGGGTCGTAAAGATAGTTTGCCCCATACGATACCATCCTTTAGCCAGGTAGGCATCGAGATCTTCGGGGGTCATCACTTCTGGGTAGTGTTTCTCTGCAAACATTTTCAGCGCTTGAAATCTTGGGGCTGTAAGCTAATAATATTTTTAACAACTATCTCTGATAAAACTCAGCGTTTCCGGTTTTCTCTCAGGGAGCATATTCCAGCAAAGCCTGAAGTGCTTCTTCAAGGTTGGAGGATTGGTGGAGTGTGTCGAATACCGATATGGGAATTATGAAGGTTGGTGAGGAGGAACGGAGGGCTTCCCGGTAGGCGCTGAGGTGTTCGACACCCAGGCCAAAAAAGCGGCAATTGTATATTTGGAACTCCATTTGGATGGGGTCAAAGATCGTGACCGGGCACACAGACTCTTTGTTTTTGGAGTCGGACAACAAAAAGCAGGGAAACTCCAGAAAAGGGTAGGGGCGGTTGTCGTAAAAGCGAATATCAAAATAGCGATAATCGAACAATTGGCTTTGGATGCCCCGGCTTTTCAAGGCTTCCTTCAGCTCACCCAAATGGCGCCGCAGATAATTGATGGGAATATCTTCTTCCGATAGTTGATCAAAGGGCTTCCAGCCGGCGCTTTTCAATTCGAAATATTGCAGCGCCCCCACGCGGTGTTTGTAGTCGAACTCCTGGTTGCCGGGCACCACGTAGCCGGGATAATAATAGCTGAGGCCCTGTTCGAGCGCGTACCGGATCTCTACCAGCATGGTAAAAAAGCCGAGGCTGTACCGGTGGTAGGCCGGGTCATAGATCCCTTGTTTGCTGTACATACTCCGGCACCCCATATCGAAAAAGCTGAAGGCAATGAGCGTTTCTCCATTGTAGATCGCCACCTCCCGGGTGTCCAGGGCCAGCCGCCCCTTGCCATTGCTCAGTATATCTTCCGCATCGTTGATGGCGCGGCGAGGGAATTGCCGGGCGTAGGAGCGGTTGACCTTTTGTTTGGCTTCATCGTAGTGGGCAGGAGCGCCCACTTCCATCCGAAAAGCCCCTTCATTTCTGCGCCATAGTTTGCGTTGGCTTTTGGAAAACTGGTAGCCTTCCAGCGGCAGCCGGGCGGGAATGGTAGAATAAATCTTTCTTTGGGGCTCCGTCCCAAAAAACATGAAGTGGGACGTATAAAGGGCCTGCCCCATGCACCGCCAGCCGGCGGCGAGGTAGGTGTCCAACTCTTCAGGGCTTACCTTTTCGGGATATCGGATACGGGAAAACAAGATGTTTTTTTGGTCAAGTTATTAGAGTGTTACAAAACTCACTTGCATAAAGTTTATTGTAAAAGGCTTTTGGGAGGGGAATAGTTCTGTGGGGAGGTTGTAGGGGGATATCGTTTCATGGGTTCTATGGTTCTATTGTTGGCTGATGAATGGTTATATAGCTATATGGTTTCTGGATGGCTTTCCATCAGCAGGCTCTTTTTTCCAGAACTTCTCGTTGTGCATCAGGCTCAGGCTTCGGCGTGAGCTCAGCCGAAGGGTAGATTGATGAGCTTGCGGATGATCCAGTGTACAGCTTCCACAGGGTTAACCATATAACCATACAGCCATCCAACCATATAGCGATTTAGCCATATAACTATCCAACCTTCCCCCAACTCCCTCACCCCCTCCTCCGGTCCCATCTATACACCACGCCGGCGTTCCAGCGCGTAGACAGGCCGATATTCCTTCCGGTGAGTATCCGGGAGCTGCCCACCACGATACCGATGTTGGAGATCAGCGGCAGATACAGGCTGCCGCCGATGCGGAGCCATTGGGAGCCGGCGCCGCCGGAAATCTGGGTGTCGACACCCCCATGGATGGTATTGTAGGATTCGATCCACGCTTCCACGAAATAGCGGCGGGCGCCAAAACCGGTGCGGAAGAGGATGGGAACAGCCGGTAGCAGTTCTTCCAGAAACTGGAAGTCGACTCCCGATTGAAGCTGGAAGAACAGGCCGAAATCCGAAACATACTGGCCCTGGAAGCGCCCCTGGAAATTGATGGCCCGTTGCCCGATGGGCGTGTCGGTGTCTTTAGGGTAGGCGGAGATGGGGAAGCTCAGGCCGATAGAGGTGATCAGGTTGAGGTAGCCCGAGGCGTATTTTTTATACTGATTGCGGTATTTGACGTAAAGGCCGGCATCCTGCAGGCCGCGGTTTTCCGGGTCAATCCACAGGTAGGGGATATTGACGACCAGGGAGAGGGTATCCGTAAAACCGTGTTCTAAAAAGAGATTCATGGACTCCGTGGTCAGGCGGCTGTCCTGTTTTTCATCCCCAAACAAGTAACTGCTGAAGGATTCGGTGGAATATCCCAGGGCAACATCGGTAATGCCCCGTCCCGGCATAAAGCCGCTGATGGCCCCCTGTGCACACAGGAAAACGGGCAGGCAAGAGATGAAAAACGTTAAGCAGCGTGCGCACAAATGTGGGTAAACTTTATTCATTGTCAAATGTTTTGACAGGGCATTTTATCCAAATGGGAAGGCAAAATAAATGTAATTTGCAGTTACGGTACGTCGTTTGGATAACATTAGGTAGTACTACTGCAAACACAATGAATTTGTCAAAGAAGGAAATTAGACTATCTTTGAGGCCCAAAAAAAAGAAAAATTGGCAGACAGTTTAGTCATTATCCCAACTTATAACGAAAAGGGAAATATTGTTAGGATGATTGACACAATTTTTTCCCTTGACGCCGACTTTCACATACTCATTGTGGATGATGGCTCGCCCGACGGTACTGCCGAACTGGTGCGGCAACAGCAAAAGCGCTACTCCGAACAGCTTTTCCTGATCGAGCGAAAGGGGAAGCTGGGACTGGGAACGGCTTATATTACCGGTTTCAAATGGGGCCTGCACCACGGCTACGAATATCTGTTTGAGATGGATGCCGATTTTTCCCACCACCCTGAAGACCTGCTGAAGCTTCGCGCCGCTTGTGTGGACAACGGGGCCGAACTGGCCATCGGTTCGCGCTACGTAAAAGGCGGCAAGCTGGAAAACTGGCCCTTAGACCGCATTATTCTTTCCTTTGGCGCTTCTCTTTACGTACGATTCATTACCTGGATGCCGGTAAACGACCCTACGGCGGGCTTCATTTGTTATCATCGCCGGGTGCTCTCCGCTATCGACCTGGATAAGATCCGGTTTGTGGGGTATGCCTTTCAGATCGAAATGAAATTTGCCGCCTACCAACTTGGGTTCCAACTTCGGGAAGTACCCATCACTTTTACCGACCGGATCGAAGGTGTCTCCAAAATGTCTAAAGGCATCGTCAAGGAAGCGATCTGGGGAGTGCTGCAGATGCGCCTGCGCAGTTTTTTTTCTACTTATGCGCTGGAAGCGGTGTAGGGAGGAGTAGTGAGTAGTTTATCAGTGATCAGTGTATCGGTGTATCGGTGATCAGTGTATCGGTGATCAGTGTATCGGTGATCAGTTTATCAGTGATCAGTGTATCGGTGATCAGTTTACGGCTTTGTTGCATGAACCTATAAAATTTGGAGCCGTATCAGAGTGTATCCATGTAATTCTAAGTGAGTACCTGGACACAATTAGTGAGACATGAGACCCGGGCAGAGTCCATTATATTCATTCAATCATTCATTCTGTCCATATACTTATTCGTGTATCAGGGGCGGCCGTGAACCCATAGAACAACCAACCCTGCCGGTCTAATACCCCTTCTTATTCATCGAATGTATTAGGTCGGTACGAAGGGGTTGCTTACATTCGTACTTGCCGAAAAAATGCAGGTTATGATGATCATTTTAAGGGTTTTTTCTGAGAGTATTTACCAGGCTTTTCAGCAGTTGCGTTCTAACCGGATGCGCAGTTTCCTCTCTCTTTTGGGGATCTCCATTGGTATTTTCTGCATCATTGGCGTGCTTTCTGCAGTCGACTCTCTGGAAGATAACGTGCGTGGTAGCCTGGAAAAGCTGGGTAGCGATGTGGTGTATGTGAAGAAATGGCCGTGGCGGGATGCCAGCGGCGACTGGTGGAAGCTCATTAAACGCCCCAATCCGGACTATCAGGACTACGAGGTGATCAAGGAGAAATCCCGGACTTCAATGCTGGCTTCTTACCATGTAGTGATCGGGTTTAAAACCGTAAAATTTGGCTCCAGCAGTGTAGAAGGAGCAGTGCTCATCGGCTCTTCCTACGAGTTTGACGAGATGTTCAAGCTTGAATACTACAAAGGGCGGTATTTTTCAACCAACGAATACCACTACGGCAGCAACAAGATCATATTGGGATACAATGTAGCGGAAGAACTATTCGCCAACATCGAACCCATTGGCCGGACCATAAAAATGATGGGCCGTAAATACGAGGTGATCGGCGTGATCGAAAAAGCCGGCGACGACCTGCTCAACCCGCTCAATTTCGATGACGTCATCCTGGTTTCCTATCCCAACGCCCGCAGCCTGGCCAACCTCAAGGCTACTCAGATCTTCGATACTTCCGTAACGGCCAAGGCTGCTGAAAACATCAGCATGCAGCAGCTTAAGGATGAACTTAAAGGCATCCTGCGGGCCAAGCGCCGCCTGAAGCCTATGGAAGACGATGACTTCTCCCTCAACGAGCTGTCTATGATCTCCAGCGTATTCGACAGTTTCTTCGGCGTACTCAACCTCATTGGTATCATCATCGGCCTGCTGGCCATGCTGGTGGGCATTGTGAGCGTGGCCAACATCATGTTCGTCTCCGTTAAAGAACGCACCAATATCATCGGCATCAAAAAGGCACTGGGCGCCAAGAGCTTCGTCATCCTCCTCGAATTCCTGATCGAATCGATCATCCTTTGCCTGATCGGCGGCATTTTCGGGTTGGTGCTCGTATCGGCGATCATCAAGATCCTCTCCAACGCCATCGACTTCGATATGTACCTTTCTTTCGGCAATATGGTGCTGGGGGTTACTGTATCGGTCATGGTGGGCGTCGTTTCCGGAGTGATTCCCGCCCTGCAGGCCGCCCGGATGGACCCGGTGGATGCAATGCGGCAGGGGTAGCATTGGGAAGTCGGAAGTGGGAAGAATCAACGGAGAACACCTGTTTTGCCCTTCTTCCGACTTCGCACTTCCGCTTTCCGACTTCCGCCAAAGGTTTATTGATACTTACCCGCATCCGGGTTGGCGCCTTTGGTGTGAATGAGGATCACCCCATTGCTGCCTTCCCGGCCATAGATGACTGTCTCCGAAGCGTTCTTAAGTAATTCGACCGAAGCAATATCATCGATGGCGACAGCATTGGCGGCGCTATAATAACTGTGGCCGATCCGGGTCCCATCGACGATATAAAGAGGCGGGCCCGATCCGCGGATGCTGACGTTGTACCCATCAACATACACCCCCGGTACCCGCTGCAGGTAGTCCGCCAACGTATAGGCATTTTGTATGACAATGGTGTCCTGTCCCCGTTGGGGGCGGCCATCTGCTGTCTGCCCGGCGGGTTGCGAAGTGGAGCAGGAAACAAACGCCAGGCTCAACAAAAAGAGCAGGCTCGAAAAAATATATCGTTTCATGATTAGCTGTTTTGTTATTTACAATCTGCAAGCCATTGTTTTATGAAAGCTCTAAGGCTCCTTTTATATAGAACAAACTCGATCCCTGCCGGTAATTAAAGCCCTTCCGGGTTTAACTAAACTTTAGGATTTATTGGGTGGAACTTATTCCCGGCCACCGGAGTTGAGAAAAGCACAACAAAAAGCCTCCCGGCATTTGCTCTGCTGCGTTTGCTTTACTAACTTTGCAACCGCAAAATGAAACCGGAGCGGCAAACAAGCATTTCCGTTTCCACATTTCCGGCTTCGGAACGGCCCCATAGTACAAGGGATAGTATGTAGGTTTCCGGAACCTAAGATCCAGGTTCGAGTCCTGGTGGGGCTACAAGCAGTTTTTTAAAAGACGCCCTATTTCAACGAAATAGGGCGTCTTTATTGGGTTTCAGCTTCATTTCCTTGCCGCTTAAACTTGCTTTTTACTCCTTTTTATTGCTATTTGCTACTATATATTACCTTTTTCTGTTAAGGTATTTTTAAAAAAATAGTGGCTTATGCGTTTTAAAAATGTTTGCTGGAAATACAGCCCTAAACAGGACGGTACGTGCAGCGTGAAGATTTACGTCAACCACGACGGGAAACAGAAATACTACCCGGTCGACGGCGTATTTGTAGCGCCTGCCGATTTTGACGACAAACGAGGTGTCGTTCGGAGCAAGCATCCGCTCGCCACCGTCTACAACGCCAAGATCCGGAACTTTCGCAACAAGATTGAAGAGCACTTCCTCTCCGGCGGCACCTTCAACAACTTCAAGGATGGCCATACGGTCAGCCTGTCGCTGATCGAATACCTGAAGCGTTTCATCTCTGAGGCCGAGATGGGCATGCACGGCCTGACCCCCAGCACCATAAAAAACTACAATAACCTGCTGACCAGGTTGCAGGGGTTTGCCTCCACTTTGCCGGCCAGGGATGTCTACTTCGATGAAATAAACAAGAAGTGGGAATCAGAATTTACTAAGTTCATGTGTAACGAGATAGGCGTCAAGCTGGTTACAGT
>JAGQXQ010000154.1:13783-13984 GCA_020436535.1 Phaeodactylibacter sp.
CCAATTCCGACTACAATAGCCTCAGCACCCACGGCAATATTCCAACCAACAAAATCTACTTTAACCAGGAGGAAATCGGCCTGTTAGCCAACCTCAACCTGGCGGCACAACCCCATCTTGAAAAGGAAAGAGACCGGTTCTTAATCGCCTACTATTTTCTGCTTCGGTTTTCAGATGTGCAGCGGCTCTCCCGGAAAAACA
>JAGQXQ010000154.1:14072-14484 GCA_020436535.1 Phaeodactylibacter sp.
GAAAAATACGATTACAACTTCTCCTTTGGCGCCAACCAGATGGCCAACCGATTCCTGAAGGTCATCGCCGCTATGGCCGGGATCAACGACGTGGTCAACACGGAGCCGCCTACTTTGAAAAGCCAGCTCGTCACGACCCACACCGCCCGCCGCAGTGCAGCCACCAACCTTCGCCTCCAGGGCGCCAGTTTGAAGACCATTGCTGACCTTGGCGGATGGAAGAACATTCAGGTGCTGCAACTGTACCTTCGGGCGAGTGGACTGGAAAGTGCGAAGATTGCGGGGGATTTGGATTTTTTTAAGTGAGGAAGAGCATACTTTCTGAACCTTTGCAGTCGTTCCAAAAACGGAAACCTTTGCTTTCCATCCAACCGTTCTTTGAAATAATTTTCCTCCAACCATTCTTCAAATG
>JAGQXQ010000023.1 GCA_020436535.1 Phaeodactylibacter sp.
AATTTTATGCGCCTGGACCTGAGCCGGGCGCTTATCCGGCATCCGGCCCACACCTTCTTTGTGCAACTCACCGATGACAGCCTGGCCGAGGGTGGCTACTGCTGCGGCGATATTGCTATTGTCGACCGGCAGGCCAGCCCCCGCAATCAAGACATTATTATTGCTTATCTTGAAGGAGAGTTTATCGTGCGCCGGCTGAGGATCACGGAGGAAATGTTCGTCCTGGAATCCGACGAGGATGCTCAGGAGATTGAACCGGATGCTTCTTTCAGTGTCTGGGGGGTGGTCAAGGATGTTATTCATGTTTAAAGTTCGAAGTTCAAAAATCAAACATCATGGACAAAAACGTTGTAGGCTGGTTCGAGATCCCTACCAGCAATATGGAAAGGGCGATCAAATTTTATGAAGCTGTATTCGGCTATAAGCTGGAACGCCATCAGATGGGCCCGCTCGACATGGCCTGGTTCCCATCAGTAGAGGATGGGATCGGTTCTCCCGGTACCTTGATCTACCACAAAGAGGCTTATAAGCCTTCCCTGGAAGGCACCCTTATCTACTTCACTGCCCCCTCGGGCGATCTGAGTAACGAACTGGCACGGGTAGAGCCCAACGGCGGAAAAGTTCTTGTGCCCAGGACACAAATATCGGAAGATCACGGCTTTATGGCTGCCATTCAAGATACCGAAGGTAACCGGATTGCCTTGCATTCGAGAAAATAAGGGAAGAGGCAGAGAGGTAAATCCAAATCATTAAGAACCTGCACGAATCTTAGATTTACCTATTTGCTTAACGGGTTCATTGGAAGTGGCTGCCGGGCCTACTTCTTCTTTATCCAGCTCTTCTTTTTCCGGCATGTGTTCCTTTTTGCGTTGGGCCAGTATCGACGCCAATACGCCTATTCCCAGGGATAAGGCAATTACCGTCAGAGACAACCATTCCGGTATCTCGACATGATGGACCAGCAACATTTTCACCCCGACGTAAGCCAGTATAAAGACGAGGGCATGCTGTAAATACCGAAATTTATCAATAACAGCAGCCAAAACAAAATACAGGGACCGCAGGCCCAGGATGGCAAATATATTGGAGGTGAAAATCAGAAAAGGATCGGTAGTGATGGCAAAAATAGCTGGTATGCTGTCAAAGGCAAACATTACGTCGGTGGTTTCCACCACCAGCAAGGCGATGAATAGCGGCGTGGCAGCTAAAATGTGCCGCCGGCGCACGAAAAAGTGCTCTCCCTCAAAACTTTTAGTCACCGGAAAGAAGCGCTTCACCCACTTGATAATCGGATTTTTGTTGGGATGTACCCCTTCGTCGGCCGTCCACATTTTGTAAGCGGAATACAGTAAGAAGACCCCAAATACATAGGTGAGCCAGGCAAACTTTTTGATGAGCACTACCCCCAGCCCGATCATCACGCCACGAAATAAAAGGGCCCCCAGAATGCCCCAGAAAAGAANNCGGTGTTGATATTGCCGGGGCACTTTGAAGTAGGCAAAGATCATCGCAATGACAAAAATATTATCCATGCTCAGCGATTGCTCCACCAGGTAGCCGGTTAGGTATTTCAATACAGCTGCCTGGCCACTCAGTTCATCACTATTGGGCACCCAACTGTTTTCGTACGCAAAATAAACAAAGCCGCTAAACAATAAAGATAAGGAAATCCATAAGGCCGTCCATCCCATCGCTTCCCGCGTGGTTATGGCATGAGCATTTTTATTGAATACCCCCAGGTCGAGTGCAAGCAAAATAAAAATCAAGACAAAAAATCCAATCCAAATCGCCATTCTTCTCTTTTTTACTAATCTGTGCCTTTAGACTACAAAGACGGCACAAAGCCACTTTGTTCAGGGCCGAAATTCGACAGAACATTCAGTTTCATAGAAATTCAAAGGCGCTCGATGTATTTTACCCAAATAAATAGAGAGGACAGCCCAAAGATATATCTCCCCTTGGAGATACGTTGAAACCCTACCTTTTGTTTTCATTTAAGTAATGGCAATGTCATATTAAACAAAGATGGTAAGATTTACCGGGATTCCTAATTGAGGCCTGACAAAACGCAATCAATACAGGCGATAGGCATACACGCTGGCTCCGTATCCTGTGACGATCATTTGCCCTCCCTCCGGCTGAGGCGCCAATGCAAAAGGCACATCCCCCGCCAATGGAAAACCGGGCAATGAAGCGCCGGTTTCATCCAACAGGGAGATCTTTCTATCCTGCCGATGAAGGAGCCCCACCCCCACTTTACCGGAAAGTGAAAGGATGAAGGCTGTATCAACCGGCATATCGATGCTCTCGGAAAAATGAGTAACCAATTTCAGTCCTTCATAATAGCGGGCTACTATTTCTTTTCCCCGATAAGCCAGATAATCCTTACGTTCATCTCCGGCAAGGTTCACAAACAGAAAGCGGGCGCCTTCCTCCAGCGCCGGCATTAGTTTGAGCCGGAAATAATCTCCCTGAAAGTTTACGATGTGCCCCAACCCTCTCTCGTCGCCCAGGGCGATGCGCTCCGCCCCTGCCTCCGCCTGAAAAAAGGGGGGAGACCGAAAGCGGGCGCCGGTATTTACGGGCTCGAAACGATAGTCTCCATCCCGGCGAAAAACATGTAAGGTACCCGCCTCGCTCAAGGCAAGAATATAATCCTTATTGTCCTTTTGGAAATGGGCCATTGGCTGCCTCACCAAGCTGTCGAGTTTTTCCTGGGGGCTCCATCCTTCCAGGGGCAGCCCCCGATAGTCAAATCCATAGGCCTTACCATTTTCACAGCCGATGAAAAAGTTATAGCGCTGCTGGCCTTCAAAATCCACTGCCAGTAAAGGGCTGCTGGCAGGGGAAGGCAAAGCCAGCGGGAAATTCGCAGCCGGCTTCCCCCGCTCATCCAGCACATGGATACTGCCCTGAGTAGCAAAGGCCATTCGCTGCCGGCCATATCGCGATGAGGGGAGGTATGCGATCCCTCCAATGATAGGCCCTTCCAACCGGCGCTTCCAAAGGCGCTCTCCTTTCTCGGAGATCAGGTAAAGGCCGTATGCTTCATCCTGTACCAGAAAGCCCTGCTCTTCACCATTGAGTGGAAAGTACTGAACGGCCGAAGCCGCCGTGGTATCCAGGTTGACAATCCAGGCCATTCCCGAAGCGGGTTTGGCCTTGCCATTGCCTGCCGGCAACATCCTTCCCGAAATGCCGCCATCCGGTTCAATCACCACCATCAATGCTTCGAAAGGAGACAGAAGCCGGGAGATGGGTTCTTTCTGTTGCTCGAGATACGCAGGTAAACGCAATCTCAAAAGGGTGGTATTGGTGAAAGCCCATACCGTCTGGCGTCCGGGCAATAAGCTGGCCCACAATCTTAAAAAGGCCTCATCCTGCACCATTGTTTTTCCCGCTAAAAGGCTACTGGCCAATTGTTCAAGAACGGCCTTGGAAGTAGAAAAAGCGACATACTCCCCAAGGATAGTAAAGAAGGGGTTACTCATCTCAACACCCAGGCCGTTGAGCAGGGAATCGGATCTCAGACGGGTAATCCGAAACGATTGAAAGTTATAGGACTCCAATGCCCCAAGCTCCCTGGTGAGGCCATCCAGCAGGCTTTGGACATCGGTATCGGGCCGTACGGAAAGCAAAAGGAACTGATTGTCTGCTTCGCTACCGGGTAGAGCCATGGATGCAAAGGCCAGTTCCTGGCCAGCCCAGGAAGACAGGTACTGGCCCGGGGCCGATCCGGGAGAGGGAAAGCTATCCAGCGATCTTCGAAAACACCAGGCCAGGTTGTCGGGCAAATAGTTGAGGAGCGCTCCATCCGGCATTTCAACCTTCCGGGAGTGCGTTGAAGCGAATAGCTCCCGGCTTTGCATGGCGCCACTGATATCGAGGGTATCTCCCTTTTTTTCAAACGACAAGTCCAGCCCTTCACAATAAGGCTCGAACTGCCTCAGGGCCTTGCTCAGGGGGGGCGCCCAAATACCGGAGCCCAGACTCGACAAGTTATCGACGCGCAGATATAAATGCTGGGGGCCGCTTGCCCTGGGCACCGTCCATTCTGAAAGCCCTTCCTTCAACTGGGTGATGCAAGCCTCCACCTGCAAAGGCAGCCGCCCCAGTAACAAAAGGTTGCGGTAATGGGCAAGAGCAAGTATGGAGCCTTCTGAAGAGGAAAGCCGCCAGATGGGCTCTCCCCGAAAAATAGTCGTTTCACTTTGATAGGGCGCCAGGGCCTTTTCCAGAGGGAAAGAAGGCGCCTCTATGGCCACCGACAAAGCCAACTGCCCGGAGCCCAGATTTTGAATCATCCACTCTGCATCTACCGGAATAGCCCCTCCTGCCTCCCCAAAAAAGGACTGAAAAACGGAGTAGTCTTGCTGAAGCTCGGGAAATGCATGAAAAAATGTGGCTGTTTCTACAGAATCCCTAATGGAATCCTTAGCTTTATAGGCTGGGAAATTAAAAACAGCAGCAGTTGTTCCTGGCACAGCATCCGTAGCCCGGAAAGGGTAACACCACAACTTATAGGTTACTACCCCCCCCAGGAGGCATAGCAGCACGATGATGCTGGTGATCCACCTTCGACGTTTTGGCGGCCGGTTTACTAATGATTCTATCATTTCTATCAGATTGCAGTATAATCACTAACGATAACAAAACAGCGAAAAATATAAAAACATCTACCTAATGAGAAAAACCTTTCTTCGACTGGGAAGTTTGATGGCTCTGACGGCTGTTGCACTAGGCGCTTTTGGTTCTCATGGTTTACGGGGAGTTATCTCTTCCGCCGAACTGGAGATCTTTGAAATCGGCGTCCGATATCAGTTCTATCACGCCCTCGCCACGCTGGTGGTAGGCATTCTTCTTTATTTTCGAAAAACACCAATGTTGCCCAGAGCCGGCTGGCTCTTTATTGGGGGCGTAGCTCTTTTTTCCGGCTCATTATACGCTTTGTCGGTCAGCGATATTTTCCACATCCCCAAATCCTTCCTGGGGCCGATAACCCCCATTGGCGGCATCATGTTAATGCTGGGCTGGAGCGCTCTGATATGGTCTACTTTCGAAGAAAGTGAGAGGGCCTATCGCAGCCGGCAAAAAGATGCTGAAAAGGAATTACAGAAGGAACAAAGGCCAGAACATCAGCAAAGATAAGGACCTGGTTCATTTTACAAAACCTTCTTAAATTAGCAATATGGGAATTTTTTGTTATGCCGCGAATCCACTATTTTAGCCTCAATTAATATCTTCAGTATTAAATTCAAACCAACATGAAAAATCTATTGATCCTGACAGTTGTTGCTTTTATGTTTTCCAGTTGTGCAGCTTTTGTTGCAACGCCCCTGACCGGCTTCATCTACACAGACCTAAAGGCCCCGATCACGGCCACGTCTAACCCGGTGGCCAGCAAAGTTGGCACGGCTGAGGCTACCTCTATTCTGGGTATTGTTGCCACTGGTGATGCGAGCATAGAAGCTGCTGCCAAAAAGGCCGGCATTACCCGGATTTCTCACATTGACTACGAAGCCAACAGCGTCCTGGGTGTTTTCGCCAAATTCACCGTTTATGTCTATGGTGAATAAACCGGGCTGAATCCGGCCAGAAGAATTAGCCTCATGAGCACTTGCCCTGGGGCTAATTTTTTTTTCTCTCATCCCAAAAATAATCCTAACCGAAAATGCCTTTGAAACAGATACTAGCCATCACCCTTGGATGCGCCATAAGCCTGGCTGCCTGCGGCCAGAACTCCTCCAGGTATCTAAAAACCTTGGGACAAGAGGACTTCACCTTATACTTCATCAACCCCGTACCCTTCAAAAAGGGAAAGGACCGCCTGATTCCGGACTTCACTTTCCAGTATCGGGAAGCGCAACCCGATCAGGTTGCCGTTAAGTTTTCGCTCTTTTCCAAAACGCCTTTTCGGGAAATGAGTTACCTTTCCTTCCACGCCGGAGAAGCGCTACTCGGCCAGTCTTCCGGCTCCGAACTGATGTTCCTCGAAAAAAATAAAGGTAAGTGGCATAGCCGCTTTTCCACTCACATCTCCTACCCTGCCCTGATGGCCCTGCTAAATGCCGGTGAAACGCTGGAGATCCGTTTTCATAGCCAGGAATCCATCCTGGCTTTCCCTGCTGGTAAAAAATGGGGGAAAGCTTCTGCTGTATTGAAGGAAATCTTGAGTGCGGAGGTGGGCAAAGAATGACAGGCAAGTGCATGGCCAGCCATCTAAATAAATTCTGACCCCTCTTTCGGGTCGACCCTACGTAACCGGGAAGGAAAAAGTACCGCAATTGGCCACCTTGCTTGGACGGCAGCCGAAGAGAATACAAAAAGCGTTTACAGATCATCTAAGCTAAGCAGCACCGGAATTCGGGGTCACCATTGTGTACAAAAATAGTGGTATTCAGCCCTTCGGAAAGCCTCATCAACCGCCGGGCATATTCTTTTTCTGTATCAGGCTCAGGGATGCGGAGCCCAATAAATACCACATCCGCATTTTTACTGTACTGATGCATAGTATCCTCTATAGCCCCGTGGCAGAAGTTCCCATTTTACAACTATTTTTCAATCCAGTTCCCTAAAATAAGAAGAAACCATGAGAAATGCCGGCTAAATGAACTCCTCCTCGTCCTCTTCCTTCCTCCGGTTCGTCCACCATACAAGGCCGATAGCGCCAACCACCAGATAAGGCGTAGCCAACATAAGCAGGATACCGTTATTGAGGCCGCGGCCATCCGTACCGCCATTCTTCAGGTTACTCTCGGCAGACATGCGACACATGGGGCACTGGGCCTCAACCGGCAAGCTCGTCCCAACGCTGATGGTAAAAGCCAAAGCCAGGATGCTTAGATATTTTGTGATCCGGGTTTTCATATTACTATTTTTTGGATTCGCTGTTGAAGTTAAAAAAAGCCATGATGGTTAGGGGGGATTTTTATATTGTTGAATTGTAAGATTGCTACTTGTGGGAGGACGCAAGGAGACAACCAATTAACAATTCAGCGATCTAACCCTGGTCTGCCCCAGCTTCCCTAGGGATAATAAGGCATCAGCATGTAATATGCAATCGGCCCGGTGATGGCTACATACAGCCAAATTGGAAACACCCATCTCGCCATCTTGCGGTGCCGTTCAACCTGGCCGGTGTAAGCGCGTATAAAGGTAAAAAGAATGAAGGGTAAGATCAATGCCGCCAGCACAATATGGCTCAATAATAATACCAGATACCAGGTGCGGGAGCCGGCCACCGCCGCCAATTCTTCTGCGCTTAAGCTGCCGTCGTGGTTGAGGTCGCCGTAGAGGGTTTCCGGGGTTGTGAAATGATAGGCTACGTAAGACAGCAGGAAGAGTACCGACAAGCCCAGGGCCAGATATATGCTCCGTTGGTGGGCTTTAATATTTTTCTGCTTGATGAAGTAAAGAGCCACCAAAAGCACAACGGCGGTCAGGCCATTGATGGTAGCGTGAAAGGGCGCCAGAAAACCGAGGTCCCATCCTTCTGGTATGGGTATTTTCACTTGCCGCATCAGGCCCACGAGGGCCAGGACGGCGCCGGTGACAATCCAGGCGGCTATGTTCAGCTGTTTGGCCAATTGCAGGTTTCGTTCCATGGTTTTTACTTTTCAACCTCGCGTTCGAAGAGGAGTTCCTTGTCTTTCTTAGGTGGAATATTCAATGTGATGTGCTTGACCAGGCGCTTAAGGTTTTCTTCTTCCCGAATATCGTAAAACCCTCTCACCATCAGGCTGTCAGCAAAGAAGAGCAGGCTATTATCGGTAAGGCTCATGCCTCTTTCTTCAAAAGGCATTTGACAAGCCTTTGCCAGGCGCTCCACCTCTACTGGCTCACCTTGCAAGTAAAAGTTCTGCTCCTCATCGACCAGGCCGTTGGCCTCTGCAAACTGTTGCATGCGATTTCGGGTAGCCAGGGTAGTATCGGGAGCGAAAGCGAGGAAGAAAATATCATCCCGTTCATCAAATTGCTCATGCAGTTTTACCAGCTTACCGGCATAGAGATCTTCATGGGGTTCCGAAAAGAAATACCCGACGATCAAGCCCTCAGCAAAGCGATCGGGGGTGATAAGGCTGTCATTATAGTTAGCCAGGGTAAAGGCGGGTATTTTACCGAAGTCTTTAAGCTCCTGCATCGCCTGCAACCGGTAATCCAGCCCCGTCCGAAGGTAATACCAGGAGACCAGAGGGAAAATGACCAGCAGCAGAAATACCCCCCCCAGCTGAAGGAGCCCCATTTGACCGATTATCTTGTTTTTTGCCATTTTGTTATGCTTTCAATTCACAAATGAAACATCCTTTCACAGGTATTGTTGTGGCCTAATTGTCAGATATTCATGGCCCAAAAATCAACCCGGCCAGAGGGCGTGGCGGAAGTGACCTATACTAAAAACATGAGTCATCCCGGGGTTCCGGGATGACTCATGTTTGACACAAAAGACCAGGTGCTAAAGGCCTGGCCTCAGATGATATCTTCCAGCTTCAGGATGTAAGTATCCTTCAGCAGCATACTTTCCTGTTGAATTGGCTCCTGGCCTACCTCTTCGGTATTTTTTTCCTTGATCTGCTCCCGGCGGCTTTTCCAGGAATTGCCTTCCTGGAAAAAGGCGATGATCGCCCAGATCAGCAGGACCGTAGGAAGCAGCACGCTCATGGCAAGGCCCTTGACCTCATAGCGCATGTGCATGAATTCGTAAATAATAAAGTAGGCCTTGTAAAAAGAAAGGCTGATCAGCAAAAGTCCTATGGTGTAGTGCAGCCAGGTAATACCCTTGAAAGCGGATATAACGTGCCCCTTGCCAAGAAGAGAGAAGAATACTTCTATAAGGGTCACTACTGCGAGCAGTACGAGCCCTCTGTAAACAACCTTCCTGGCTTCGTCGTAGGTTAAGTCTGACATATTATTGCGCTTGTTTTTCTTTGTTCAATAATAAATAAAGGTACGGCCGATGATCAAAGCAGGTAGAATACCAGAAATACGAAAACCCAAACCAGGTCTACGAAGTGCCAGTACAAACCGATCTTTTCCACCATTTCGTGGCCATTTTGCCTTTTCATATACAAACCACTGCCCGCATTGAGCATTATGATGAGCAGAAAGATAACCCCCGAGAACACGTGGAAACCGTGAAATCCGGTAATGAAGAAGAACAGAGCGCCAAACGCTTTCGGCCCGAACTCTTCCGTTTTGACCATACCAGCATTCGGGCCTTCTGTAATTTTGAATTTACGATGTACGAAACCGCGCTCATCCACCAGGTAACCGGGATGGTCCCCCTGGCTGAAGTCTTGTTCGGCGTGCTCGCCATCTCCATGCTCTTCTCCCCCGTGGCCTTCATGGGCTTTATGAATAAGGAAGCTCTCTCCTGCTTTAAAAGTTTCCTCCGATTCCTTGCCGTCGGCAGTAAGGTAGACCCCCCCTTCCGTATGGGTGCCAAAGGGATTGGTGGTAACAGACATGTGCTCCGTTCCAATTAGGTTGGTCCACTCCCAGGCCTGACAGCTGAGGAAGCCGGCGCCGCCCAAAATGGTCAGCAGCATCCAGAAAACCACGCCGTTTTTATTTTCGAGATGGCCCTCCTGCACGGCGCGCACCATGGTTACCGAGCTGGCAATCAGCAAAAAGGACATGATGGTTACGAAGATCAGGGGAGCGTGATGAACGCCAAAGGGCGCCGTAGAAAACACAAAATCAGGTACAGGCCAGGTTGGGCTGCTAAAACGCAATGCGCCATAAGCGATCAAAAAGCCGGCAAAGGTAAAAGCATCTGACAATAGGAAGTACCACATCATCAGCTTCCCATAGCTCGTTCTAAAGGCTGGCCTGCCGCCAGACCAGTCACTCGCGCTCTGTTCTTTTTGGTGTTCAACAATGGTATCAGATGTCGCCATCAGTTATCTTTTGTTTGGTTATTAGACGTTTATGATTGAAAGGTAAAAAACAGTAACAGATAGACCCAAAGGAAATCTACAAAATGCCAGTATATGAGCGTCAGCTCAAAGCGTAATTTCCGGGTGGGTGTCAGGCGGTGCGGCAGTATAAAGGCATGTAAAACAGCCAGAATGAGGACGGCAATGCCTCCCAGAATATGCGCTGCATGCACCCCTGATATTACATATACAAAGGATCCCGAAGGATTCGTCGTCAATTCCACACCAATAGCCGCCAGTGCTTGCCATGCCTGGTACTGTAGTGCCAGAAAGGCCAGGCCCAGTACCAGCGCACCGGCCAGCAACAGCCGGTAAAGGCGGGTATTGCCACGCTTGAAAGCCAAATAGGAAGAATGCAGGCTGAGGCTGCTCAGCAGGATCACTCCAGTGTTAAAATAGAACAGGTCCGGCAGTCTGAACTCCAACCAGTTGCCCGCCGCCTGACGAACGACGTAAGCACTGGTAAAAGCGGCAAACATCATCATGATGCTGGCGCAGGCTATCAGAAGCGCGAACTTCTTAGGGTGTATCCTGTTCCTTCTGTAATCTGTCATCGCCACTGTCGCGTTCATATATATAGCGTATTATTATTAAAATTTATCTGCAAATAAAGCTACCAGCGAAACCGGAATATAGGCAAAGGAAAAGAACATCAATTGTAATGCTGATTTCCGGCTGCCCACTCTGTAAAAACTCCAGCCAAAATAGGCGTACCCCAGGCTCAATATCACCACCACTACCGCCGATACCCAACCGCTTACCCCCAGCATGTAGGGGATAATACTCACCGGCACCAGAAAGAGGGCATACAGGAAAGCCTGCAGGCCAATCCGTGAGTCGCGTTCCCCCTTTTGGTTAGTGGGCATCAGTTTGTACCCTGCATTGGCATAATCCTCAAATCCCAGCCAACCAATAGACCAGAAGTGAGGAAACTGCCAGAGAAACTGTAGTGCAAACAAGCTGAGCCCCAGAAAAGTAAGCTCTCCCTGGGCAGCCACACAACCAATGAGCGTCGGCAGTGCTCCCGGAACCGCCCCCACCGCCACCGCCGATGGGCTCAACCGCTTCATCGGGGTGTACAGAAAGGCATAAGTTACCAGGGCAAGTGTGCCAAAAAAGGCAGCCCAGGGGTTGAACAGCGCCAGGAGGGTAATCCCAAAAAGGCTCATAAAACCCGCCGCCATCACCGCCTCGGAAATACTCATCCGCCCGGCAGCCAGCGGCCGGTCCGCGGTGCGCTTCATCAATTTGTCAAAATCCTTTTCCAGCACCTGGTTCAGTGCGTTGGCCGCTCCGGTCACCAGAAAACCTCCGGCCGCCAGGATGAAAATGGCCAGCCAGTTCACAGGGCCGGACAGCGCAATCAGGAATGCCATTACGGAGGAAAAGACAACCGTCATAGTCAACCTGAACTTAACCAGCATCTTGTAATCCTGAACCTTCTGTAAGGCCAGGTTCAACACTCCACGCTCAATAACTTTCGTCTGCACTTTCCCTTCTGTCTGTTATTTGTGTAGCAGGAGATAACTGCTGAAAGCTGTCTCCTGCAGAATATTGTTTCTTATCTGGAACGGTTAATGACTTTCCTTTTCATCTTTACCTAATGGCTGGATCTGCGGAATGAACTCCTGGCCATCCTTACCATAATCATAAGCCCAACGCTGAACGGTCGGTAGCTTGCCCGGCCAGTTGCCGTGGCCCGCGTTGATCGGCGTCGTCCATTCCAGGGTCGTAGCACCCCATGGGTTACGGGTCGTCATCTTCTTGCCCTTCCAGATGCTGTAGAAGAAATTGATCACAAACAATAACTGAAAGCCAAAGGTAACGATAGCAGCAATGGTTATGAACTGGTTCATGGCGTCAAACTGTCCAAAGGCGGCAAAGCTGTCGAAACGGTAGTAACGACGTGGTACGCCAGCCATTCCCAGGTAGTGCATCGGCCAGAATACCGCATAGGCCCCAATCATGGTGCCCCAGAAATGGATCTTACCCAGAGTCTCGTTCATGAAGCGGCCGAACATTTTCGGATACCAGTTATATATACCTGCAAACATACCGAAGAAAGCAGCAACCCCCATCACAATGTGGAAGTGGGCAACTACAAAGTAGGTGTCGTGCAGCTGAATGTCAATGGCGGAGTTCCCCAGGAAAATACCCGTCAAACCACCGGAGATGAACATGGAAACAAAGCCGATGGCATACAGGCTGGCGGCGGTAAAACGAATGTTACCTCCGTACAGCGTAGCGATCCAGTTAAATACCTTCACAGCGGAAGGCACCGCGATGATAAGGGTAAAGATCACAAAGAAATTCGAAATGAAAGGATTCACACCCGACATGAACATGTGGTGTGCCCATACAATGAAGGACAGGAAACCGATGGCCAGGATAGAATATACCATTGCCTTATAGCCGAAAATCGGCTTGCGGGCATGTACGGAAAGCACTTCTGAAACAAGGCCCATTGCAGGAAGAATAATGATATAAACCTCCGGGTGGCCCAGGAACCAGAATAAGTGCTGGTACAGGACCGGGCTGCCGCCTACGTGATCCAGCGCCTGGCCGCCGATGAAGATCTCACTCAGGAAAAAGCTGGTGCCCAGCCCCCGGTCAAACATGACCAGGAGAAAAGCCGAAACCAGAACCGGGAACGACAGCAGGCCGAGAATAGCGGTTACGAAAAAAGCCCAGATGGTCAGCGGCATACGCCACATGGTCATCCCCTTCGTCCGCAAATTGAGTACAGTCGTAATATAGTTGATGCCCCCGAGCAGTACAGAGACCACAAAGAAAACCAGGCTCACCAACCAGAGTGTCATCCCGGCTCCCGACCCACTTGATGCCTGTGGTAAGGCGCTGAGCGGCGGGTAGGCCGTCCATCCTCCGGCAAAGGGGCCGGTATTGAGGAACAGAGACAGAAACATGATCGTTCCGGACAGGAAGAAAAACCAGTAGGAAAGCATGTTCAGGAATGGCGATGCCATGTCCCGGGCGCCAACCTGTAAGGGAATGAGTAGGTTGGAAAAAGTACCGCTGAGGCCGGCAGTCAGTACAAAGAAGACCAGAATCGTGCCGTGCATCGTCACCAGTGCATAGTAAAACTCCGGCGCCAAAGAACCAACACCAGCGTCGTTAACCGTGATCCACTTGCCGAGCAAGGGCTTTATCCAAGCCATGTTCTCTTCCGGAAAACCTAACTGAAGACGGAAGATCAAAGACATTGCAGCACCAATGATAGCCCAGAACATCCCCGTGATCAGGAACTGCTTGGCGATCATCTTATGGTCCTGGCTGAAAATATAAGTCGTTATGAAATTAGACTGATACTTATCGCCATGATGGTGTTCGTGAAAATGATCATCGTATCCGTACTCCTCAATTAAGAGGTCGTCTTCGTGTACTTCCGGTTTAGTTACTACGTTAGCCATCTGCTGAAAAATTTATGTATTATCCTAATGGAATATCGGTTTCAAAAAATTACTGTGCGGTGATCCGGAATTCCGTGCGGCGGTTCTGCTCGCGGCCTTCTTCCGTATCGTTACTGGATATCGGGCGGGTGGAGCCGAAACCAATTGCCGTCAGCCGGCTTTCATTGATGCCCTTGTCCACCAGATAACTCTTGACCTTTTGAGCGCGCTGCTCCGAAAGTTGCTGATTGAAATCCGGTTCGCCGGTATTATCGGTATGCCCGCTAAGTTCAATAGCCATATTGGGGTATTTGTTCATTGCGTCCGCCAGGTTGTCCAGCTGATAAATAGACAATTTAGTCAAATTAGCAGAATTGGTCTCAAAGTTTACATTATTGAGCTCCAGCGTCTTGGCGGAAGCTTCTTCTGCTGACAATGCCTTTTCCAGCTTATCGTTAAATTCCTGACGCCGCTCCTTGATCTCCGATTCAAAGAGTACATCTTTGTTCGGGTCATCTTCTGTGCCCCGGATCGTACTTAAATAATAGGACTGCTGCTTGCTCAGCCAATCTTCATATTCTCCTTCCGAAACGATCTTAACAACCCGGCGCATGGCGTAGTGGCCTTTCCCACACAACTCGGCACAGGCCAGCTCGTAGTCAAAAACCTCATACCTTTTGGGGCTCTCCGGATCGTTGGGGTCTACCGGTTCGTGCCATTCCGGATACTTCGGCTGCCCGTTCAGGTCCAGCACGCCCAGCTTCTGCCGGTATTCTTCCGTCGTCGTCTTGGGAGTGAATACAAAATAAGTGGGCATGCCTGGCACCGCATCCATTTTCACGCGGAAATGCGGCAGGTAAAAGTTGTGCAATACATCGCGGGCAGTAATCCGGACGCGAACCTTCTTCCCAACGGGAAGGTATATCTCACTGGGGTGGAAATCATCGACATTCTTTGGGTCGGTCCAAACCTGCCCCAAGGGGTTGGCGCCGGATATCATCTTGTAGTCTCTGGTACCCAATTTGCCATCGGGGCCCGGGTAACGCAGGTGCCAGGCGAACTGATAACCGGTGCCTTCGATCTCAATAACCTCCTCGCCGGGATCCACATCCGCCATTACTTCGTTCCAGGCATCCAGCCCGCCAACGACCAAAAATGTCATCACCACTGCAGGTATAACCGTCCAAACTACCTCCAGGCGGTTGTCGTGCGGCATAAACAACGCTTTTTGTCCTGTTTGGCCGCGGTATTTCCAGGCAAAGTAAAACAGGAGGATCTGCGTAATGATGAACACAATGCCTGTGAAGAAGAGTGTGATGTCGAACATGTAGTCGAGGCTGCTCCCGTGTTCTGATGCCGATTCGTTGGGGCCGTACCAGAGCATACTATCCTTATAATAGAGGGCGGAGGCGACCGTTGCCACCAGGAAAAGTACCATGAAAAGCAATGAGTAATTGCCATGGCGCTTGTTTGATTGCTCCTGAACTTCTTCTTCTCCACGGATCTTGCTGGCCAGTTCGGTAACTTTACCGATCTGCACTACAATAATCGCAATTAGTATCAGACAGATTATAGCCAATAATGCAGTCATTATTTCTGTGCTAGTTTAATGTTATTGAACGATGAGCCATTCTGCTCGTAAAAATACACCCTTATAACAGAGTAACCAGTGCTTATGCTTTTTGCAACAACTTCTTTAGAATGAGTCTAAATAAGCCGGTGAATCTCTTCTCTTAATGTGCTCCTTCTTCTCCATGTATTTCTACATGGTGGTGGAGGCTTTCGGCCAGATAAGGATCGTTCTTCGGAAGAAGCGACGCCTTAGTCAGGCGATTGAATACGACATAGGCAAATAATGCCAGGAACCCCAGCATAGTGCCCAATTCCAGCAGCCCGGGGATAGTGAAACCCATAGCAAAGCCGAGTTGTTCCGCATGCTCTGCCACTTCATGGCCATTTTCTCCTCCGTGATGGGCCAGGGCTTCCATAGCTGTCATTCGCGCCCCTGGCTTGATCATCTGAAAGAAATCCAACCAGTGTCCAAAAAATACGATAATAGACGTAAAGATCAGAGTGCCGTATTTCCGCTTGGTGTCATTCCGCATCAGGATAAAGAAAGGCGCTACGAAGTTGAGGAGCAGGTTCCCGTAAAACAGCACCGGGTAGTTTTGCTGGCGATGGAAGAAGTATACCGTTTCCTCTCCTACGTTGGCATACCAGATCAGCATGTACTGAGAAAACCAGAGGTAGGCCCAGAAAATGCTGAAAGCAAACATATATTTTCCGATATCGTGCAGGTGCTCGATGTTTACATATTCCAGGTAGCCTTTGCCTTTGAGATAGATGGTCATCAATATGGTCAGCGCCATAGCTGCAACAAACCAACTGGCGCCGGTATACCAGGCGAACAGGGTGCTGTACCAGTGGGCGTCGATAGACATCACCCATTGCCAGATCACGGCTGCGCTGGAAAAACCGGCAATCGGCAGAAAGGCAGCCGACCAGACTCTAAGTTTTTGGTGGTGTTTGTATTCGGTGGTCCCATTTTTATCTTCATCCAGAGAAAGCTGGCGGACCTTCCAGGCAAAGAAAATCCAGATGCCTACGATAACGAGGGTACCCAGCGAATACCATCCTGTATTGAGAAAAGAAGACTTACCTTTCAGGACGGGGTCATTGGCGACCGCCTCAGCATCCGCCCAGTGATACAGGTGGTTAAAATGCCCTGCTACTCCAGCAATGACGACCAGCATCAGGATCAGGCCCGGGACCATAAACATGGAATAGGCTTCCCAAATGCGCTTCACGACGGTATGCCAACCGGCCATGGCCGTGGTAAAGGCTGTCAGGATGAAAAGAGACATGAAAGCAATACCGGTAAAGAATACAGTATTGTGCAGATAATTGGTCCAAAAACGCGTGTGCAGCTCATCGTCCACCAGGAACGTAAGGCCGAGACAGGCCAGGCCCAGAACCATGAACCCGATAAGGATCGTTTTTAATCTGCTGTCAAAAGTAAATTGGTTCATTTTATGCCTTTGTTTGAAGTTTTGTCGATTCAGTTTGTCGGTACGCCCTTGTAGCGGTTACTTCTTACCATGGCTATCGCCGCCATGGGTTGTCTCTTCAGGGGTGCTTCCCGGTTCGGGGTTAGCCCCTTCTTCAGCAGGCGCTGCCTCTGGCTCAGCCTCCTGGTCGGAGACGCTCTCGGCGAGTGGTTGTACCTGGCTGCCCGGAACGCCAAACTCAGGGTTCAGCGTGTTGGCCTGCTCACTGTATTCGAGCTTCTTGTCTTTAGCCTGCAGCGAGCGGATGTAATGAATCACCTGCCAGCGCTCTTCATAGGATATCTTATCCTTGTAGGATCCCATCACATTCTTACCGTACATGATACCGTGGTAATAGCGTCCGTTGGAAGAGGTGACGAACTGGTCAAGCAGGAAGTTGGCGGGAGCCGCCGGATACTTGACATTCGGATTTTCATCGCTGACCAGATAACCAAGGCCGCCGCCTTTGGGGCCGTGGCAAATACCGCAGAAGATGTCGTAGAGCTCTTTGCCACGCGCCAGGCCGGCAGCCGTAATGGGAAACGGATTGGCAATAATTTCCTCCGTAGCCCGGGTGCGCTCCTCCTCCGTATCTCCATAATGATAGGGCACATGTCCATTGACCGGCACGGCAATATTGTTGATATCGCCAAACCCACGCAACTGCTCGATCGCTTCACTGGCGGTCTCCCCTTTGTCGGCAGCAAAGTAGACGCCCGCGTAGCCGCGGGGCACCGTTCCTTCCACCGGGAGGCCCGGATAAGCGAGTTCCTTGAGCCGTATGGTGCTGGCGCTGTCCCAGGTATTGTAGTAGTAATAGTTATATGCATTGGCCTCCTGAGCTACAGAGTGCGCCATGTCCGGCATATACTCACTGCCCGGATAATTACTATCTGCCGGAGAGCAGGAGTAAAGGACAAGGGCGGCGATGAATGCAATAAATATATGTTTCAAATTCTTTTTCATCACTTTGAATTGAAAGTGGGTTAAATCGTCTTCGTGTTCACCTCTGAAGCTCCGGAAGCAGAAAAGAAGCTTTTCATTTTATTTTTCACGGCTTCATCTGCATCCGTAACATCGAAAGCGAGGCAGAATTTGTCGTCCGTGATGCGGTCATCCAACGTTGGGCTGACAATGCCGGGGGCCATGCCACAGATCGTATAAAAGGTAACGACCATGCCTACGGAAGCCATGAGTACCGTCACCTCGAAAGTGATCGGGATGAATGCAGGAACGGACCAATAAGGCTTTCCACCAAAAATGATCGGCCAGTCACGGGTAAAAACCCAGGTCATGAACAAAAAGGCAGTCAGCGTACCAATCGCTCCGTAGATGAAGCCGGCGATATGCAGCCGACTCTCGGCCAGGCCCAGCTTGGGGTCCAGTCCGTGCACCGGGAAAGGCGTAAAGACGTCCATGATTTCCAGGTGGTCGGCATTGGCATGATCAACGGCCTTCAGCAGGTCCTGCTCATCATCGTACAAACCGTACAGCACATCTTTATTTTCTCTGCTCATTTTATAGCGAATTGAAGATTCTCAAATTGAATTTTATCTAAGCCCAGCTATCCAATTAATGCGTTTCCACCTCTTTGGCAGCTTCTTCGTAATGCTTCTTGTTCGGCTCGAGGTACTGGTCGCCAGCCGACTTCAGGATGGCCTTCACCTCTGCGACCGCTACCACCGGTGCAGTACGGGCAAAGATCAGGTAGAGGGTAAAGAACAACCCCAGTGTGCCGATGAACAGGCCTACCTCAACCCAGGTAGGAGTATAATAACTCCAGCTGGAGGGCAGGTAATCGCGGGCCAAAGTCGTAGCGATAATCACAAAACGCTCAAACCACATGCCGATATTGACGAAAATCGACATCACGAAGGTGACAAAGATGTTGCGGCGCAGCTTTTTCCACCAGAAGATCTGCGGAGACAATACGTTACAGGACATCATACCTATATAGGACCAGTAATAGGGCCCCATTACCCGATTATAGAAGGCAAACTGCTCGTAAATGTAACCCGAATACCAGGCGATGAAGAGCTCGGTCAGGTAAGCTACCCCCACAATGGTGCCGGTTACCAGGATCACCTTATTCATACTTTCGATATGAGCCAGGGTGATGTACTCTTCCAGTTTGAGGATTTTCCGGGTCATCACCATCAGGGTTTGCACCATGGCAAAACCCGAGAAGATA
Source organism: Phaeodactylibacter sp. (assembly GCA_020436535.1). Classification (GTDB taxonomy): domain Bacteria; phylum Bacteroidota; class Bacteroidia; order Chitinophagales; family Saprospiraceae; genus JACJXW01. The sequence goes on from JAGQXQ010000023.1 coordinate 18,581, forward strand.
GCGCCCGCAACGAAGTAGGGCGGAAAGATGGTAGTATGCCATCCCGGGATCACCGAGGTGGCGAAGTCAAAAGATACGATGGTGTGAACGGAAAGCACCAGCGGGGTAGCCAGGCCGGCGAGCACCAGCGACAGGCTTTCGAAGCGCTGCCAGTGCTTGGCCGAACCCGTCCAGCCAAAGGACAGGAAGTTGTAGATGGTTTTGCGAATCCCCTTGGCGCGGTCGCGAATGGTCGCAAAGTCAGGCACCAGGCCGGTGTACCAGAACAACAGGGATACCGTAAAGTACGTCGAGATGGCGAACACGTCCCACAGCAGCGGTGAATTGAAGTTCACCCACAGCGGGCCCCGGGTGTTCGGATACGGGAAGATGAAGAAGCCCAGCCAAAGGCGCCCCATGTGGATAAGCGGGAACTGCCCCGCGCACATCACGGCGAAGATGGTCATGGCTTCCGCTGCACGGTTCACCCCTGTGCGCCATTTCTGGCGAAACAGGAGGAGGATAGCGGAGATCAGCGTCCCGGCGTGGCCGATACCGACCCACCAGACAAAGTTGGTAATGTCCCAACCCCAGCCGATAGTCCGGTTCAGGTTCCAGCTACCGATGCCCACCCAGATGGTCCAGGCTACGCAGAAAACGTAGAAGGCCAGAGCCGAAACGGCCACAATGAAGGCCAGGACCCAGGCGGTACTGGGGGTACGCTCAGTCGGCGAACAAATATCTTCAGTAATCTGATGGTAGGTTTTCCCACCTTCGATCAACGGTTCGCGTATCGGAGATACTACTGCACTCATTATAGTTGAAGCGTTATAAGTTTGTTAATTGGATGTCCAGCCATTTTGGCTCACTCCGATCTGTTTTATGCATCAAGTTCTTCACTGCGGTTATTCACCTTCGCCTGATAGTTTACGGAAGAACGCGTATTTGTTTCTTCCAGCACCAGGTAGTTCAGTGGATGGTCCATTTTTTTGGCCACTACGCCTTCTTTGTTGTTGCCGTCCCCGAAAACGATAGCGCCCGTCGGGCAGGCCGTCTGGCAAGCCGTCTTCACATCGTTGTCGCGCAGCCTGCGGCCCTCGCGCTTCGCCGTAAGTTTGCCTTCCTGAATGCGCTGCACACAGAAGCTGCACTTTTCGATCACCCCACGGGAACGCACGGTCACATCGGGGTTCAGTACCATACGGGTGAGGTTGTCGGCCCCGAAGGGTACGTTCTCACCATTCACTTCCACTTCGTTGGCGCCAAAGAGGTCGGCGGTGGTAAAGTCCAGCCAGTTAAAGCGGCGCACTTTGTAAGGGCAGTTGTTCGCACAGTAACGCGTGCCAATACAGCGGTTGTAGGTCATCTGGTTGAGGCCTTCAGAGCTGTGGTTGGTGGCGGCCACCGGACAAACGTTCTCACAGGGTGCGTTATCGCAATGCTGGCACATCATCGGCTGATAGACCACATTGGGGTTTTCAAAATCCCCGTAGAAGTACCGGTCGATACGCAACCAAGCCATCTCGTGGTGGCGGGATACTTCCCGTTTGCCAACCACCGGAACGTTGTTTTCAGCGATACAAGCTACCTGACAGGCGCCACAGCCGACACAAGCGTTCAGGTCGACATGCATCATCCAGTGGTGGCCCTGGCTATAGAATTTCTCGTTGTATTCATCATAAGGGTAGAGCGTATTGGAGTTGAGCTCGGCGGCTTCAGCACGGCGCTCTTCGATGTGGTGCATCAATTCGGGCAGCTCTGCCAGGTGGCCCTGGTAAATAATAGAACGGTTGGTGATACCGCCCTGGTAACCAGAACCAATGGCCATCGACGTCTTCTCATCCACGTTGATCTCCTCACCGGTCTTCGGGTCTTCTGCTTTTAGCCCCATCGCATGGTGATACTGCACACAGGCGAACTCATCATCTACCGCAATGCGGTCCGAAACATCATCGACGGTAGCATAGTACACTACGTTGCCGTTGTCGTCCAGTGTCAGCCAGGAGTACACATTGGTCCCTACTTTGTTGCCCAGTGCACGGCCCATCATCCCCGTTTGTTCCCGGCCATAACCAATAGCCAGTGAAAGGGTCCCCTGCATCTGGCCAAACTGGCGAACTACCGTGCAGGTACGCTCCACACCACCAACGGTTACGTTGACAATATCGGCTTTGCCTTTGATCTCATCCGGATTCAGGCCCTTAAAGGAAGTATAACTATTGCCTCCTTCCCAGGATACGGGAATACCCAGGTAATTCCCCCAGCTACAGCGGTTGACCGGGTCGGGCATTTCCATCAGCCAGGGGTTGTTGCCGTATACGCCGTTGCCCATATTGACTGTTTCGAAGAAGGATATCTCCAGCGCTTCCGGATTGCTGTTGGGTTGGCGGACACGTTTGGCGGCATCATTTACATCAGCAGAAAATGCTGTTTGAATAGCCACCTGCGGCACTTCGAAAACACCATCGTGCAGAGTGCTGTCCCAGAAAGATTGGAACGTCTTGAATTCATTTTGTTGCGGAAAGAACTGTTCTTCCCAGTGCTTGCGCAAGTACTCGTAAAAGAAGTAACCCGTTTCGGCCATAGATTTTTTCCAGACGGGACTTTCCGCTGCCGGAGCGGCGGCGGTTGAGTCACTAGCAACAGCAGCGTCCGCCGCCGGGCTTTCTGCTGCCGGCACATCGATACCTGCCCAGCGCAGCAGGCTTTCTTCTGCCTGCCGGGTACCGTGGCGGCCCACATTGGCAAAGATCGGCGCAATGGCGGGCTGTATCAGGCTGAAGTGCCCGCGCTTCGGTTCGACATCCCCCCAACTCTCCAGGTAGTGGTGAGTAGGAGTGAGATAATCACACAGGAATGCCGTTTCGTTGGGCACGCCGGCAAAGGAGATCTTCAGGCCCACTTTGCTGCATCCTTCCCGGAACTGGCCGGCGTTGGGAACGTCGTAAGCGGGGTTGGCGCCGTCCATTACGAGCAGCACATCCACCCGGCCCGCGTTCATATCTTTTATAAGGTTTTGAATATCTTTATCCCTACCCTGGCGCTGCAGGGAAGCATTCGTAAAGTCAATGGTGCTTCCATAGCTGCCGAGCATATCGTTGATCGCATTGATCAGCACCTGCTCGCCCAGGTTGTTGGAACCCGAAACGACCAGGCTTTCACCGCGGTGGCTCCAGAGTTCATCTGCTGTTTTCTGTATCTTAGCTGCTTTTTCGCCTTCCAGCTGTGGGCCGCGGGCAGTAGAACGGCCCGCCTTCCCTGCCAATGCGTTGTACAAGGCCAGGATAGCGGCGCCCTGCTCCGACGGCTTGACCATGATGCGGTTATCCGCATTGGAGCCGGTCATGCTCACGTGGCTTTCCACCTGAATATGACGGGACATCTTCGGGTTCTTCACGTTATCGATCTTCCGGCCCTTGGCGTACTGCGCGGCAAATTCCACCGGGGAGATCCAGGTGCCGAGGAAATCGGCGTCGAAGCTGACGATCACCCTGGCCTTGTCGAAGTGGTAAGACGGAATTACCGCCTGCCCGAAGCTCTGTTGATTGGCTTCCAGAATAGCAGAACTGGAAACCGGGTCGTACATGACGAGCGTCGTATTCTGGTACTTGGTTTGGAAGTCAGCCAGCGCCTTCTTCGTCGTCGGGCTCATGATGGTATGCGCCACAATGTGAATGCGGGAGTTGGCATTGAACTTATCGGTGATCTCCTGGTCGATCTCCGCCCAGGAGGGCCCTTTTTTATTGCGGTTGTCCGGCAGGCCGATAACGCCTTCCACTACGCGGTAGGGGCCGTCGAGACGGCTGGTGTCATAGAGGCTCAACACACTGGCCTGAGCCCGGGCACTGGTGCCTCCATGGGTTACTTTGGACAGGCTGTTGCCTTCAACCTTGATGGGGCGGCCTTCCCGGGTCTTGACCAGAACGGGGCAGTAGTCGCCGCCCTGTACAAAGGAAGAAGCATAATAAGTGGCGACGCCGGGTACGATCTCATCAGGTTTCACCACATAGGGAATGGCGCGTTTGACGGGTATTTCACAACCGGCGGCGAGGGTGGCGGCGCCGAGGCCGAAACCGAGATATTTCAGGAAGTCGCGACGGCTGCTGACGCCCCCTTCGATGAGGTCTTCGTTGTTGGTGAATTCCTGCTGGGTAGCTTTATCATACGCAGGGGTGTTGGCCAATTGGTCTACTCCGATCCAAACACCGTTATTCTTATTCTTCATTTTTTCTTTTTTCAGATTCAATTGGGCGGATTGACTTGAATTAATAGTGGCATTTCTGGCATTCGAGCCCGCCGATCTCTTCGACGGTCACCTTGTCGCGTTCCCCACGAGCGATCTCATCGTGGTAATTCTCATAGGCTTTATAATACTCGTTGCCGGCAAACTGTACTTCCGTCTGGCGGTGGCAGTTAATACACCAGCCCATCGAAAGCGGAGAGTACTGTTGAACCACTGCCATTTCCTCAACCGGCCCGTGGCAGGTTTGACATGCTACCTTGCCCACAGAAACGTGCTGAGCGTGGTTGAAGTAGGCATGATCTGGTAGATTGTGGATGCGAACCCATTCGATCGGCCCTTGTATCTTTTCCTTGGTTTCGTTGGTCAGTGAGCTCACGATTCCATCCCATTGGTTTACGATCAGGTTTTCTCCTTTGGCATCGATACCGCCCTTTTCCTTCACGTAGGTATCGCCGATCCATTTTTTAAAGATCTTCTCGATATCCTCCTGGCTGAGCTGATCGTAATTTTCGATGTAAGTATCTGTATTGGGGTTCCAGCCTATAGAGGCGTATATCTTGCTCAGCTCCGCAGTACCGTACGTAGAACCTACTTTGATAGCGGCGTGGCAGTTCATACAAGTATTGGCTGCCGGGATGACGGAGTGCTTGGAGCGCCGGGCGCCGTCGTGGCAATATTGACAATCGATCTTCTGCAGGCCGGCGTGAGTAGCATGAGAGAATTTGATGGGCTGCTCCGGTGCATATCCCTGTTGACGGCCCAGCATAATGGCATTATTGACGGTGGTATAACCTCCGAGGACCACCAGGGCAAAAATGACAAAGCCGATCAGCCCTTTGCTGGTCAGTATCTCCACCAGCGTCTTGCGGTGTGCCGGTGCATCGCCTTCGCGCACCTGCACCATGTAGTTGAGGTTGGCTACGATACGGGCCAGCACCACGGCCAAAATGGCAAGAATGACTGCCAGAGCGATGAAGAGCGGCGTATTGTTCGGTTTTTCGACCGCCTGCTGAGGGCCGGCAGCGGGGCCCTGGGCAACCTGGTCTTTCCCGGTGTACACATAATCTACATAGGCGAGGATATTATCGATCTCCTGGTCAGTGAGGTTGAAGTTGTTCATCACCGTGGGTTTCCACTCGTTCCAGAGCTCAGTAGCGCGGGGATGCCCCGAGTTGATCATGGCCTGGGAATTGCGGATCCAACTGTAGAGGTCCTCTGTCGGATAGTCTGCCCAACGTTCCTCAACGCCGCCCAGTGCCGGGCCGGTCAGGTTATCCTTCATGTTTTTGTTGTGGCAGGTCGCACAGT
>JAGQXQ010000629.1:0-2106 GCA_020436535.1 Phaeodactylibacter sp.
CGGGTGAAATCCGGCAGGTTACCCAACAGCAACAACTGTGGCCGCAGGGCCGACTGGAAGGCCCGCCATTCCCAATAACGGGTATCCATCGTCGTCTTCGCCTGCCGCGCCGCGATCGACTGCCCCTGCGCCTGGCTCACCAGCTGCGGCAAGGACAGCCGCCCGCTTTCCGGCTGCGCCCCGCCGTTGCCGGGCGTCAGAAAAATAAGCAAAAGGAATAGAAAAATATCGGGTGATTTCATAGCCGCATGGTTTTCTTGTTGAAGAAGGGAATGAATAGAAATCAGCATGCATTTTATTTTGAACAACATTTTATTAGACATGGTACTTATTGTAGGTGAGGCGCGATTCCCTTTTGTGCCCCCCTGGGGTTATCACAAACTGGGCTCAGCCAGGGGTTTATAGCTCCTTGGGGCTTGTTAGGGTTGATCCTAGCTTGGGAGCATGAGCAGGTTTATCATCCCTTTGAGTGCGCCCATAATGCTATACTGGTTCTCGTTTTGGCCCTATAGACTAGCGATAAACCCCGGCTAGCCCTCGGCAAGCCATAAACTCCAAGTGGCCCTCAATCGCCCATAAACCCTAGCCTGGCTCCAATGAACCATAAACCAGAAGGGCACATTTTAGCATCACGCCCTTGTAGGTGTTATGGTTTTGTGGTGTTATGGTTTTGTGGCCGGCCAACTGCAGTCATCCAGGATGGTATACCATAAAACCTGGACACCGAAAGGCCTACACACCTTCCACTCAGCCCTCATTCCGTACTACTACTCCCGCACCACCACTTCCGTCAAATGCTCATAATCGCTCATATCGGAAATGACGACCGTTTCTCCGGGGCGGACCCCCTCGGCCAGCTCCACGTAATCGAAATTGGACAGGCCGATGGGCACGCGGCGGCGGCGGGCGCGATCCCCTTCCAAAATAAAGAGCTCCTGCCGGCTTTGCCCGTTAAAGGCGGCCCCATTGGCTACGCGCACCACATTGGGGCGGCTGCCGGTGACGATGAATATCTCGGTCCGCAGGTTGGGCCGCAGGAGGGCGTGGCTGGGGTTATCGAGGCCGACATCGAAGGCCAGCACATCGTTTTCCACCGTGGGGCGAATGTTGGTGATGGCGCCGGTGAGCAGGCTGTCGTTGATGCGCACCTGCACCGGCATACCTACCTGGAGGCGGCTGGCGTACAATTCGGAAACACTACCCTCCAGGCGGTAAGCGCCCAGCCCGGCCACTTTACACACCTGCTCCCCTTCCCGGACACTGGCCCCTACCTGCTTATTGATCCAGGTAACTACTCCTGGCCGGCGGGCGGTCAGCACCGTCTGCGCCAGTTTCTTTTCCCGTTCCCTTAGGCTGCGTTCCCGGATCTGTGCTTCCAGTTCGCTCTCCCGCAGTTCCGCTTGTATGGATTGCTGCTTGGTGGCCAGCTCATTCTCCAGCTGCCGCTTTTCCAGGCGGGCGACCAGCAGCTCCAGTTCGGCCTGCTCCACCTGTTCCTGAGTAGCTCCCCCAACGCGCTTCAGGCGGCGGGCATTATCCAGGGCTGCTTCCAGGCTGCTGATCCCGAGCGCCTTGATGCTGTCGCGCACCTGCAGGTCGAACAGGCTCCGGGACAGTTCCAGCCGCAGCTTACTGATGCTGTTGCGCTTGAGGGAAAGCTCATCCTGCAGGCGCCCCACTTCAGCTTCAAGTTCTTGCCGGCCCAGCTCCAGCAACGGCTGTCCAGCCGTTACCACCGTTCCCTCCGTCACCAATATATCTTCTATATCCGTTGTCACCGGAGCAGTGATCACCTCTTCAAATTCCGGAAGGACCAGCCCGTTAGCCGCCAGGGCCTGTATGATGGAACCCCGCTCCGCCACCGCCGTCCGCAGCTCAGAGCGTTTGATGCTCGTCTGCAGTGCATAACGAAAAGCAACCAGCCCCAACATCAGTAAACTCAGCCCTGCCAGCCAGAAGGACAGCTGTTTCCAAAATCGCCGTCTTTGAATCGTATCGGATACTGCCCGGTCCATTCGTTTCTTTTTTGTTGAACAAAAATCTATAAATCCCTATCCAAGCAGCATGCCAAAGTATAAGTAATTGAAAATTAGGCATTTAAACCCG
>JAGQXQ010000629.1:2207-3337 GCA_020436535.1 Phaeodactylibacter sp.
CCTGCCTTCGAATTATTTATCAAGCAGATTTTTCGTCTGTTCTTCCTAACCGCCAGGATGGCGCCGAAGCAAGGCAGGCGCGCGTGGCCAGTCAAGAGCCAATTTGCTCAACATTCATCAAAAAATTTAAAAAAAAATTCCATCTACTTAAATCATTAATTATCAGCAAACTAGGTCAACTCCCCTACTCTTTTTTCCTTTTATTTCCGCGCTCCCGTTATGGAATTTTTCGATTTCTGCGACAATACTTATAGAGGACCTTGAAAATTTCGTGTACAAACCCAACGCCATGAAGAACTTGATACTATCACCACTAACGCTGCTCTCTTTTATCCAGCTCCTCTCTGCTCAGCTACCGGGCGACCTGGTCATTTCCGAATACATGGCCAACTCCGAAGAAGTGCCTGATGATCAGGGGGAATACATCGAACTGTACAATACCACCTTTTACGCCGTCAACCTGAACGGTTGTGTCATTCAGGACGCCAGCGCACTGTACATCGCTCCGTCGACAGATGTGTATATCCAGCCCGGGGAATTTGCCGTGGTGGGCGCCAGCGCGGTGCCGTACGCCCATTATTACTATCCGGCCTCACCGCCGCCATTCAGCCTCAATAACACGGGCGGCGACCAGATCACCGTCACCTGCGGGGGAACGCTCATCGCGGCCACCAGTTACAGCGCGAATCAGCCCCTCGGTTCTTCCATGGAGCTGGCGGCCACCTATCTTCACAACAATGGCGTCACCCAGGAAGGGCATTACGGGCCTAGTTCTACGCCCTTCCGCTATAACGGCGTCAACGGCAATGATTACGGCTCTCCCGGCCATGCCGGCAATACATTTGTACTGCCGGTAGAATTGGACCGCTTTGAGGCCAAGGTAGCAGGCCGGCAGGTGTTGCTAAGTTGGAGCACCCTCACCGAGCAAAACAACAGCCATTTTGTAGTGGAACACAGCACTGATGGCCAGCCTTTCCTGCCCGTCGGCCGGCTTAGCGGCGCCGGTAATAGCCAGGAAGCCAGGAAGTACGAGTTTATGCACCAGGATCCTGAACCCGGCCTCAACTACTACCGCCTGCAACAGGTGGACTTCGACGGCGCCAGCAGCCATTCCGAGATTTTGTCGGTAA
>JAGQXQ010000629.1:3410-3789 GCA_020436535.1 Phaeodactylibacter sp.
CCCCGGCAACCGCTGACCCTCACCATTTTTGACCTGCAGGGAAAGGTGGCCACCAGCCTTGAACTGGCCACCCCGAGCCCGCACGCCCAGCTGTCCGTTGGGCACCTGCCCCCGGGAACCTATATGCTATCCGTATCTCAGGGCCGCGCCACACAACAGGCCCGGTTCTTCAAGAAATAGAAAATGTTGGTTTTTTACTCTTGCGCACTGGAGCCGGCTCCCCGGGGCCGGCTCGTTTTGAACAAGAGAAACAGAAGAAGTTGGTTCTTTTTACCTGCGCACTGGAGCTGGCCCTACGGGGCCGGCTCATTTTTGGCTACCGGCCCAAGGTTGGACAAAAGGCGGAAAGCGGAAAGCGGAAGGCGGAAGGCGGAAAGCG
>JAGQXQ010000630.1 GCA_020436535.1 Phaeodactylibacter sp.
GCAAGGCCGGTGCATTCAACCGCTCTGCCACTCCTCCGGCTATTTTTTGCGGTTGCAAAGGTAAATTCCTTTTTTCAAAAATGAAACCTATCGGGAAGAAAAAAATCCGTTGGCCAAGTTTTCAGCAGCTCGAACGTTGAAGGTTCATGGTTCGGTATCAGAGGACAGGCGGCCAACAATCTCTCCAGATTCTTCCTCACCTCACATATCGCGGGAGCAAATCGATCATCAGCCGGTTGAATCGGCCCGCTTCGGCGAACAGAGGGCTGTGAGCGGAGCGCTGAAAGATAAATAGTTGCTTTTCCGGCGCCTTTAGAATATTAAAATACTGTTCTACCATAGCCGTTGGGGTGACGTGATCGTCCCTACCGTTAACAAAAATTACCGGAACATCCAGGACAGGGGCTGTCTTCAGGAAGTTGGTTTGGCGCTCCGCTTCGCCGAGATAACGGGAAGAAAACTTCATGCCTTTCAGGCACCTGAACAGGTCAAAAAAAGTGTACTCCCTGGAAAAGAGCAAGGTGAGTACATGATCCCTGAAATGATCTTTTTCGAAACGGTTGCCGCCAAAACGGAGTAGCCATTTTCTTTGTTTCCGGATATTGGTGGGAGGGGAATATTGCCCTTCTATCGGTTTGCCGATCTGCTCCAGTTCCCTGACGGCCGTTTTATTATTCAATTCCCTGGCTTTCTCCAAAGTGAACTGGTAGGATAATTGTTCCTCCTTCACAACATTAACCGCCTGCCCGATGCCCACGTAGGCGTAAAAATCCTGAGGATATTGTTGCACTAATGGGATACCGAGGATGGTCCCCCAGGAATGCCCCATTAGAAATATCTTTTGCTTTCGGAACCGGGACTTGAGTATACCAATCAATTCATGAGCATCGGCCACCATCTGCTCCAGCGTCATGGACTCAGGCGGGATATGGCGGTTAAAAGACTTACAAGCGCCTCGCTGGTCCCAGTACACCATAGTAAAATGCTTTTCCAGTTCCGCATTGTGTTTCCGTAGTAAAACCGTTTCGGAAACGCCCGGGCCACCGTGTAAAAATAAAATAATTGGGTTGTTCAGGTCTTCGCCACGGATCAGCACCCACTGTTCCTGCCCGCCCAGTTGGATTCTATCCGTCTCCGAGATGCCATTGGCTGTTTTAATCTTCCGGGTGGAACTACAGCCCGGCCACAAAATAATGCCTGTCAATAAGAGAAGAACGGTCTTTTTCATATCATTTTACGGCCTTACCGCAATTTAGCGCTTGCTGGCCTACCGGAATAAGACCCCGGGTTCCGGAATAGTCACAGCTTCTAAGCTCGAATATGGCATCAACAAATGGCTAAAGCCGAGCTAAGCTTTTTGAAAAAAATGGATGGTTTTGTTGTTAAAAATCCAGTTCTTCGTACTCATGAAACGACGACTACCCGCCGAATGGGAACCGCAAAGCGCCATACAATTCACCTTCCCCCATGCCGATAGCGACTGGGCGGACGCGTTGGATGAGGTCATTCCTTGTTTTGTAGCCTGCATTGAAACGGTAAGCCGTTTTGAAAAGGTACTGGTGGCCTGCCGCCAACGGGCAGAAGTGGAGGTATTTCTTAAAAATGCCGTACAGGAAAACCTGATCCTGGTGGAATGCCCGAGTAACGATACCTGGGCGCGCGATCACGGCGCCATCACCGTGGAAGAAAACGGACAGCCGGCGCTGCTCGATTTTATGTTCACCGGCTGGGGGTTGAAGTTTCCGGCTTTTCACGACAACCTCATTACGGGGCGACTGCATGAGAAAGGAGTTTTCGGACAGCT
>JAGQXQ010000631.1:0-2047 GCA_020436535.1 Phaeodactylibacter sp.
ATCTTTGATGGGTGATGTACCCAAATGGTAACTTCCCAAACTGAAAATCAAGAATTTCACCGGTTTATTGAGTCTTACGGATGCAACCCACACTCCGTCTTGGCCTGTCCTTTCCAGCGGCCGCTGCGGCCTTCTCCTTTTACAGTACAATGTTCGCAACCAATAGACCCATATCCCTTATCTTCCAGGGGGTGGCGGGGTAGTTGGTGGTAGGACAAGTGATACAGGAATTCTCCTTCGTCGATATCGATGAGAGGATGGAATTTCAGGATTTCTCCCTTCTGTTCAAATACCCGGAGCTGGGAGCGGAAATCCGTTTGGTGGGCCATCAGCCCGGAGATCCATACCTTATGGCGATCCTTGACTGCCTCCATAGGCAGCACTTTGTTGACCATACAGCAGGTGCCGGGGTCCTTCTTCCACCATTGTTCCTCAGCAGTGACCCTGTTTTGGGTGGAGTCTGGAACCACATCTATGATATGGAGTCCGAACAGGCCCGTCAGCTTTTGCTTGTAAAGGTAGGTTTCCGGAAAATGGAAAGTGGTGTCAATGAAATGCACCGGCTGGCTGGGTTGATTGCGGGAAACCAGGTGCAACAAAAAGGCCGACCGGGTGCCAAAAGAAGAAGTAAATAACACTTCCCGCTGTCGAAAATACTGGTACAACAGCCGGATACGCTCCTCAAAATGGAGCGGGGTAAAGATCTCATTGAGCCTTTCTACATCAGGCGTTGGCAGATTGTTTTTCATAGTCCTGTAGGTGGTCATACGGTACAGCGTTTGATTTTATGATTTTGGAACAGCCTGGCTCTTGCCGGGCGATTCCGTTTCTTCTTTAGCGAGCAAGCCAGCCGTCAGGCTGTTGAGTTGGCGAACTTTTTCTGAAAAGTCGCCTCGTAGACGGCTGCGGAAGTCATTCAGGTTCTGAAGCAGTTCGTCGGTATCTTCCGGCAGAATGGCCTCCAGCCATTTCCTAACCCTGAGTATCCGCGGTATCAAACGGTTTTTGGATAACCCGTAGATGTTGCTGGCATTTGCGATGAAAAGGAAGTGTATCGGTGTGTATGTGCCGTCCGTATCGGGCCGGTTAGTGTATCGGTGAGAATGTATATTTCACCTGACAATTTACTATGGCGAACATTGACTCTGTAAGTTTGTCTAACATTTTTTTCTTTCTGATACACTTCTTTCAAGCTCTCCTGTGGACTGCCACCTGCTTAACTCAGTCCATATAATTAAAAAGGCCCTTTCAGAAGCATTCTCCCGAAAGGGCTTTTTTACCTCGACTACACCAGGGGCGTAGCCGAGGCAAAAGGTTGGCGTCGGGAAAACCGCCTGCCTGGCTTTTGTAACAAGTACAACAACAGGCTATCATTGGGTGAATAATTGAGCTCGAATTCATGGGTTTAAAAAGTAAAGCCTTTCGCGGGGGTACTCCGGAAAGGCTGTTCGGTTAAGGTATCAATTGGGTCAAACCACCACAGCCTTGCCTGCACTCTTCAGAGCCATGCAGCAACAACAGCAACCGTTCCGGCAAATAGATGATGGTTTCATATTCTGATCATTTTGATAAGATTTTCCAGATCTTTGAGATCTGAAGAACCTTGAGGGCGGCTTATTGGCGGCTCCTCTTTGTCGATTACAAGTACAAGTATAGGGACTATGCGGGAATAAAACAATACTAATCCTATAGGGATTAAATAAAATTACGGCCTTAAAATTAATTCAGGTGTTCTAATGTCTTGTTTTTCAATTATTTGGAGTCTTTTGAAATACGACCTTAAACCTTCGAAAAAATGTTTTTTTCTCGACACTCGTTTTGAGCCTCCTGCCCGGTGCCGGCCTCTGGGCTATCCTATTTATTTTGGCGATTAACGAGGAGCGGATATAGAGCTGCTGGATGGAAAAGAGTAGTGTTGAAAGAGGATATAGTTTTGATACGGTAGGAAAAAATCCCCTTCGCGTAAAGCTACGGCAGATAAAAAAGGGGACTGCACATAACGTGCAGCCCCCAAATCCCAATCCACAACTAGTGTGAGCCGGCAGAA
>JAGQXQ010000631.1:2290-2454 GCA_020436535.1 Phaeodactylibacter sp.
CTGATCCCTTGTAGGATTGGGATAGAGCATGGCTATCTCCGAATCATTATACAGGATGGCGTCCCCCATCTCGGAGAAAAAGATCTCTCCGTCCGGGTTCTGTATTTGTATACGGTAAAAGTTGCGTCCGCGTTTCGGTGCATGGTGTTCAAATTCATAATAGT
>JAGQXQ010000631.1:2525-7908 GCA_020436535.1 Phaeodactylibacter sp.
CCGGGAGTGTTCCACCGTAAACTCGTGGTTAGAAGCCAGTAGTTCTTCCATCATCCAGCTAACCATTACGGTCCCCTCCTTCTGGTCGGCCACCTCTACGTTGATCGGCACCATGCGGTTCTGCCCACTGCAGTATAAGGGGCTGGCGGTGGCAGTCAGGTTCTTGATATTGGTGGCGGTACAGCCGTTTTCGATCACCTGTAAAGTAAGGTGGACAATGCCGAAACCACTGGCGGTTATCGTTATCTGTGAGCCGGTTCCGGAGGTTGGCGTAGCCGGGCCGCTGACCTGCCAGCTGATGACTGCGCCGGCGCCGGTTGGGCCGGCAGTATAAGTGGCGGGCTCACCCACACAGAGGTAGCTGGGGCCGTTGATCTGAGCATTGGCCACACTACCGACTTCGATCGTAACGATGTTGCTCTCCAGGTAAACGCTGCAGCCCTCGCGGCGGACACAGCGGGCGTAGTAGGTCGTTTCGTACAATACCGGCGGGTTGTAATTGGGCGAGTTGGTATTGGGAATGGGAAGCCAGGTCTGTACGTTGAACGGCCCGGGCTGGGTGCTCATCATCCACAAATACTGAATGGGGCCCACTCCGCCCGATGGCGATTGGATATTCACGATCTCGGCGGGGTCGTTGCCCGGCCCACAGAGGAACTGGTTGGGCCCAATAAGGCCCGGGTTCGTGATATTCTCACAGGGGCTGCTCAAAACAGCACTACAGCTGGTCTCACAACCATTGGCGTCGGTGACGGTCACCGAATAGGCGCCTGCTGCCAGGTTGGCGATGGCGGCAGTCGTCCGGCCGTTGCTCCACAGGTAGGTGAAAGGCGCGGTGCCTCCTGTAACGTTTACCTGCAATGCGCCATCGTTGTTGCCTTCCGTCACCTGGCTGGTAATGGAAACCGAGCAGGATGGGCTGCCGAAGGAGGCGATGACAACGCTGTCATCGGCGGTGCAGCCGTTGGCATCCGTTACTGTGACGGAATAAGTTCCCGCAGCCAGGTTGCCGATGCTGTTGGTGGTAGCGCCGTTGCTCCAGGAGTAGCTGTAGGGCGGTGTGCCGCCACCGGCGGAAACGCTTGCCGTGCCATCGGTTGAACCATCACAGGTAGCACCGACACCAGCACTGGCGTTGATATCCAGAGCGGTGGGTTCGGTGATCTCTACGCTGATCGTACCCATACAACCGTTGGCGTCGGTGATGGTAGCCGTATAGGTACCTGCGCTCAGGTTGGTGGCAGTAGCGCTCGTCTGGCCGTTGCTCCACAGATAAGTATAAGGCATGGTGCCTCCGGATGCGGTGATCGTTGCTTTACCGTTCGAGAAGGCATTACAACTGACGTTGGTGATGTCGGCCGTCAATACCTGGACAACGAGCTCCAAAGGCTCTGCAACGCTTACGGTAGCCTGCCCGGTGCAGCCGGCCGCATCGGTCACTGTAACGGTATATACCCCGGCGGAGAGGTTGAGCAACTGAGCGTCGGTGCTGCCGTTGCTCCACAGATAGGTGAACGGGGCGGTGCCTCCGGATACGGATACTGCTGCTGCTCCGTTCATCTCCCCAAAGCATTGGGGGGTTGTTGCAACAGGACTCAGCATCAGGCCCGGAAATTGCTGGACCGTACCGCTTATTACTTCCTCGCATTCGTTTTGATCCGTTATGGTAACGGTATACGTACCGGCGGATAGCCCCGTGATCGTGGCCCCGGAACCGCCGTTGCTCCATTCAAAGGAATAGGGGGCAGTACCACCAGCGGCACTTGCCGTAATGGAACCGGTATTGTTATCATCGCAGAATATATCCATTACGTCCAGCGAAGCGGTAATCGGATCGGGCTCATCAATGGTGAAACCCAAAACGAGTATACACCCATTGGCGTCGGTAGCGGTCACCGAATAGGCGCCTGCCGCCAGCACATTGACAGACTGGCCGGATGCGCCGTTGCTCCAGGCATAGGTATACGGCGGCGTACCGCCGGAAACGTTGGCCATTGCAGAGCCATTGACATCACCGGCACACAACACGTCAAAAGCGCCAACACCACCTTGCAGTTGCGGCGGCTCATTGATGGTAACCGAAGCATTGGCCTCGCAGAGGTTGGCGTCTTTCACCGTCACCGTATAAGTACCGGGGGCCAGTCCATTGATATTAGCAGTAGTGGCGCCATTGCTCCAGGAATAGGTATAAGGGGGCATACCGCCCGCCACGATTACGGAAGCGGCGCCGTCGTTAGCGCCGGGGCAGCTCGCATTTATTCCTGAAACCGTTAGGTCCAGGGCGGGCGGCTCATTAATCACAATGACTCTTTCCAGCGTACAACCTGCTGCTTCGGTTACAGTCACGGAATAAGTGCCCGCCGAGAGGGCGGTGATCTCGTTCGTGGTTTCGCCGGTATTCCAAAGGAAGGTATAGGGGGGGGTACCTCCGCTGGGTATCACCAGGATACTACCGGTCGCTTCTCCGTTGCAGAGCACATCGCGTCCTACCACATTTATTTCAAAGTCATCGACAATATCGATGGCCACTTCTGCGATAGCCGTGCAACCGTTGGCATCGGTAATGCTGACGGTATAGGTACCCTCCGGCAGCCCATCGATAGATTCTGAAGTTTCTCCGGTGCTCCATTCGTAGGTGTAGGGTGGGGCGCCGCCGACTGCCGTTACGGTCGCTTCTCCGGTAGAGCCGACACCACATACGCTTTCGGTACCATCGACAATAGCTTGCAGTTGTGGGGATTCCTCAATAGTAGCCGAGGCCATCGCCTGGCACCCATTGGCGTCGGTAATAGTGACGGTATAAGTGCCGGCGGGCAGATCTTCAATGATCGGGCCCGTACCGCCGGTGTTCCAGTCAAAAGAGAAGGGCAAGGTGCCACCGGAAACGATGGCGGTCGCCGTACCGGTGGAGTCGCCCGGGCATAAGGTGGGGGTAGCGATAATAAGGACGGAAACATTAGGGGGTTCGTTGATCAATACAGTTCCTGTCTCAGTACAGCCATTGGCATCGGTAACCGTTACGCCATAATTGCCGCCCGTCAGGCCGGTGATCATAGCTGTAGAGGCGCCGGTACTCCAGGAAATAGTGAGAGGCGCCAGGCCATCGGTTATTGTGACAGTAGTGGTGCCATCTGCAGCATCGCAGGTCGTTACATCGGTGGAGCTGAGGCTGATCTCCAGCGGAGGAGCAGCAGTCACTTCCACGGTGGCCATCGCCGTACAACCGGCACCATCGATGATGGTGACGGTATAACTTCCCGGAGTCAGGCCGGTGATCGTTTGCGTCACTCCGCCATTACTCCATAAATATATATAAGGTGGAACACCATTGACCGCCATAGCGGTGGCTGTTCCATCATTCGTATCAGGACAAGATTCAGGGGTGGCAGTAGCTGAGGCGGTAAGGTTGGAAACGGGGTTGAGAGTGATCATATCCACAATATCACAACCATTGCCGTCGGTTATTGTGACGGTGTAGGTACCAGCGCTCAGGCCTGTAATGCTGGCGTTGGTAGAGCCGGTACTCCAGAGGAAACTATAAGGTGGCGTACCCCCACTGGCGGTGGCGGTGGCCGATCCGTTGGCTCCACCGGCACAGTCGGGGCCGGTTCCAACAACACTGGACATCAATGGCGGGGGCGCGCTAACCGTTCCGGAGGCAGAATCACTACAGCCGCCGGAGTCGGTAACGGTAACGGTGTAAACACCAACCGCCAGGCCAGTCTGGCCAGCCGTAATCGCCCCATTGCTCCATGCATAAGTATAAGGTGGTGAACCTCCTGTAACGACAGCCAACACCTCACCATCGTCGCTGTCCACGCAGGTTAGCCCATTGGTGGTGACAGAAACATTGAGCGGGTTGAGGTCTACAGTGATACAGTTGACAGCCCCGCAGAGGTTTTGGTCAGTCATAGTAACACAATAGGTGCCGGCGTTGGGAACAGTTAGCACGGGGCCGGTTGCACCGGTTGTCCACGAGTAGGTATACGGCGGATTACCGCCTGACCCGGTTGCGGTGATAATAATTGGGATCTGGCAGGTGTTCGCAGACAGGCTTACCGAAACGACCGTAGGCTGAGTGACGGTTGCACTTTCAATCACGGATGTCCCGGTGCCATCGGTTACGGTAACGGAATAATTGCCGGTAGAAATGTTGCTTAAGGTGGCCCCCATTGCGCCGGTACTCCATAAATAAGTGAAGGGCGCGGTGCCTCCGGTGACGCTGGCGGTAATACTGCCGGTTGGTAGCCCGTAACAATTCGGTTCAGTGACGGTAAGGCTGACACTGAACTGTGCACTTGCTACCTGCATCAAAAGGGCGAAAGGTAGAATGAGTAATAATCGGTTACTTGGATGCTGAAGCTTCCAGGTAAAGTGGCGACTCGCATTGGTAAGTAGAGTTCTACACATCTGGTTTATAATTTGTTAGCTGAATAAATATATGCTTCTGAAGTACTTTTACGATAGCACGCTATCATTAGTTCGGCTGTAGCTTAACAAAATTAATTTTACCGGAGGAAGCGGCTCTGCAAGAAGGGGCAACAGGTTGGCCAGATGTCCATTCCAGGAGAAGGCAGTACCTTTATCGGTAAATAATTCCTGACAAAAGTCAAGCCAGGATGAGGGTAGGATTGCCTTTTTTAAGGACAAACCAAACTCACCCAGGTGTTATTATTTTCCTGGAAACCAAAGAAACAACGGCTCCTTATCTTGCGATTGGGGGGGTAACTTGTGAAGGGCCGTTTTAGCCGAAAGGCTAATCCAAGGGGATGGACAGGGTAGTAATTGATATCTGATTTGGGTTAACACTTACTCTGACTACAAAGAAACAAATTTTACTTTAAACAATCAATCAATATCCGGCTCTTTTTCTGAGAAAAAAAAAGTCGCATCACAAAAGAATGTGATACGACCTACTACTAACAAATTATAATCCCATGAACATGAATGTCTTCCTGATGGCTTACCGGAGAATTCCTTCTCTTTCAGCTGAACCTGAGTTTCCCTTCGGAGTGTTTGTCAGGTTCAAATATAAACCTCAAACAGCCTGCCTTTATTTTACGGATGATAGAAACTTAACATCCTCAACACCGGCAAACTTTTCATTACATAAACACCGCAATAGAGGTGTTTAGTTGAAGTTTCCGTAAAATTAATAGTTTTATAACACATATTCTAGGGAGAGAGGTGAATTTATTATATTAATTGGCCAATTAAACGGTATTCCTGGCAGAAATATGACATATCGGAGGTGGGAAAAAAAATAAGTCGCATCACCTGTCTCGGTAATACGACTTATCATAATTATAATCCCATGAACATGTACGAAAAAACTAGCTGAAAAAGCTAGTAGAAAAAGAGAGAAAAATTATCTTTATATCTT
>JAGQXQ010000024.1 GCA_020436535.1 Phaeodactylibacter sp.
CTGGAGTTTCCGGAGTGCCCTCACTTATCCACCAATATTCTCCTAGCCTTCTCACTGCATCACCCCCTCCAACAACCAGTCTGCCAGCAGTTGCCGGTTATTTTCGACGATGATCCGTTGCTGGTCGTAGGTATTGCGGATATTCGCCAGCTCGATGTAAACGGAATTGACCTTGGTTTCCCTTAGCATGTGGAGATCCCGGGCGGTTACGGTGCCGCGATATTCTCTCGTTTTTTGGTATTGCTTATACTTGTGTTTTAGCGAGCGCAGCAGGTCGAAGGCGATACTGCGGCTGGCTGGGCTGGAGGAGTGGTGGTAGAAAAAAACGTCGGTGCGTTCTCCTTTGCTTCGGGAATCCACATGGATGATGATGGAGGTTTGTTCGGTTACGCCCGCCAGGCGGTTTTGTTCGTAGAGCTGGTTGATAATATCGGAGCGCTGGAAGAGGCGGGGCTTTTGCTGGCGCACCATTTTGACACCTCCCCAGAGGACTTCGTCGTAATCACATTCCAGGAATTTACCTTCCCGGATGCCATCGTTATCGTCGCGGGTGATCATGTAGGCGGTGGCGCCATGGGCGATCAGGTTTCGGCACAGGCGCAGGGCCACGTCGTAGGCATATTCGTCTTCGCAGAGCGTGTAGTCGCCCCTGCGGCCCATCGCGCCGGGGTCGGGGCCACCATGGCCGCTGACGATGTAGTATACTTTGCCCTTGAGCTTGTTACTCAGTAATGGGGTGTAGGCATACTTTGGGCCGAAGATGGGGAATTTGCGGTTGCCGACAGCCGTGCTGCTGGTAGGCCGCTCTTCTTCCGGAGAGTTCTCTACAGGAGAAGGGATTTCCAGGTCGGGGTTCGGGCAGTTCAGCTCGTGAAAAGGTACCCAAAGTACGCGGTCCTTCTTGAAGGATTCGGGGCGCATGTTCCTTTCCAGCATCAGCTCATTGTATTTCTGTATCCGCAGGGCGGTGTTCCAATCGTTGATGCCAATGCTGGACCGGATGGTTTTGCCGTTGAAGGTGTAGATGAGAATGGGCAATTGGTATTTTCTGCCTACGATCAGATGCCCGTTCTTCCGGAGGTTGTTCAGCCGGTAGAACTGATCAAAATTACAGGAGTACTGATCCAGTCCATAACGGCGAAGCATAGAATAGATACCATCTCCCGGCATAGCCTCGGTGATGTGATAATCCGGTTCGGCAATGGCCGGTAAAGTAGCGGCCAAAATGGCGGTAAAGGTCAGAAAAAAAAGAATTCGCTGCATGGTCGTTCAAGCACAGTTTTGGGGATGAAAATCAGGGTTGGCTTTTCTGCTTTGTACTAATTTGGCGAAAAGATAGGCAAATTGAGGGAATTTGCCAATGAGAGAGAAAGAGTTATGGCGTTACTGGCACATTGGTATTCAAATGAAATTCCGGCTATCCGCCTTAGGGCCGTCGACGAAATTCCCTATTTTCGCCTCATGGAAATAATCAGAGAGATTGGCCACCTCCTTCGCAAGGATATCCGCCTGGAACTTCGCACCAGTTACGCCATCAGCGGCATACTGCTATATGTCTTTTCTACCATATTCATCGTGTATATGGCCTTCCAGAAGATACAGCCCAATGTGTGGAACGCGCTGTTCTGGATCATCATCCTGTTTGCGTCGGTCAGCGCCATCGTGAAGAGCTTTGTGCAGGAGAACGGCGCCCGGCAGTTGTACTATTTCAGCCTGGCTAACCCCATATCCGTCCTGCTGTCCAAGGTCATATACAACATCCTGTTGCTCCTGGCGCTCAGCCTGCTGACCTGGCTGGGCTTCAGCCTGGTGGCCGGCAGCCCGGTGAAGGATACGGGGCAGTTTTTCCTGGCATTACTGTTGGGTAGTATCGGATTTTCCATCACCTTTACTTTTATCGCCGCCATTTCCTCCAAAGCGGACAACAATGCTACGCTGATGGCCATCCTGAGTTTCCCGCTGGTCATCCCTATTCTGATGACCTTGATCAAGCTCTCAGCCAATGCCCTCCGGCTTATGCAGGATACGGCGGTGCAGAACGATATACTTATCCTGCTGGCTATTGACTTGATGCTGCTGGGGGTCGGCCTGGCGCTCTTTCCTTTTCTTTGGCGGGATTGAGGCGGGATTTGGTAGGAGGAGTGGGACGTGTA